>JBDHXL010000008.1:0-97170 GCA_039810685.1 Pedobacter sp. | reverse complement strand
CTTCTCTAAATTTTAGCATTTTGAACACCTTAGTGCAACAAATGTAGCACTAAGAAAATCATAATATACTGTATTTTAATGATTTGTAAAATTAAAAAAAACAAGGTGGACAAGTCAGGAGCCCCTTTCCCAAAAAAAGGATTAAAAACAGCTAGCATAACTGCGATTTAAGTGATACTTATGTCAGATTGAGCACTAAATCAGAAATTATTGGGGCTCGAAAGTAGAGGTACTACGTTTGCCTCGCTTGGCGATGGGGTGGATTTCGGAGCTCAAAGCTGTCAACATATCACAAAATTAGATGCGAGGTAGAATGCTTAATTAACTACTGAACCCGTTTTTTTGCAAAACGCCTGTTATAGGCATACCCTTTTTTCATTTTGTTTGTCGGCTCTTGGTTTAGCGTTGGCAAAACAAGCTCTTTTGCAATTTTTATTGGGCTTTGTGCGGTTGGGAAAATGCAAATGTGCTACCAAAAGCGTGGGATTACTCATAAAGACTTTCATAAATTCCGTCTTTCGATAATTCTTCGACAAGAAAATCTACCCAATCTTCTGTATAAAGATATGTTTCGTTAGGTTGGTCATAAACACAATATTCTGCTTTTGTGATTTCAGGTTGTTGAGCGTTATTGACAGGTCTTACTTCATATCGTTTCCAACATCTCGTATGTGTGTCCATATTGAATTTATCTTTTTCTTTTCCATTTTTATGGATTTTGGGATTACCTAATGCAGACTGCACTTTTTCAACAACAATTCCTGGTTTTAATAAATCTTTATTAGTTACTGCTACTTGAATAAATTTGTTTTTAACTAGTGCCGCAACTCTATTTACATTGGTTTTTTGATTTTCATCAAGTTTGTCATAAGCTACAAATTGAATTGGCAAAGTGTTTTTTGATTGATGATTTGCAACTTGAATTAAGAACGCTTTAAATGAATATTCTCCACTATCTAACACGTCTGCGGTTATAGCACTTCTATATGCTTTAATAAAATCTACAATAGGTTTTGTTGTAGGATTTGCAATAACAGCATTATTTAAACTTTTAGACGATGGGTAAAACTGTAAAGCAAATGACAAACATTCTCGTAAACAATATTCTTCCCCAAATTCTTTTTCCATTATTTTGTCGTAATTCAACAATAATGATTGACACTCTGCAAAAATATCTGAATCTATTTCAGGAATAGATTTGTGTTCAATCATATTACGAAGTGGAATAAAAAATTCAAGGTTTTTTCTAATAGGATTGTTAGTGTCGGCTTTAAAATACTCCTTTAAACACATACTTAATTCCCAATAACAAAAATCGCCATCTTTCTTGTCAAATCTATTGTTTGTTTTGTAAAAAGGTTTCTTTTTTTGTTTAAAGAATATAGCGTGAAATAAAGAAGTCCAAGAAATTACCATTAGTACAATATAACCTCCCGACTTAAATTTGACGGCAGGTTTATTGTATGTTTCAACTGCCAATAATGCTGAATCAACAGATTTTTCTAAACATTTTTTTACAGATTTTGGTAATCCCCTTGGCATAATCTTACAAATTTAAACCACGATTAAAGTCTGCTAAATGTTGTGTTGGAATTGTCGCTCTAATAGCATTTACATCTTGATTGTTTCCTAATTGAAAACCATGGTTTGTCGCAAGATATTCAATGTATTCGTTGCAGTTAATTCTGTGAACAATATTATTTACTCCCGCAGAAAAAGTATTGCTAAAATACGCTGGAAAGTTTGTAATGTTTTGATAACAATGTATTCTTCCTTTCAGTAAACCGTGTAAATTTTTCCTCATTTACTTCTTTTTATTCTTTTCTTGGATTTTCTTTACCTCTTTCAAAATCTTCTTCTCTTCGCTTTCTAATCTTCGTTCTACTTTTTTAACATCTTCGGCAGGAGGAAGTTGTTCGGGCTTTACACCTCTATCGTGTAGCATTTTTCTTACTGCCAAATTATTTTCAATATGCTCTTTAGAAATTTGACTATCTCCTTTCAAATCTTTATCAACTACATTATGACTTGTTAATTCCGTTGCAAAATCTTTTGCTTTTATCGTTAATGTCGGAAGAAAGTCTGCCAACGGTCTGTTTGAAGGGACTTTTAAAATTCGTTTCATATCATTGGTTGTTCTTCCTCCAAATAAAGCTTGGTCACCTTTTGAGCGAATGATTGCAAAACTTTTATTATCAACTCCTCTTTCAAAAATTATCCCTGACAATTTCTTTTCAGATTGTGATAATTTTTCACGAGCTGTTACTCTTGCAACGTCTAATAATCTTTTTTCAATTATTTCTTGTTTTCGGGTTTGAACAGCAAAATATGTTTGAGCAAAAGCTATTTCTGATTTCGTAGTTGCATCGCCATTTTGTGCAATCAGATAACAGGCGTATCTTGTCAATGCAATATCTTCAATTGGTTTTTGTGCACCACTTCCGATTTCGACCATTTTGCTGAATTCAGCAAAATGGTTTTTAGCTTTTTCTCCTGCTTGTTCACAAGACTTTTGAGCTTTGTCAATGACATTTTTAAAATTTCGCCATTGAGAATAGCCAAGAATTTCTTGTAATTCTCTAGCACTCCAACATTCTACGCCATCAAAATCATAACAAGCGTCTTCAAACTTCTTAAAAAGTTCTGCAATAAATTCTTTCTCCATAATTGGTTAGATATTGGTTTTAATGGTTTCAAGAGTTTTGAAATTGCTACATTCTTCAATTACGCCATTCTCATTTTCGGTTATAGTACTTTTGTTGACTATACCTTTTACAATTTTCATTGGAATTATTTTGTCATAGGATTTATTATTCCAAAATTGTTCAGCATCAGAAAGAGATTGAAATAATTCAAATTCAGTTCCAACGTCTTTTATGTAGTATTTTACACCGTAAACAACTTTTGTTTCCATATTTTACCAATTTAAGTGTTCTGTATAATAATTGATTTGTATTGAACTCATTTCTTTTCGGTTGAATTTCAAATTTTTCAAAGGATTTTCAATGATATTTAGTTGTGGTGTTTTTGATAAATTGCTTACCACAACAAGGAAATAATCGTTTTTATATTCTTCTGCTTTGTCAAATTCATTTTGTGTAATTCTAATCGCTCCATTTTTATTTCTTACGCCTTTCACTTCTGCTAAAACAAATTTTTCTTGTAACTGAATTTGAAAATCGTAACCATCGCCCCATAATCTTGCATCTTGTAATAAACCACTTTCAAAAATTGGAATTGTTTTATAATTGCTCATAAAAAAGAACTCGGCTTCATTTCCCGTTTCTTGAAGTTGTTTGAATTTAGATTTCACAATCGGTTGAACTTCTTGTGTTGGTAAAATCAATTTCTTATCGTAATCGTTGATGAACAACTTTACAATATTCGCAAATGATTGTGCATTCTCATTTCCAAAAAGACTATCAATAAATAATTTTATGTGTTCTCGTTGATTTCTTTGCCACCAACCTTTTCTGCCATTATCAAAATATGGGTCGAAACTATCTTGTCTGTTTGAAACGGCTTTTTCAGTTTTTGCTAAACCTAATTCAACAACTAATCGACTAAATGCTGTTTTGGTTTTACAGCCAAATTCTTTTGTAAAATCCAAATCGAATTTTGCCAATCCATAGCCAATCAAATTCATTATTTCTGATTGTCTTTCCGTTTCGTTCAATTCAATTTCCATTATGCGACTTGTTTTAATGCGTTAGGGATTGCAGTGGAAATCCTTTTGTGAGGAACGAACAAAAGATTGGAACGGAAAGCCCGACCCGATAGGGGAACGCCCAAATTCAAAAACATTTTCTTTTCAAGAATGCTCAAATTATTCAACTTTTCGGTTGATATATTCGACCATTGAAAAGTATCAGGAATACTCATCATCAGCATTATTTCTCTAATGCTGAAAACTCGATTTTCAGACGGGTGAACAGTATTTTGACTTGACAAAATGTCGTTTCTCGTATGCACACACGGACCTTCTCTATCCCAATACCAACGAGCGTATTTATCTCCATTTTTACTCTCGTTGAAAACGATTTTTCCATCTTTAATTTGGTGCGGAATACGTTCTTTTTCAGTATTTTGAAATGCGGATTGTCCCTCTCTCAAATTCTCAATCCAAGGCAACATTTTGGGATTGAATTCTCTAAACGAATGGAAAATATCGCTTTGCGATATTTGTCCCATTTCATTAAGTTCTTCCAATCCTGCAAAAAGTTTGCGTAGTGTTTTCGGTTTTTGTTTTTCGGGAAAAATATCAAATGGACTAATGTTTTGTAAGTCTTTACGGACACCGATAACAAGCGTTCTTGTTCTGCTCGAATGCGAACCGTAATCTTTAAAATTTATTACTTTGAAAAGGATATTATAATGACCTCCTAAATTTAATTTTATGGCTTCTTCAATCGTTTTTTCTACTCCGTCAATGTCGGTGCAGGTTGTATTTAAAAATGCTCTTACACTTTCAAAAATGAAGAATTTAGGGTTTACTTCTTTGGTTATTTTGATTGATTCAACAACCAAAGAATTTCGTGTCAATTCCTCGTTTTTCTTGTGGTTTGCAACCGACATTCCTTGGCAAGGTGGCGTAGCCACGATTACATCAGGTTCGGAAATTTTGTGTTCAGTTTGCCATTTTTTGATTTCAGCAAAAAGTTTGTTTTTGATTTCTATTGTTGAAATATCTCCGTCTAAATATCCTGTGTCGTATTTACATTTATTGTTGAACGCTTGAATTTTCAGGCGTTTTGTCAAGATTTCATTTGTTGCAATGCACTCAAAACCGTTTTGTTTAAAACCGTAACAACCAACTCCCGCACTGCTGAATAAACTTATGTATGTCAATGGTTTGTTCATCGTTTTAGAATTTAATTTCGGTTTGTTTTGCGTTCTTACTTTTCAAATAATTGACTTTTTCCTCTGCCACTATTAGTGTTTCAGTCGAGCAATTATAAGCGTACATTTTTTTAGCGAATTGGTCACCAAAATATTCCGTTTTCAGCTTTTCAAAGTCAAGATCAAAAGCGTTTGCCAACTTGTCTAACCGTTTTTCGTCAAATTCTCGTTTGTTATTTTCGATTTTACTCAAATTTGCAGAGTCAAGTTTGAGAAGTGCGGCAAGTTCAGTTAAGGTAAAACCTTTGTCTGTCCGTAGTTGTCTGATGTATTCTCCAAACGTTGCTTTCATTTACTTGTATATTTTAACTTGTCAATCTATGACAAATTTAGCTAAAAATTTTAGCTCCTTAAGTTTTTTGTCAGATTTTTTTTCGAGTGTTGAGAAAATTCAAGCTCTTTTGGTTTTTAGCATTGAATTTGTGCGGTTGGAAAAACCAAATATGCTTAAATGTGCGGTGGGCAAAAATTGTTTTAAAATGTGCATTGGGAAAAATAGAAAAACAGAAGCTTTGGTTGTGCGGTCTGCTGTCAGTCGGTTCATTTGTCCCGTCACTTTGTGATTATTTCGGTTGTTAATTCTTGCTGTGTCGTCTTTTAGGCTTGCAGGTAACGACCCGGCAGCTTTGCTAAGTTACGGAGTGCAAATTTGATTTGCAAGCGAAGTAATTTTGCCAAATTACCTGTTGTACGTAGTCGACCGTAGGGAGGCTTAGCACTACTGTTCATTTAAAAAACTAAAGTTGAATATAGCACAAAAGTTTCATAGTAGTTCGACACCTTCGCTTTTAGAAATACCTTGTGCTTGTTGCACAACTCAAAAATAGAGAAAATAGTTGTATCGTAAAGACGAACATCTAAAACAACGCTTAAAGTTTACGCTGAACTCCAATCGCAACTTCCCCATCTCAATTGCATTAGGAGGGGATATATTGGTTTTTGTGAAATCACTTTTTGTAAAGGCCTATATCTTCGAAATGCGACCATGATTTTAGTACCTCATTTTTACCAAACGGATAAAGTATAGGCTTAAATCGAAGATATGGAGCTCTGAAAATTGGTAAAAATGATTGTTTTTTTTAGAAATTAGGTAGTTGTGCAAGGGTTACCCGTGTTAGCGGCTGGGCTTTTCTTATTCTAGATATTCGCTTAGTTTTAGTCCGAAATGAGTTTCAAGTAAAGTTGGTAAGTTGCAATGCTCAATTTTAAGCAATTCGCAAATTTCGGGAAGTTTCTTAAATAGTTTATTGTCGTTGTCTGTTCGTGTTTCTTCTGTAACTAATATGGTTTTGTCAAGTTTCAAACTATCGCCATTGTTAGTTGTTGAGCAAAACAAAATCAATTTTGCATCGGCAGAATCTAAAAATGCTTGTTTTCGGTTTTCAAATTCCGTTTCGTTGAGTTTATTTTTCAACGTTGTATAGCAAAAACGATTTTCTAAATCTCTTAAAAAACTTTGAGTTGGCAGAAGTGTGTCTGTTTTTGTGATGTTCTTTTTATCTTCAATAAAATCCAAACTTTGCACAATAAGGCCTTTTGCAGTTCTTTTAGACTCCAATGAAACCTTATCTATTACGACAATACTTTTGCTTTCAACTTTACTTTTGATAAAGTTCTTCAAAGTATCTTTTTTATCAAATGGCAAATAGTAACGAACCAATGCCATAAGTGAGCTGGTATCAATTACTATTGTCATTTGAGGTAATTTTCAATTTTTTCGGGTTTAATATTTAGTCGTCTGCAAAATTCAGTTTCGCCAATTATGCCTTCAATAAAGGCAGATTGAACTGTATTTACATACAATGGCGACAAAATTGGTTTTGATGTTCTTGCATTTGATTTGCGACCTTCTTCTTTTTCCTTTTCTCGTTCTTTTCTTAGTCGTTCTTCGTTTTCACGATATTGCTTTTCAAAATCTTCTTTTACAGCTTGATAATCATTAAACGAAATTGTATCGTTAATTCTAAGTCGTGTAAAAAGTGCAAACTCACTTAAATTTGTTTGCTCTGAAATTTGTTTTACGATTTCGTGATGATAGTCATTTTTTGCAGATGCTTTTTCTAATTGAGAAATTGTTTCGTCAAAATCTCCTGCCAAAAAATAATATGCAAAGTCATTACACCACTTTTCAATTTTATCCAAACTTTCATAGTTTGAAAAATCATCTCCGATTTTCTCGTCAATTTCTTCAATATTCAATAAATAATGTCCAAGTTCGTGAATTAACGTAAACGTTTCTCTACGATATGATTTTTGACGCTTTAATACGATAACATTCGGGGAAAGATAAAATCCGTTGATATTGGCTTTTTCTTTTTTGTTCCAAGTTTCAATAAATTCAAAAACGATAATGTTGTTTTCTGCAAACTTTCCAATGAGCGATTTTAAAAATGCTTTTCTGTCGGTTGTGAATTTAGGATATAAGACTTTACGAATTTCTTCCGCTACTTTTTTTGGTCTGCTCGTTACATTGTAACTTGGTAAAGTTCGTTCCGTTTTAAAATCCGCTAATTTTGATAGAGCCGAAAAAGTAATTTTTTCTTCTTCAAAATGTGTTACAATTTGTTTTGCACCAAAACTCAATTCTGCATTGAATTTATCTTTTCTAAAAAAAATACTTTCATCTTTGACCTCTTTTAAATCTTTTGGGTCAATATAATAGCTTAACCCTTTTTTAAAAAGCTCGTCTATTTTTTTTAGAACGCTAATTTTGATGTTGTTTCCAAAAACTTCGTTTTCGGAAAGTCCTTTTTTTCGGTCTTTGTTCAGATTACGCAACAAATCTTCTTTTGAAAGTCCGTAGAGTTTCAAAAGATGGGTTAAACGATTGATATTTATGTCAGTATAAGTCAATACAATGCGAAATTAGACCAAAATACAAAAAAATTGGGATAAAGTTACTGAAGGCTTCCCATTTTTAGTACAATTCAAAAGTAGAATATTTTGTTCAAAAAATAACTTTAAAAATGAGAGCAGTAATAATATTCAACCACCCTTATGAACATAGTTATTGTAATGCTGTATTGAATGCTGTAACAAAAAGACTTGAAAAAGCAAATCATACCGTTGATTTAATTCATCTTGACAATGACGGGTTCAATCCTGTAATGACAGCAACAGACTTAAAGGCTTTTAAAGTTGGAACGCCCGTTGACCCAAAAGTAATTGAATACAATCAACGGCTTGAAAAAGCCGACCACCTCATTTTTATCTTTCCGATTTGGTGGGAATTAATGCTTGCAATGACTAAGGGTTTTATTGACAAAGTAATTTTTCCCGGTGTGGCGTATGATTATAAGCCGAACGGATTAATGAAAAAACGCTGGGGGGAAGATGAAAGGCATTACCGTAATTACCACTATGAACACCGCAAGCATTGTTTACCGTTTGGTTTTTGGCAATGCTATTAAGAAAGCAATTTTTACAGGTACTTTTTGGAAAACAGGTTACAGAAACCGAAAGTGGATAAGTTTTAATATGGTAAAAATGGTATCGGAAAACAAAAGAAAAAAATGGTTGCAAAAACTTGAAAACAGATTTTCAAATATGTAAAGTTTATTTTAGCAGGAATCATTTAACCCGCACTAATACAATTTGAGTTCCCAAACTAATTTTTAGCGACCGACTTGACAAAACGAAAAAATCGTATGTTTGGACAAGTAGCTTGGTATGTTTCTAATAAGAAACAAAAAGTGTTGTAAGCTCTTGTGAAATGACACGGGTAAAACAGGCGACAGAAAAGCCCAGCTACCAACAGTGGTTTTGCAAAATGGCGGGTGAAGTGCTTAATTGAACATTTGTGCTTCTATTAAACGGTTGTGCTGTATTCAACATTCGTTCTTCTAAACCGCCACTACGCAAAGCCGCGAACCGTTAGTGCTAAAAATCCGCCACATCACCAAGCCGAAAACAGAAAAGTCCAATCGTAATTATTATATCTTTGCAGCATGGTAGAAATCCGATTAAAAAAAGGCAAAGAGAAAGCGGTACATCAACACCACCCCTGGGTATTTTCTGGGGCATTGGACTATATTGCCGGCCAGCCCGAGAGTGGCGAGGTGGTGCAGGTATTAGACAGCCAAGGTAATTTTCTGGCCTACGGATATTTCAACCCACAGTCGAGAGTGGCGATACGCCTGCTAGAATGGGACAAAGCTAGCTCTATAGACCGAAATTGGTACAAAAACCGATTGCAAGCTGCAATACATAGCCGCAAGCACTTGCTGACCGACCCACAAAGCACAGCATGCAGATTGGTGTTTAGCGAAGCTGATTTTTTACCCGGATTAATTGTAGATCGTTATGCTGATTTTTTATCCCTACAACTTCTCAGTTCAGGCATAGAACGAGTAAAAGACCAACTAATAGAGTTACTGGTAGAGTTGTTGCAACCCAAAGGTATTTTTGACCGCAGCGATGCCAAAGCCCGTATGCACGAAGGACTAGACACTACCAACGCTCTGCTATGGGGACAACACCCCCCTGCCTTTATTGAAGTTAAAGAAAACGGTGTTCGTTACCACATCAATATTGCCGAGGGTCAAAAATCGGGCTTTTATTGTGACCAACGTCAAAACAGACTCATCGTGTCGGCCTACGCCCAAGGCAAACGAGTGCTCGATTGTTTCAGCTACTCGGGTGGTTTTAGCCTCAACGCTCTGAAACAAGGTGCCAAAGAAGTGTACAGCGTGGACAGTTCTGCTCTAGCAATTGACACCCTCAAACAAAACCTAGCCTTAAACGCTTTCGACACCCAAAAGCACGTTGCAATTCTTAATGATGTTAACAAACAATTGCGCCAATTTGCCGATGAAGGCCAAAAGTTTGATCTCATTGTTTTAGACCCTCCAAAATACGCTCCTTCACGCTCATCATTAGATCGAGCAGCTAGGGCCTACAAAGACCTCAACCGACGGGGGCTGATGCTGCTAAACCCTGGTGGCCTATTGGCTACTTTCTCCTGTTCTGGAGCAGTAGATATCAATACCTTTAAAGATATTTTGGCTTGGGCTGCACTTGATGCCGGTAAAGAAATACAGATTGTACATCAATTTCAACAGCCCGAAGACCACCCCATAAGGCTCTCTTTTCCCGAAGGTGAATACCTAAAAGGATTGCTACTAAGGGTAGTATAAGGCCCTCAAATATCGTCCGAGTGTTGCGGCAGTTCATCAAACTCGCCTTGTAAAGCATATCGGCCAAAAAGCATTAGACCTAAAGCAATAGGGATAAATACCAACAAGATAATACCCCATTGCATTGCGGTATTTATACGCTGTACCCCGGCAGCAGCCTCGTTTATCTTCTCCCAAGCCTGCCAAGCCATCAACACAACAGAAAGTGGACCTATAACAATCCACAACACCCCCAATATTCTTTTTAAACTCTTCATGACTAATCGTTTACGTTTTCATCTGTTTTATTACTCAAATAAACCGCACCAATAACAAAGCACAGTGCAGCAACGCCAATAGGATACCATAAGCCCGACAAAGGAGTTGCTCCCTTAAAACTCACCACCAAAGTGGATATGAAAGGTACCAGACCACCAAACACCCCATTGCCAACATGATAGGGTAGTGACATTGAGGTATAGCGAATTTTGGTTGGGAAAAGCTCAACCAAGAAAGCTGCAATTGGCCCATATACCATAGTTACCAACAACACTTGGAAAAAGATAAGCCCCACAAACAACCAGAAATTGGTACTGCTAAGCTGCTTATCTTTATAAACAAGTGGAGCATGGCCAACAGTTTTGTCTGCGTTGGCATATAAGGTATCTACTTGCACTTTGTTGAACGACGAACCATCTGCCAAGTGTACACGGCTGGCAGTGGTTCTCAAACTATCGCCCTGCTCATTGTAAGCTGTAATGTGTACAATAGGCTTATCGGTGCTAACAATTTGTGCCTCTTCTACTTTACTCACGTCTGTTTTATCCAAAAATACTTGGTATATTGGCCGATAGAGCAATACTCCGAGCAGCATACCGATTAGCATAATCCATTTACGCCCAACCCTGTCACTCCATGCGCCAAACACCACAAAAAATGGTGTAGCAAAAGCAATACCCCATAGCAAAATATACTTTGAATCATTAAAATCGAGCTTACAGGTGTTCTCTAAAAATGATTGGGCATAGAACTGACCGGTGTACCAAACTACCCCTTGCCCCATTGTTGCCCCAAACAGCGCCAAAAGCACCATCTTAAAATTTGCTTTATTCTGAAAACTCTCACGGAGTGGATTTTTAGAAATATTGCCCTCTTTCTTCAGTTTGCTAAAAAGTGGCGATTCGTGCATACGCATACGGATATAAACCGAAACAATAATTAGCACAATAGAAATTAGAAAAGGAATACGCCAGCCCCAATCTGAGAAAGAATCATCCCCAACAATATTCTTTGTAAGTACAATTACCCCCAAGGATAGGAAAAGCCCCAAAGTAGCCGTAGTCTGTATCCAACTGGTAAAAAAACCTCGCCTACCTTTTGGTGCATGTTCGGCTACATAAGTAGCAGCTCCTCCGTATTCGCCGCCTAATGCTAGGCCTTGCAACAAGCGGAGCAACAAAACCAAAATTGGTGCAGCGTAACCGATGCTCTCAAAAGAAGGAATGAGCCCAATAAAAAAAGTAGAGCCGCCCATCAAAACCAGCGTAAGCAAAAAGGTATGCTTTCGGCCAATCAAATCGCCCAAACGGCCAAAAACTAAGGCCCCAAATGGCCTTACAATGAAGCCAGCTGCAAAAATTGCTAAGGTGTTGATGAGGGCAGAAGCTCCCGAATCGCTGGGGAAAAGGTGTTGCCCAATGATGACTGCTAAGCTACCAAAAATATAAAAGTCATACCACTCGATTAGTGTGCCCAAAGAAGAAGCACCGATTACTTTGAAAATACTGTTACTTTTTTCGTCTTGGTTCATATATGGTTTAAGATTTAATTTACTAAAACTAACCTCTTTATGATGAATTTACAAAAAAGCACCTAAATAATTTTCAACAACTAAACACCAATAACCGATTATTGATTATTTAGTAAAACATCCGGTCAATTATAAACTTGGCAATAGTGTTTCTAAAGCCATTCCACGGCTACCTTTCAACAGTACTAAGCTATCCCGCCAAGTTTGCTTCTGCAAAAAACTTTGGGCATCTTCTTTTTTCTCGAAAAACCTAGCTTTATAATCATTGTGCCACTGATAAAATTGTGTTCCAATAAATATTAGCTCAGCAAAGTGTGCTTGCATAGCCAAATCAATAATTCGTTGATGCATCTTGGCACTCTCTTGCCCCAACTCAAACATATCACCCAAAATAGCAATCTTGTGTTTTGCACTCAAACGGCCTAAATTGGCAATAGCCGCCTCCATACTACTTGGGTTGGCATTGTAAAAATCACATATTACTTGGTTATGCTCGGTTTGGCTAATTTGCGATCGGTTGTTTTGAGGTATATATCCGGCCAAACCTGCATTAATCTGTTCGGATGTTAGTCCAAAATGACAGCCCAAAGAAATTGCTGCCAAAATATTTTCAAAATTGTACGATCCGGTGAGTTGAGTACTCACTTCGTAGTGTTTGCCCTGGTAGACCCAAGCAACACTGAGGTAGGGATCTTGCTGCAACAGCTGGCCACTCACCATATTGCGATGCTTGTTATTATAGTATTCCACTTGCTTTGCTCCTGATTTTTGCAGCATCTCCATCAAATCGGTATTGGCGGCATTAACAAACACCTGCCCCTTGTGTGCAGCCAAATAGGTATAGAGTTCGGCCTTTCCTTTCTTCACCCCTTCAAAACCGCCAAAACCTTCTAAGTGCGCCATCCCCACATTACTAATCAGTCCGTGGGTAGGCTGTGCAATATCGCAAAGAAAAGCTATTTCTTGTTGGTGGTTGGCTCCCATCTCAACAATAGCTAGTTCTATTTCATCTCCAATACTCAACAAGGTTAGTGGTACACCAATATGGTTGTTGAGATTACCACGAGTAGCCGAAACCCGAAATTTTTCGGACAAAACAGCTTTAATCAGCTCTTTAGTGGTGGTTTTACCGTTACTCCCGGTAAGCCCTATAACAGGAATTTGTAAGTGTTGACGGTGATATCGGGCTAAATCCTGTAAACAAGTCAGCACATCGGGTACCAAAATACAGCTTTTATTATTGGCATAGGCCGCCTCATCCACTATAGCGTAAGCCGCTCCCAAATCCAGAGCTTGCTGTGCAAAAGTGTTGGCATTAAACTTCTCACCTTTCAGTGCAAAGAACATACAACCTGCTTGTATGTTACGGGTATCGGTACATACTATTGGGTGTTGGCGATAACACGCATATAGCTCGGCAATAGTCATACTGTGTGTATTTTTTTTAAAGTTCTCCTGGGCGTGGTTTATCCCGATACTTGCTCAGTTCTACACTGACCTTATCACCCTTAACTTGTAGATAAAACAAATTGTCGTACTCGTTATCACCAATACTATCCAAAGGAGATTTTGCTCCAAAAGCCTCAATAAGTGGAATAATGGTATTGGAATGCCCTACTATCAGCACACTTTTACCAGCAGCTTTTTGCTTCAGCATATTAACCAAATGGCTTGGTTTTGTCGGGTCATATTCTTGCAAGCTGATACCTTGCTTGTCGGCCAAAGGAAAAGCGGTTAACTTGGTTCGTTTATATGCCGTAGTATAAATCGTATCTAGTTTTTTTCCCTTCAGGCTTTGCATCAGCGCTTCGGCACGCAAAGCCCCATCTGGTGATAATACCGGATCTTGTGGATTGGTGGGGTTCTGCTCCTTCTCGGCATGGCGAACAATCCAGACTTTCAAAGTTTTTTGTGCAAAAAGAAGTGGCTGGCAACAGAAAAAAACAAAAAATACAATACTTAATCTTTTCATGATGGGCAATCTACTAGCTACCTAACACCTTTTAAGTACGGCCAATAGTCGATCTAAATCCGTGAATTGGTGCAAACTATTGAGCACAATACGGTTTAGTGGCTTGCCTGTCTTATCGGGATAAGGGAAAGACGAAATTAGTATTTTTTCTTGCAATAGTTGTGTGCCCAAATCTTCTTTTTTACTTAGGTATATAGGTAAGCCTTTAACAAAAAGCCATTGCTCCGGATTAGGAAGGTGTGCCTCGAAATAATCGATGTTGTTTTGTAATTGCTTATAAGCTTGGACATAGGTATTTTGGCTTTGCATATAGGCAAACAGTGCTGCAGCTGATGGTGGCGAGGCCCCATAAAATTCGTTACTGCATTTTAGTTCTTCTATCTGCGTTGCTGTGCCTAGAACTAAACCCGCATCAATACCCAAGGCTTTGGCCATAGATGCAACAACAATCAGGTTTAGTCCCTTGCGTTTGGGTAAAGTCTGGCACATGCTCTTCCCCCCGTTAAGCAAACCAATACCGTGCGAGTCATCAACAAGTAGTGTTACTTGCTTATCGGGACTTAGTTGTTCTAAAAAAGAAAAATCATACACCTCCGGAAAAAGGTTATTGACCGAATTGCTAATTATAAGCCATCTAACTTGCTCGCTGTGGTTTATTTCGTCTATAAGCTGTTTGGTCCAATCTGCAAAACTATTAGTCTGTTGCTCGGGCTTACGCTTACCGTTGAGCCACAACGAAGGATGACAATCGGGAGCATAACGAATAAGCCCCTTGTCTTGGCAAGCCCGAACGGTTAATGACACCGCCAAATAACCACTAGAAGAGACCAATGCTGCTTCGGCACCAAAATGTGCTGCCAAAAAATTCTCGGCACTATCGTAAATACCCTGCTGCACATTGTTGCCTCTGCTGGTACCGTTATTTAGCCCATATTGGTCTATTCCTTTAATATACTGTTTTATGAGTTTGGCATTTTGCGCCATACCCAAATAACCCGTTCCCGAGAAATAGAGGTACTGCTCTCCGTCTAGTTCGATATGATTTGCTAGTCGCTGATTTAGTTTTGTAAAGTCTTTTTCGTAATCCATTAATAAGCTCTTCCCAATTGATCGTTGGCAGCTTTTATCAAAGAGTTGTCGTTGCTGGTATCTTGCGAGAACTCCCAAAACATGATGCCATTGGCCCGGTCTTTGGCCAGTTGAGCTTTTTGTTTGATGGTCGTAATGCCGTTGAAACCGTACTGTACTCCGTTAACTGTAGCTACGTTCAACATAATGTCTGCTCCAGAAGCCTCAATGGCCCGATAGGTAATAGAACTTCCTGTTGATGATTTGCCGTAGCAGGGTGTGCCAACTACTGCTTTTTCTCGTGGTAAGCTTCTAGTATTCAACCAATAGTCTAAACTGGCTACACTCATTTTATACGAAGCATGGTTTAGCGGCTCGGCCGAATCATATCCGGCACCATCGTATTGCATGATATTGAAGAAATCAACATAAGGATAGGTTTTGGTTTGAATAGCAGCTCGGTTAGACGACACATAAACTGCCGGAGTAACCGCAGCACTCAGAAACTTACCCAATTTATGCAGTTCGGTAGAAAGCTCAACCATTAAAGAATGGAAAGCTTCGGAACCACCATTGTTATCTCTCGGATATTCCCAGTCCATATCAACCCCAGCCAAATCATTGGCCTTAGCAAAATTGACAATATTAGTTACAAACTTTGCTCTTGCAGTAGCATTCTTGGCAATATTCAAGAAAGTGTTTTCGGTTACTCCGGTTCCGGGGCCGATTGATATACCAAATTTTACTCCATAGGTTTTAGCTTTGTTTTTCAATGTACCAAACCTACCGGGCTGTGATAACGTTTGCAAAGAGCCATCTTCGGTGGTACTAGGACTTAAAAAAGCATAGAATAAATGGGTTATCATTTTGTATTTCTTATCATCAATTAAATCCGGATTACCATAACTAGGCATATAAGCCACAATTTTAAAGCTATTGTCGGGAACATAAGGCGTTGTAGTTGGCGGAGTAGTCCCTCCACTTCCTCCACCAGGGTTGGGAGCCGGACTAGGATTGTTCTTTTTACAGGCAATAAAAAACAATGGGAAAGTGAGTAAAATGGTATAAATCTTTTTCATGTCGAGTATTAATTAGGTTTATCGGTTTTTATTAGGTTCTTAAAAAAATCAAAATGTTGACGAATACTATGCGCCCAATAGGTGCGGTTGTGCCCTCCGGGCTGAGAAATATAGGTTGCTTTTAGTTTTAACTCATCACATTTCTTTTTCAATTCGTTATTGGATTTATAAAAGAAATCATCAGCACCACAATCAAAAATAAAAGGTTTGTTCGTGTCTTTTAGTTTATCTATTTGATTGATGACCGAGCAACTATCCCAATTGGATGGATTGATCTGCGGATCGCCCAAAAGACTACTCAAACCCCATTTACCGTAACCATCGCTTAGTTTTACTCCGCCGCTTGTACTCCCTGCACTAGCAAAAAGTGCTGGCTTTTGTAGAAAGAGGTGTAAAGCACCATGCCCCCCCATACTTAGTCCTGTAATAAAAACTTTGTCTTTTTGCACAGGATACTTCGTTATTATTTGTGGATAAAGCTCATCAAAAAAGAAACTTTCATACTGCCAGTCTTTCTTAATAGGGCTATTGAGGTACCAACTGTTATACAAACCATCTGGACATACCAATATAAAGCCGTACTCGTTGGCATAGGCTTGTGCTTTCATAATATTGTCCCATTGTTTATAATTACCGCTATATCCGTGTAAGAGAAATACCAAAGGCAAAGTTTGATTGGGTTTGGCATTTTGTGGGCTGAAAACCCATACGGTATCCGGTTTTGGCAAGTTTTTGCTTTTAAACACCAATTGTTCTTGTGCCCAAAGCACTTGCGACACAAATAACAACAAAAACAAAATTGTCTGACGTTTCATACGCGATATTTGAAAAGTAAAGTTTACGAAAAAAAAACAAAAACGCAAGAAACTGCAATTTTTATTTTATTTTCTCATCTACTTTTTGCTAAATCAAAGGATTTTCTTGCAAATATTGCAAATTACCGCAAGGCTACTTAAAAGGTATCGTGGATATAGGTCATAATTTTCACCATCTCTTTCCGAACAGTAGCGGTAGGTTGCACATAGTTATTGTTCATAAAAGAAAACAGTAAAAACTTTCCTTTCTTCGTTAAAACGTATCCACTTTGGTTGTGTACACCTCCCAAAGTACCTGTTTTAGCAAAAACAAAAGGTGGGCTATTTTTGGGATAAGTATTGCGTAAAGTTCCTGTTTTACCACCGGCAGGCAACAAGCTCAAAAGTTTATCCTTATCGTTAACCTCCTCATAAATTAACTCTAACAGTTTGATAATAGACCTAGGGGTAAATAAATTACCTCTGGATAAGCCAGAACCATCCACCCATTTTGGCGGATCAGGCAATGCACCGAGGTATTTCTTTTTGATTGCTGCAATAACTGCTGAGGCTTCCATACTAGTTCCCAGTTTATCGGCATAGCCTAGCAATAACTGCTCGGCTATAAAATTGTCAGACGGGAGCATCATTGCTCTTAAAACATCTTCACTTTTACTGCTATACAGTATTTTTGAGCTATAATCAAAAGGAATGTCGGCTATTTTAATTTCACGATGCAGGGTATCTGCCAACAAAGCCAAACTTAAGGCCGTAGAAGTCTTAAAAGGCACTTGCTGTGCATAACCTTGCGGAGCTTTGGCCAGAGGATAAGAAAAACTGTTGCTCAAAAAATCGCGTTGCACCCGAAAGCTTTTTGGTGTTCTTTGTGAACTGTCCGCAAACAAACAGGTTTGGAAAAATTTGGGCGACAAGTTCAAACTACCATCAGCCTTTGCCGACAAAGCTAAAACATTATCATATAGCGGTAGCTCACTTATTTCGGGCTGATAGTATTCGTTGTAATCATCCCAAGACCAGCCGTTACCAAAGAAATCTCCTTTATAATGCCCCGGTACAAAAAATAGTTGCTGGGTACTTTTAGCTAGAAAGTTTAATGCTTTGGTTCCCTTTAGCTCACTATGTAATAACGAAGGGTCGCCCAATCCCCAGAAAAAAAGCGAATCGCCCTTAATTTTGTAACGTAACGAGGGAATAGAATCGGGATAAATTTTCAAGCCAGCATAGAAAGTAAATAGCTTGGTGTTTGATGCCGGAGTAAAATACTTATCAGCATCTTTTTGCATAATCATTTGCTTGCTAGTGGGGTCATAAAGCGCAAAGCCAATTTGGTAAGGCGGTGCAGGCTGCTCTTGCCGAAACACTTTACTAATTTTACGAGCCATTTGCTTATGGGGTGCACAACCCAACAACAAGCCTAGCCCAACAACAGCCAAAAAGAGTTTAGTATTGGAAATTAAATTCATTATTTTTTTGGTGAATTTAGAAAATAAAGCCCAAAGAGTGGGGAAGATATTCGTTTTTTATTAGTTTGTACTAGGCATCATCCCTTGTTCAGTGATTGATGGGGCGTCTAACCGAGCTATCTTAAATAAAACAGCTCCTTGTCCTCTACTTCGATAAATGTAGTCAGAGAGAGCAAGGAGCTATTTTGGCATTAAAGCCGTCTATTACATCGACAAAATCTCGCCCAAACGAAGCCATGACGGAGTTACCTGCAAAGCATCGATGTGTTTGATTGCCTGTGCAAATGGGGTAAAAACTATTTCTTTATTCACCTGTCCAACAACCGTATCTCTTCTTCCCTCTAACAAACCTTCTACAGCGGCAACACCTAAGCGACTGGCCAATACTCGATCCATACAAGAGGGTTTTCCTCCACGCTGAATATGACCCAGCACCGAAACCTTAATATCTAAAGCGGGGAATTTTTCTTTTAACAAATCACCCACCTTATAGGCACCGCCTGCTTCGTCGCCTTCGGCTACAATGATAATTTTTGAGGCTTTGCCCTTACGACCATGTTCTAAACGATAAATCAAATCAGACATTTCCATTTTGGCTTCGGGTATCATAATGGCCTCAGCCCCTACTCCTATACCACTTCGTAGAGCAATAAGCCCCGAATCTCTGCCCATCACCTCTACAATAAATAAGCGATCGTGCGACTCGGCGGTATCACGAATTTTATCTACCGCATTTACTACGGTATTGATGGCAGTATCGTAGCCAATGGTCATATCTGTACCAGCCAAATCGTTGTCTATGGTACAAGGAAGCCCCACAATAGGAATATCATGTTCAGATGCAAATAAATGTGCGCCAGTAAATGTACCATCGCCGCCCATCACTACCAATGCATCAATTCCTTGGTCTTTTATATTTTGATAAGCTTTTGCACGACCTTCAGTGGTCTTAAATTCTTCACTTCTGGCTGTTTTGAGGATGGTACCACCACGTTGTATGATATTGCCTACCGATTTGCGATCCATATCAATAAAGTCGGAATTTATAAGACCATCGTAGCCTCTAATTACTCCTTTTACATTTAGGTTATAGAAAAAGGCTGCCCTCACTACTGCACGTATTGCAGCATTCATACCGGGTGCATCGCCACCAGACGTTAATATTCCTATTGTTTTTATTTTGCTCATTCGGCGAAATTAAATTTATCTACGCCACTTTGCAAGAAGGCAGCATAATCTTTTGCATTAAAAATTGCTCCCTGTGCCGGTACAAGCGGATTGAGTTGATGGTCAACCAGAACATAATAGGGCTGCGAATTTGCTCCGTATTTGGTTGCCTGGAAATCTTGATTCCAACGCCCCAAATCATCAGTATTACCTTTTAGGTAATTAGAAAAATGTATTTTATCTTGTGGCATTTTTATACTGCGCTCATCAACATAGAGCTGTATGAGCACATATTTTTCCTTTATAATGCGACTTACTTCACTATCAATCCAAATATCATCTTCCATTTTACGGCAATTTACACAGGTATGTCCTGTAAAATCTAGCATTACAGGTTTGTTTACCGATTTAGCATAGGCTAATCCTTCTTCCAAATCGAAGAAAACGTTGAAACCATGAGGTGGATGCAAAACCTCATCGTGTTTCACCTTACTAGGAAATCCGGTACCAACTGCTGTTGTGTTAGCTCCTGTACCGCCCGTAAGAATAAAATCTTGCGTGTGCATGGGTGGTGCCAGTCCACTCAACACCTTTAGTGGGGCGCCCCACAAACCGGGCACCATGTAAACAGCAAAAGCAAATGATAACAAGGCCATCAGAAACCTTGGGATACTAATGTATTTCAAAGGGCTGTCGTGCGAGAATTGTAACTTGCCCAACAAGTAAAAACCCATCAGCGTAAAGATAACTATCCAAAGCACTAAGAAAACTTCACGATCAAACCAAGACCAATGCCACACCAAATCGGCTGCTGACAAGAATTTTAAGGCCAAGGCCAGCTCCAAGAAACCCAAAACCACTTTTACGCTGTTGAGCCATCCGCCCGATTTGGGCATAGAATTTAGAAAACCGGGGAAAATAGCCGATAGTGTAAAAGGCAGAGCCAATGCCAAAGCAAAGCCAAACATACCTACCGCAGGGGCCAACAACTCGCCTTTTGCACTAGCCTGTACCAACAAAGTACCAATAATTGGACCGGTACACGAAAAAGAAACCAAGGCCAATGAGGCTGCCATAAAGAAAATACCACCCAAACCCTTACTGTTATCGGCTCGTTCATCAATCTTGTTTACAAACTTACTAGGTAAGGTCAGCTCAAATGCGCCAAAGAAAGAGATGGCAAAAAAGACCAACAACAAGAAAAACAGAAAATTGAACCAGCCACTACTGCTCAACTCATTAAGCATTGAAGAACCAAATAAAACAGTTATCAGCAAACCTACACTTACATAAATCACAATGATAGAAAGCCCATAAATGATTGCTTGAGCAATTCCTTTCTGTTTGCTCTCGGCCTTTTTGGTAAAGAAACTAACTGTAAGGGGCACCATTGGGAAAATACAAGGCATTAGAAAGGCCAAAAATCCACCCAACAATCCCTCTATAAATGTATGCCAAAGGCTGTTCTCTTTTGCTGATTCACTTATTGCCGCTGCGGTAGTCGTTGTATCCGTACTTGCAGTGTTTTGGGTACTTGCCTTTGCTGTATCGGCTTTAATATTATTGGCCACACTGTCTTCCTTAGAGCCTATGGTTGTAAACTCCAAGTCCTGCATTTCATCGGCAACCTGTTCGGTAGTGTCTTGCCTCAGACTAATGGCACTGCTACTATTTACCCAGCCAAAGCCGAAAAAAAGAATTAGCAACAAGCTATATTTTATACTTTTCATTTTATATAATAATTAAGAACTACGTATAGCTTACAGCGCTCGTAGTTTTTTTATATCAACTGCTTTAGCTTAATTGTGTTCTCCCATATTTTAATTACAAAACAAGCTCATTATTTCTTGCGACAAAATAATGAGCCGATATAAAAGCACATTTGACAATGGCTTTTATCAGTAAAAAATGGGTTCAATTTTAGTAAACCAGCAGTTTAGGTTTAAAACTATTTTACAGGAATACTAAAACTCACTTCAGACGGAGGCAAGCATTGTTTGTCGTCACAAACCATAAAATCAACCTTACCTTTTACTGTAGTTGTAGCCTTGTTGAGCTTTATTTTTTGCTTAAACACTACTTCATTTTCAAAATAGCTTACTTCCATTTTAAAAACCTTCTCATATTTGCTTATAGGCTTGGGCTCTTGGGTTTTACCCACCAAACTATAATCTTTAGAACTGGCAAATGTAAACTCAGTTTTGTTTGGACCTCCCGGCTTGATGTTTTGTGAATACAAGTGCCAATCGGGTTCGATATTAGCTTTTATGTAAAGAACCGCTTCGTTTTTGTTGATTTTTTTTGCGGCATATTGCCAAGTAACTGGGTTTTCTAGTTGAGCCATTGCACTTATGGTACAAACTAGCACAAAAGCCAACATTAGGGTGATTTTTTTCATGTGTTTTATAAATTTAGTTAGTCAAAAATTCATTTATAAGAATACGATTTCTTTAAAACCATATTCTATTAATTTTGCGTCATCATCTTCTATTTGCAACAAGCCTTCGTTGCTTACTCCCACAATACGCCCCTCAAAGATACGCTCTTTATCACGAAAGCTTGCAACTCGATTCAGCTGATACAAATGCGTCGTATAACTATGCCTTAAATCATCAGCCTTTCCCGAACGTATGCGCAGATAGTTCAACTCAATTTGCGTGCAAATTTCTCCTAAAAGCGGTGTCAAATTAACATTTTCGTGTAAAATTTCAGATATAGAGGCTATCTTGCGCCCCAAATCAAGGCCTATCATTTGCTGATTGACGTTGAGACCAATCCCGATGACACAGTTTTTCAGCTTGTTACCAACAATGGTATTTTCAATAAGAATACCTCCTAGCTTGGCATCACCATAATAAATATCATTAGGCCATTTAATGGCTAGTTTGTAGGACAGTAATTTTGACAAAGCCCGATAAACAGCCTCAGAAACTAAGATATTGAGGTCAAACTGTCGTTCAATCGGAATAAAACTCGGATAAAGCAGCAGACTAAAAGTCAGGTTTTTGCCCGGTTCGGACAACCACTTGCTTTGTTGTTGCCCACGCCCATCAAATTGATTCTCTGCCAATATTACAGTGCCTTCGGGCAGTGGCTCGGATTTTGACAGCAAACTTTTTAGATAGGTGTTTGTCGAATCGACCGAAGATAATTTGATAAGATTTTGACCAACGAATAATGTCGAAAAAGTGTTATTTTGCAAGTGTTTAATTTTTAAGAAACAAAATTAGGGTATTGAATGATAAAAAAGAAAAGTAGTAATCTCTCCAAACAACTCTCTGAAATTGCTATACAAGGCATACAGGAAAAAAAGGGGAGTGATATTGTACGCTTAGACTTACGTAATTTAGGCACTGCGGTATCCGATTATTTTGTCGTTTGCAATGCCGATTCGGCAGTTCAGGTAAAAGCAATTGCCGACAGTGTTGAAGACGAAATACATAAAAGCACCCAAACTTATCCTTGGCGAAAAGAGGGACTAGATAATGCCGAATGGATAATTTTAGACTACTTGGATGTAGTGGTGCATATTTTTAGAACAGAAAAAAGAAATTTTTACGGGATAGAAGAACTTTGGGGAGATGCCGAAATGACTCGATACAGTGCTTAAATCCGACTTTAACAACGAAAAAAACAGATGAAACAAGAAAATAAGAACAGTACACCTAAGAAGGCACCAAACCGTTTGCCCAATATTCCGAAAAGACCTCAAAAACCCCCTCGTTTAAATATTTTTTGGGTTTATGCCTCAATAATTATTGGGATGTGGGTGATGTATAGCATGTTTAACAGTGATACGACACCATCCATAGACTATAAAACTTTTGAACAAGAAATGCTCCTACCCGGTGACGTAAAAAAGATTATTGCTTACAAAACCGAAGATGTAGTTAAAGCAGAAGTCTATATCAAAGATAGTAAGAAGGACGATCCTAAATACTCAAAATACAAAAGCAAAAACACATTCGGCAATGAGAACGGACCAATGGTTACTTTCAATGCACTTTCGGCTGATAATTTGACTCGTCAGCTTGAGAAATCACAAGCCAATGTACCCGTTGAGGATCAAGTTCCGGTTGAAACAGTTTCGAAGTCTAACCCTTGGGCAGGCTTATTCTTAACTACCATCCTTCCGCTATTACTCTTTGCAGGATTATGGATTTTTATCATGCGGAGGATGACAGGTGGAGGTGGCGGAGGTGGCGGAGGCCAAATCTTCAACATCGGCAAATCTAAAGCTACCTTGTTTGACAAGGAAAGCCAAGTAAACATTACTTTCAACGACGTTGCAGGACTTGAAGAAGCCAAAACCGAGGTAATGGAAATTGTAGATTTTCTAAAAAACCCCAAGAAATATACCAACTTGGGAGGTAAAATCCCTAAAGGTGCCTTACTTGTGGGTTCACCCGGAACAGGTAAAACCCTACTAGCCAAGGCTGTAGCTGGCGAAGCCCAAGTTCCTTTCTTCTCGCTATCAGGTTCTGATTTTGTTGAAATGTTTGTGGGTGTAGGTGCTTCGAGGGTAAGAGATTTATTTAAACAAGCTAAAGACAAAGCCCCTTGTATTATTTTTATCGACGAGATTGATGCAATTGGCCGTGCAAGAGGTAAAGGTAGTGTGATGGGTGGAAATGACGAGCGAGAAAACACCCTCAACCAACTTTTGGTAGAGATGGATGGTTTTGGTACCGACTCGGGCATCATTATACTGGCAGCCACCAACCGCCCTGACGTGCTTGATTCAGCTTTGATGCGCCCCGGACGTTTTGACCGACAAATATCAATAGACAAACCTGATTTGGTAGGTCGTGAGCAGATTTTCAAAGTACACCTTAAGCCTATTAAAGTAGCGGCTGATGTTGAGGCCAAAAAACTTTCGGCACAAACACCAGGTTTTGCCGGAGCCGAGATTGCCAACGTATGCAACGAAGCGGCATTAATTGCTGCACGCAAAAACAAGGCCGAGGTAGATATGCAAGATTTCCAAGATGCGATAGACCGTGTTATTGGAGGTTTGGAAAAGAAAAACAAAATCATATCGCCAGAAGAGAAAAAAATTGTAGCCTATCACGAGGCCGGACATGCCATTGCTGGCTGGTTTTTGGAACACGCCAATCCTTTGGTAAAAGTTTCTATTGTACCAAGGGGAGTGGCGGCACTTGGATACGCTCAATACCTACCCAAAGAACAGTTTTTATACACTGCCGAGCAATTGATGGATGATATGTGTATGGCTATGGGTGGCAGGGTAGCCGAAGATATCACTTTTGGCAAAATATCAACCGGAGCATTGAGTGATTTGGAGCAAATTACCCGTATTGCCTATGGTATGGTAAAAATTTATGGCATGAACAAAAATGTGGGTAATGTAACCTTCTACGACCCTCAGAACGAGTATAATTTCGACAAACCCTATTCGGATAAAACTGCCGAAATGATTGATATTGAAGTGCGAAAACTTACCGATGAGGTGTATAGCCGTACCAAAGCTCTGTTACTAGAAAAACAAGAAGGTCTTGAAAAAGTAGCCCAAAAGCTGCTTGAGAAAGAGATTCTTTTCCAAAGTGATCTTGAGGATCTATTAGGTAAAAGACCTTTTGAAGGTAAAACCACTTATGAAGAATTTGTAAATGGAGCCGATGATAAAACAAAAATTTTGGAAGATACTACTCCTCTAGCTTTGGAGAGTGAACCCAAAGCAACAGGAGATGACGCTGCTCAAAATGCAGCACAACAAGAACAAGGCTAAAGCACACAAGTATCAAGCCTCAATTGTGCAGATTGGGGCTTGGTACTTTACAAAAGTTTTTGCAGAGCAGAAGATGAAAGACAACACCAGCCCCAAAGAGCAAATGCTCAAAAAAATACGCAAGGCTTTGCTGCAAAAGCGAGACAACCCCTATCCTAAAATTGAAGAAAGCAAGCTATACCAAAATAATACTGAAGATTTAGAAGTTTTGTTTGCTCAAGAACTAGCAGAAGTAAATGGCAATTTTATTTTTTGTGAAAACGGACTTGAGTTTATAGAAAATCTGTTAATTCTGGCCGATCGTTTTCAATGGAGAAAGATTTATTGCTGGGAACCCGAACTTCAGAATCTGCTTCGCACCTATGAATTCCCCTTCTTTGAGACCGATAGAAATTTTGATAAAGCAGAAGTAGGGATAACACTTTGCGAGGCACTAGTAGCTCGTAACGGCTCGGTAGTACTGAGCAACAATAATGCAGCAGGCAGAAGACTTAGCATATACCCCAACCAACATGTGGTAGTAGCTCGTAGCGGGCAATTGGTACTCGATCTTAAAGATGCATTTCAGCAGCTAAAACAAAAATACGGAAATGAAATTCCTTCTATGGTCAGCACTATTACCGGGCCAAGCCGTACTGCCGACATTGAAAAAACATTAGTTTTAGGCGCACACGGCCCCAAAGAGCTCTTCGTTTTTATGGTTGATGACTTTTCTTAAAAACACTTGTTCAATTAGTATCGAGTAATTACCTTTATACCGAAAACCATTTTGGTTCAAGTTAACTTTTATTAAATGACAAAAGTCAAATCTGTTATTATCGGTACGGGTAGTTATATCCCCGAAAAAGTGGTTGGCGGTAGCCAGTTTTTATCTCATCGTTTTTTTGATGGCGGAGTTAAGATAGACAAGAGTAACGAAGAAATCGTTCAAAAGTTTGCCGAAATAACCGAAATTCAGGAGCGACGTTATGTCAAAGACGACCAGTTGAACCATGATATTGCTTATTTGGCAGCTAAATCAGCTATTGATTCATCCGGTATTGACCAAGAAAGTCTAGATTATATTATAGTTTGTCACAATTTTGGCGATATTAAGCTAGGCAGTAACCGTATAGACCAATTGCCTGCTCTTGCCGTAAAAGTAAAGAAGCTAATGGGTATCCAAAATCCCAATTGTGCAGCATTTGATCTAATTTTTGGCTGCCCGGGTTGGGTACAAGGCATGATACAAGCCGATTCGCTCATTCGTTCGGGTGATGCTAAAAGAGTGATGGTAATTGGCTCGGAGACCCTTTCTCGTATTGTAGATGCCCATGACCGTGACAGTATGATTTTTGCCGATGGAGCCGGGGCTACCATTTTAGAGGGTCAAGAAAATAACATCGAAAAAGGTATTTTAGCACACCAAGTACAAACCCACACCAGCCATGCCGATATGCTCATTATGGGATGTAGCAATAACCCCGAAGTAGCTAATGATGGTAATGCCTACATCAAAATGAAAGGCCGCAAGCTCTATGAGTTTGCCGTTATAACTGTGCCTCAAGTCATCAAAATGGCTATTGACAAATCGGGTGTTGATATTGAGCAGATTAAACGGGTATTTGTACACCAAGCCAATGGCAAAATGGATAATGCCATAATGAAACGGCTTTTTAAACTATATGGCAAAGACCAAATCCCCGAAAAACTGGTTCCCATGACTATCTCTTGGCTAGGTAACAGCTCGGTAGCAACAGTGCCCACCCTGCTTGATTTGGTATTGAAAGGGAAAATGGAAGGCTACGAAATTGCTGCTGGCGATGTGGTACTTTTTGCCTCGGTGGGTGCGGGTATGCACATCAATGCAATCGTATATCGGGTCTAATCGAGCTCGAAACAGCCCAAATCTGAGGGGAACTGCCGAGGCTTTGATCGAAGATCACGCTGCAAGTATTGGATAAAATAAGGATGTCCCGTTAGGTCTGCACCTTTATTGGCAGCAGGTGTGTTGGCCATAAGCGAATAATTACCTTGTCGGGCATTCGTAAATAATGGATCTACATTGTACACATTGCCTGTTCCAATATTAGCTTCATTGCTTTTCAACAGGTTGTAGTTTAGGGTGAGTTGGATTGGTGTATTTGATTTTTGTTCTAGTTTCAGCTCATTATCCAAACTGCCCCACACAATATTGTTTACAAAATTTACTGAAAGTACTGCGTACTGATTATTGCCACTATAATCACTCAGATAAATAGCCGGATAGCGCCTCGAAAAATTAAAATTGTAGGCTGCAAAGGTATTTTGTAGGGCTTCATATTCTCCGCCACCCTCTGCATAAAGTAAGTATTGACCACAATTGTAAATAAGGTTGTTGTAAAGTTTAATATGGGTTTGTTTAGCTTGTATAGCTGCAACCTGCATATTTTTGACAATTGAATTGGCCAAAATAAGTTTGGGCTGTAGGTTTGCAGTCAACGAATCGACCTGTAAACCGTGTATGGCGTTTTTTATGGTGCTATGTTCGATTATTGAGCTTTGGCTGGAAGCAAAAAAGCGTAAACCTCGCCACTGTCCGGGTTCTTCTTGGTATATCCGCTCTGTACGGTCACTAGCAAAGGTTATACTATCGTTTGGTGTACCCAAAGCAGTCAGTGTTCCTTTTATATCCATACCGGCATCACGATGAAAATAAATACGAGCACCTGCCGCAATATTTAGGTTGACATGTTCTGCTACCGTTACTTTTTTACGGATGACATAAGGCAGGGGGCTATCCCAATTGGTGTTTTGTGTGATGGTGAAGTCGTCCAAAAAAATTGCATTCTGCCCATAAGCTACCAATGGTATCACTTGTCGATTTCCGTTGTACAAAAACACCAACGAATCGCGAACAATAAAGGGTTGGTTTTGCAGGTTTGGGTTGATATTAACTTTAACCAATACGTTTACCGAATCGTTTCCATCAATCACCAAGCTATTGCCTACAAGCAGGGGCTGACCATTGATATTTACCGCAAAAGGGGAGTTAGAACCTCCTCCTAAACTCATTTGGTTGAGTTTCAAGGCTCTGTTATTGAAATTAAATATCTTAAACCTGCGGGTGGTAGAACCTACTGAAGTAAATACGGTATCAAACATTACGGTATCTATCGAAAAAGATAAACGCAAATCGGGCTGATAGCTCAATTGCTCGTCTTTACGACAGGAAAAAAATAGAAGTAAGGCAAAAATACCGATTAGTAGATATCTCATTGGGCAAAAGCAATTGTTGCAATACTAAGTTTTTTTAAGCCATTTTCCAATAGCGAAAGCGCACAGGCCTCTAGGGTGGCACCGGTAGTGATAACATCATCAACCAATAGGATGTGCTGACTGCTCAAATCTTTCTGCTTGTCAACACAAAAAACCTCTTTCATGTTCTCATATCGGCGATACCTATTTTTTTTGGTTTGGCTGGCTGTAGCTTTAACACGTGTCAACAAATCGGGCCAAAGCTCTAATCCCAATTCTTGTTCAATGCCTCTGGCAATACACTCACTTTGGTTATATCCGCGTACTCTCAGCTTACGTTCGTGTAGGGGCACAGGTACAATAACAGTCAAATCACCAAAGAAATTGCTTAATTTTAATTGTTTACCCAACATTTGTCCCATTTTAACCCCCAACTCTGTTTTACCATTATATTTTAATTGGTGCATCATGTTTTGCACTTTGGTGTGCTTACTGAAATAAAAAAGAGAGGTTATGGCCGCTATGGGTACCCGCCCCCACAAGAGTCTCGCAGCCGGATTATCAGTATTAAGGTGAAAATCGGTAAAAGGTAAATCGGCTAGGCATTTGGTACATAAGTCTTTTTCGCCCATATACAAACTGACACCACAAGCATTACACAGTTCAGGGAAAAGCAGGCTGAACAAATCACTCGTATATCGTTGAAGAAAAGACATACGTAAATTTAAGAATTTTATTCAAGCTAGCTTACAAGTTATCATGCACTTGTAAAATACAGTAACTATCGCTTTTAATGTACATTAAACCGATATCCCACCCCTCTTACGGTTTGCAAATAATGTGGATTGTCGGGGTTATTCTCTATCTTTTTACGCAATCTTACAATATGCATGTCTAAGGTACGTGTGTTAACATCAGAGTTGTAGCCCCATACCTCCAACATTAAAGCCTCTCGGCTTACCACCTCGTTGGGATTACGCAAGAAATACAAAAGAATACGATTTTCAAGAATGGTAAGTTCTATCTTCTTACCTTCTTTCACCAAAGTATGGATATTGGGATGGTGCTCCATGTTTCCAAATCTGAAAAGATCGGCTTTGTCGCTATTTACAATAAATTTCACCTTACTGTCTAGCATAGCAACCAACACATCCATATTGAAAGGTTTGGTTACATAATCCGAAACGCCAAAATGGTAGGCCTCTATCTTGTCCACATCTTGTGCCTTGGCCGTCATCATAATTATCAGTCCTTCAAAACCTGCCTTACGGGCTTCTTCGCAAACCTCTGGCCCTTCTTTTACTGGCAACATCCAATCTAACAATACAATATCAGGTTTTTCAGCAAGCATGGTGGCGCTAGCTTTTTCACCACTACTCTCTTCAATAACCTGATAGCCTTCGGTGCTTAAACGGTGCGAAACAAGAAAACGCAAATTTTCATCGTCCTCAACAATAAGTATTTTGATATCTTTTGACATAAGTTACAAATTTAATACGATTTGGATTGTGGTCAATTGTTCAATAAGGTTAATCTATATATGGCAATACAATTTTAAACTCGGTTCCCTTGTTCAGTTCGCTTTTTACCGTAATCTCTCCTTTCATAAAATTAACAAGTTCTTTGCAAAAAGCCAAACCCAGCCCTACACTACCACTTTGGTTGTATTGGTTTTGGATACGGTAAAATTTCTTGAAAATATTATTTAGCTCATTCTGGGCCATTCCAATTCCCGCATCCTTAAACCTAAAAACCACCTTGTCTTTGATGCGTGTGGCACTTATGTGCAATTGTTTTCGGTCTGCCGGCGAATATTTATAAGCATTTTCCATTAAGTTATCAAACAAACTACCCAATAAGACCGGATCGGTAATAAAATGTTTAAAGCCCTTCACCTCAAAACTGAGTTTAAAATCGGGATGTTTTAATTGGTGACTGTCAATTGTGCTTTCTATAAACTCTTCTATAGCCACACTGTCCTCGTTCAGCTTAATGGCCTTGTTCTCAATTTGTGTAAAGGCAAGAAGTTTATTCATTAACCCGTTTAGCTTATCGGCCTCCTCATCAAGAATTTTGCCGTATAGCTTTTGCTCTTTTTCGGAGATACTGGCCGCACTGCGGATATTGTTGCCCGCTATCTTGATTACACTTACAGGTGTTTTAAACTCGTGGGTAAGATTGGTCAAGAAATCGTATTGCAAACGAAACATCTTGTGGTTGATATTGAGATTTCTAAAGATGAGGAAAGCAACTAAAGACAGCAAACCATAAATCAAAAAGATAAGGATTGCAATCGGGTAAAAATAGCTCAATGCCGCCTGCTTGAGGAAAGATTTTGAGGATACAAAATAAAGTTTATAAGCAGAAAATGCCCCTCCAAGGGTAATTTCTCCGGTATAATACTCGGTATTGGTCTCTATAGGATCATAGGTAACAGGCTCTATTCTAACAGATTGGTACAGGTTGGGCCGATTGTTCTTCACTACTATTTTTGCAGGGTCTAGCTCAAAAGAGAGCATATCTTGCTGATATACTGGGGCTGTGGGCAAACGCTCGGTAATCATTTGCTTATAGACCTTTAAATCTTCAAACCGTGGGATATTAAAGTAATCGACACGATTGGTCTTTATATTGGAGAAATTACTAAATAGAGTCTCTTGAGAAGGCACTTTGGCCGTATCAATATGGCTCACAAAGGTATAGAGCTTTAGTGCCAACTCGTTAAAATTTTCGGTAGTACCGCTTTGTATCTGCCCGGTTTGTGCTAGCGATGGATTTTCCTCTTTGCTTTTCGGTTCACCAAAATGGTATAGACCTTTTATACCAACCGAGAAATAGCCTACATTTAAACCGTTGCGCTCTACCCTAGAGTTGCGTATCTCTACATCGTAGAATGTTACCCTGCGCACAAATGCAAATCTCGACAAAATGGTATCAACAAATTTAGATGCAGATGCCGAATCGAGGTAGCCGTTGTAGTATGAGACTTCGGGTAATTTATTGAGAAAAAAATTGTTATAGGGTTTGACACTCTCTTCTAACACGTTGGTCTTGGCCGATACAAAATCGTTCTCTATTTTCTTTGTACTGAAATCAAATGTCAGCGCCAAAGAGAGAATTAACAACACCGAGATAAGCCCCAGAAAAGCTATGACCAATAAAAAGTTTTTCCGATAACCATCTTTTTTTTTAGCCTTCATAGCAGAGCGATTAGGGGTTTTTGAGGTTTTCTCTCAAAAAAGCCTCGATGGCAGTATAGGTTTTCTTTCGCGATTCTTCCCGATCAAAAGGGGTTATGTTTTCTGGCTTTTCAAGATAAGTAACCGGTTTACCTAGCTTATTGAGCTCCTTAACAAATTGCAAGGCATCGTTACCATTTATTCGGGTATCTTTAGAGCTTTGACTGATAAAAACCGGAATATTGACCTTATTGGCATGAAAAACAGGAGAAACCTGCCTAAGGTATTCGGCATCGGTATCTGGGTTGCCAATTTGCTCATAATAGGTAGAAAGGCTGGACACAAAATAGGGAGGTATGGTTTTCAGATAACTAAACAAGTTAAGCACTCCTGAGTTGGAAGCAGCACATTTGTATAGTCCAGAATTGGCAATAGCCGCATTCATGGCAATAATTCCGCCGAAACCATAGCTGTATATGGCTATACGCTTGGGATCGGCAATACCTTGGGCAATTAGCCACCGGGTACCGGCATCTACATCATCCTGTATCTTTTTGCCCCATTGTTTAAAACCCTTGGTATAAAATGCTTTGCCATAGCCCGCTGAGCCTCGATAATTCATCTGTAAAACTGCATAACCCCTATTGGCTAGAAACTGAACATCGGCATTGTAGCCCCAAACATTGCGTAAGCCAGGGCCATTATGTGGCATAATTACCGTAGGCAAATTTTTGGGCTTATAGCCCTTAGGTAGGGTCAAGTAACCGTTTATGCGCAGCCCATCATCACTCAAATAGCTGATGGGTTTCATCTCACTCATCTCATCATCCTTTATAGATGGATTAATGTCGCTTAATTTCTTCAACGAATTATTCTCAGCATAATAAAGGTAATATGCCCCCGGATTTCTATCTGTAAAAGTTCGCACAATAAAATGTTGTTCGGCATCGTCTCGGTGCACAATCCTTATTTCGGCATCGGGCAACAGGAACTCTAGCTTTTCGTAAAGTTTTTTCGATTCGCTATTCAGAAAGTATTTTTGCTTGCGCCAAGTTTCATAAACAGCAAAGTCCAAGGCTCTTCTTTTTTTAGAGTATTGTGCTTCTATTACGTTCAAAGTGTCATTAGCAAACAAAACTTTCACTTCTTTACCCGTTTTCCCATCTATTTCAACTAATGCGTTTTTGTCTCTCCCTACGTTTGATACGGCATATATCAAATCGTGTTCTTGCTCGGAGAAGGCCAAAGGCTGCAAGGTGGTATTGAAATTGGTAGTAGCAATTTTGCGAAAAGGCTGGCTCTCTACAGATCGGTACCACAACGATTCATCCACCCCATCACTTTCTATAGCCAAACGTAACTTGCCCTTGTTATCGGTCATCCACCCGGTGAATTTGCCTGGGTTCTTTGCGACCATATTCATACTACCGTCTCTAATGTTTAAACGATAGATATCAAAAGCGGTCGAATCTCGTTCGTTGCTGGTTACTAACAGGTACTTATTATCAATGAGCTGCTCTTCTAACAAACGTACTTTACTTTTGGTGTCTTTTATCAAAAGTCGTTTTTCACTTCCATCTTTATTGGCAATGAATAAATCAGTTTGAAAACGTTGACCATTTTTTTCTTTATAGTAAATCAGTTCTTTATCACTAATCCAAGTGTAGAAGAAAATTATCCGTTCATCGGGTTCAGAAATATCGGTGATTTTCCCTGTTGAGAGGTCTTCCACTACCAGGCGTTGCTTTTTGTCGGTAAGTACCAAATAAGACAAGTATTTTCCATTTGGCGACAAACGGTAAATTGCCTTGTCTTGCGAGCGAAACAAATCATTGACCGGGATTTCCCGAACCTTGACTGCTTGCTGACAAGACAACAACCACATTGCCAAGCATAGAATTATACCAAAGCTGCCTTTAAGTCTCATGCCACAAAGATACACAACTATAAAACCGCAAACCGCACAAACATCAGGTTTGTTACGCTTTGAACTACAAATTTTAGGACAAAATACACTTTTACGAGTAGCCTGCCAACATTTTATTACGTAACATTTAAAATACAAGAAAGCAGCCCTATACACATCAGCCCCAATATTGTTCAGAAAAAGGTTTAACTTTATGAGCTGTTTCTTTAGCATGATTAGGATTATCTATTTATTTGCTTGTTTATTTGTATGGCCTGTTGTACTAAAGTCTCAGCAGCTCAATGATGAGGTTCGGGCTTATCAGTATTTTCAACAGGGCAATTATGAGCAAGCTGCCAATTTGTTCGAGAAAGTATTTAAGCAAAGCGGAAACGAAACTTCGTTTGAGCTTTATATCAGTTCATTGCTAAAGATTAAACAGTATCAATTGGCAGAAAGTGCTGTCAAAAAAATTCAAAATGCAGAGCCCAACAAATTCATTTACCCGCTGTTGTTAGCCAAAGTTTATCAAGAGAGTGGTCAAAGTGCTGATGCTACCAAACTACAAAATGCAGTTATTGAGCGCTTTGCCAAAGATGAGTTTTCTGTACGTGAACTAGCCAATACCTTTTACCGATTCGAGAACTACGACTTGGCCATTGCTTGCTTTTTGCAAGGTAGAAAGGCGCTCAAATCGCCACAGGCTTTTGCTTTAGAGCTATTGAGCCTTTATCGGCTACGCAAAGACAAAAATGCTTTGGTTGACGAATACTTAAACGCTCTGCCCAGCTACCCACAATGGATTAACCAAGCCAAAAGTGTGCTCAGCAACCTTTTTGATAGCAATGCCGATTACCAAAACCTGCAATACCTTCTACTCCGGAAACTACAAAAAGAACCTCAAAACGAGGTTTTCAACGATTTGTTAATTTGGCAATATCTCCAACAAAAAGAGTACGACATGGTATTGCGTCAACTTTTGGCCAAAGATCGCCGCAGCAAAAATGCCTCGGCAGAGATTTACGACATGGCCGGAATTTTTGTACAAAACAAGGCTTTTGACGTAGCCATAAAAGCCTATACCTACCTCGAAGAAAAGGGATCCAACACCGAATGGTACGTGCCAGCCAAAATACAATTGGTCAACTGTAAATATGAGCTAACCAAACAAGGCTTGGTTAACCAGCAGTCCGTTGTACAACTGACCAACGATTTCAAAGCCATAATCAAACAATACGGCAATAACCGACAAACACTTTTTGCCGTACGCCGTTTGGCCTGGCTGCAAGCCTACCAGCTCAAACAAGCAGACAGTGCCGAGCTACAACTGGAACAAGCACTGAAAAATCCTGAGCTGGCACCATTAGAGATTGGAGAGCTAAAACTAGAATTAGCAGCAATCTATTTGCTGAACAAGCAAACTTGGGATGCACTACTGCTTTACGAACAAGTGGCCAAAACCCTCGAAAACACCAATATTGGTAGCGAAGCCCGTTTTCGCTCGGCAAAAATTTCTTTTTACCAGGGCAATTTTGCTTATGCCAAATCGCAGGCTGATGTACTAAAGAGCAGCAGTTCGCAACTCATTGCCAATGATGCTATTAAACTTGGTCTTTTAATTACGTTGCACAGTCAAAATACCTCAGACAGTTTGGCCCTGCTCGGTTATGCACAAGCCGACCGCCTACAAGCAATAAACCAACCGCAGGCAGCAATCCAAAAACTGGATAGTCTAACTCAACAATTTCCTAACAGCAGCCTAAGTGATGATATATTAGTTGCAAAAGCTAAGATTTACACAAATCTACAACAATACCAACAAGCCGAACAGCAACTTAAACAACTCATTAACGATTACCCTTCCAGTATATGGCAAGACGAAGCCATCTTTTTGCTAGCCAATTTGTATGAGCAACAATTAGCAAAAAAAACCGAAGCCCTTAGCTTATACCAAAAGCTATTGAGTGATTTTGCCGGCAGTATGTTTGCCAATGAGGCCAGAACACGTTTCCGACAATTGAGAGGCGACAAATAAGGCATTATTCTTTATCTTTGCGCCATGTTGTTGTACAATATTACGGTAATTATAGAAGACGACAGTGCCGAGCATTGGCTAAACTGGCTAAAAACAGAGAAATTGCCCGAACTAAGTAGTTTTGCCGCAATTCAAAGTAGCCGTATTTTCCGGATTGTCGACTCGCCTAATGAAGGACAGAGTTTTAGCCTACAATTTATGCTCAACAAAGAAGCAGACTTTGAGCAAACTGAAGAATACCTAGCTCAGTACCTCAGCGCCGACATGTACAGCAAATACCCCAATAAATTAGTAGCGTTTACCAGTTTAATGCAACACCTCGACCAATAAAACTATGACCATTAGCAACACCCCTATTGCCGACCTACTTATTTTAGAACCCAAAATATGGCCCGACAACAGAGGCTATTTTTTTGAGAGTTTCAGCCAAAAGGTTTTTGACGATGCCGGTATCAAGGCTCAATTTGTGCAAGACAATCAATCGCTTTCACAAAAAGGTACTTTACGGGGGCTACATGCCCAGGCACCTCCTTTTGCACAAGGCAAATTGGTAAGAGTAATAAGCGGTAGTGTTATTGATGTTGCAGTAGATGTTCGTAAAAATTCGCCCAGCTACGGCCAACATTTCTGTATAGAGCTAAGTGGCACAAACCACAAACAACTGTGGATACCCCCGGGTTTCTTACACGGTTTTTTGACACTTGAGGATCACACAATTTTTGCCTACAAGGTCAGCAATATTTACGATAAAGCTTCAGAAATTAGCGTAAAATGGGACGATCCTGATTTGGCTATTGACTGGGGCAGTTTTCTTGACCCTTCATCTTTTCTGCTATCAGAAAAAGACAGCACTTTGGGTAGTTTCAAAGATTTCAATTCGCCATTTTAAGCCTGCCTTTGTCGCAACAGGCCTATGATTAGGCCAAAATTTTAAAATCGGCTATTTCTGCCTAAAGAAAATTTGTATCGGCACGCCAGAGAAATCAAAATGCTCACGTAGTTTGTTCTCCAGAAAACGCTTGTAGGGTTCTTTAATGTATTGCGGCAAATTACAGAAGAAAGCAAACATAGGCGCCACCCCATTTATTTGGGTAATGTACTTTATTTTAATGTATTTACCTTTGGTTGAAGGTGGAGGATAATTTTCGATAATCGGCAGCAAAACCTCGTTTAGTTTGGATGTAGGTACTTTCTTATTGCGATTGTGATACACCTCAATTGCCGTTTCTATGGCTTTAAAGATACGTTGCTTGTTCAGTACCGATACAAACAAAATAGGAATATCAGTAAAAGGCGCTAGTTTTTCTTTGATTTGTTCTTCAAAAGCCTTGGCTGTTTTGGTGTTTTTCTCAATCAAATCCCATTTGTTTACCAATACAATAATGCCCTTTTTGTTTTTCTCGGCCAGATGAAAAATATTGATATCTTGGGTTTCTAAGCCTTCTTGGGCATCGAGCATTAGCATCACCACATCGGCCTCTTCAAGCGCTTTTATGGTTCGCATAACCGAGTAAAACTCGATATTTTCTTTTACTTTGGTTTTTTTGCGAAGACCTGCCGTGTCAATAAACATAAACTCGTGCCCATACTGGTTGTAGTGGATGTGTATCGAGTCGCGAGTTGTACCCGCAATTGGGGTAACTATGTTGCGGTCTTTCCCTATCAAGGCATTGATAAGAGATGATTTACCCACATTAGGCCTTCCTACTACCGTAATTTTGGGCAAGTGGTTGTCTTCGGGTACTTCATCGGTAAAATGCTGTACTACTTCGTCAAGCAGTTCGCCCGTTCCCGAACCCGTCATAGACGACAAGGTGTAAATTTCGCCCAAGCCAAAACCGTAAAACACACTCGCATCAGCCAATAGCGCATTGTTATCCACCTTATTAACCACCACAAAAACCGGTTTTTGGCTACGGCGCAACACTCCGGCAATTTCATCATCCAAATCGGTAATACCGGTAGTTACATCCACCATAAAAAGTATTACCGTAGCCTCTTCAATAGCAATGAGTACTTGTTCTCGTATGGCTGTCTCAAACAAATCTTCAGAGTTGGCTACATAGCCCCCCGTGTCGATTACGGTAAATTGCTTGTCCACCCACTCGGCTATGCCATAATGACGATCGCGAGTAACTCCACTAAAATCATCAACAATGGCTTTTCTGCTCTCGGTTAAGCGATTGAAAAGGGTGGATTTCCCAACATTGGGACGACCTACTATAGCGATAATATTACTCATTTCTCTGATTGTTGGATTAAGCAAATTGCCGTATTGGCGAACATTGCAGCCTGCAAAAATACACTAAAATATTGAATAAGTCTTGTACTAGTTTTCGTAGCCAAAGCTTTTCAGGTAATTGCTCTTGCTGCGCCAATCGGCCACTACTTTAACTCGGGTCTCTAAAAAAACCTTTTGCCCGGTAAATTTCTCAATATCTTTTCGGGCTTCCATACCTATGCGTTTAATACCAGTCCCGCCCTTACCAATAATGATGTTCTTTTGCGAATCTCGCTCCACAATAATCTCGGCACTAATCCGATTTATCCCATCCTCTTCTTTAAATGCAGTAATCACTACTTCGGTGCTATAGGGAATTTCTTTTTTATAGTGGTTAAAGATTTTTTCACGAATAATCTCTGAAGCAAAGAAGCGCAAATTTCGATCACTCAAATCTTCCTTGTCGTAATATGGTGGATGCTCGGGCAAATGCTCCAATATCAGCGGTAGCAAACCATCCAGGTTATAGCCGTGCAAAGCCGATATGGCAAATATGCGTAGCGGATGAAGTTTTTCTTCCCAATACTGCATTTTGGACAGCACTTGTTCTTGGGTGGCTTCGTCTATTTTGTTGATGAGCACTACTAAAGGAATTTTTGTTTTACCAATTTTATCCAACACATCATTCTCATCGTGCTTTTCGTTGATATCAGTAACTAGCAAAAGTAGGTCGGCATCTTGCAGGGCTGTACCCACAGCATCCATCATAGCGCCTTGCAGCTCGTATTTGGGTTTGATTATTCCTGGCGTATCAGAAAAAACCAACTGATAATCATCCGTATTTACAATACCCAGAATGCGATGGCGGGTAGTTTGTGCCTTAGGGGTGATGATGGAAAGTTTTTCGCCCACCAAGGCGTTCATCAGGGTAGATTTGCCTGCGTTGGGCTTACCCACTATACTGATAAATCCTGCTTTATGTGCCATTTGAATTATTTTTTGAAAAAAATTTGCGCTACAAAGAAACAAATTATATCTTTGCAATCCAATTCGGAAATAGCTGTTGAGGATTTTACAGCACATTTTTTGAAATGAAATATAGTGCGGGGTGGAGCAGTTGGTAGCTCGTCGGGCTCATAACCCGAAGGTCGCACGTTCGAGTCGTGTCCCCGCTACCAAAACAGCAATATTGTATTGCTGATTCTTTGACATTTTGGCCCGTTCGTCTAGGGGTTAGGACGCCAGATTTTCATTCTGGAAACAGGGGTTCGATTCCCCTACGGGCTACAAAAGGTATCTGACCAAGCGTTTGATGCCTTTTTTTGTGCAAAACACAAGGCTTTTGCCCTGTTTTTGGCCCGTTCGTCTAGGGGTTAGGACGCCAGATTTTCATTCTGGAAACAGGGGTTCGATTCCCCTACGGGCTACAAAAACTCTCTCTTAAAGTTTACTCATCTACTTTTTTTGCTTGTTTTTATTTGGTTGAATAACTAACTGCAATTAAGAATTTTAATTAATCCTCAAAAAAATCTAAAGTTAACGTTTAACAAACGAATGTCATCGCTAGCAGTATCAAAAATTTTGTTAAGTACCAATTTAGCTCCCGAGGTAGTACACCCAATCATCAAGTTTCTATAGTAATATCGTATTTGCTCAGTAGTCCGGCCAGACCATGTATAGAAAATTTGGCCTGCTTTATACGGTTCGTCTCGGGGTTGATAGTGTAGTGATAGGCGGTTCTAAAATCGGCCTTTTCCAATAGGCTGTGATCAAACACTGCTTGTGCCAAGTTGCAATGCTCAAACACAGCACCACATAGATCGGCCTCGGCAAAATCAGCTTCTTGCAATTGCGAATTGCTGAACTTTGTTTTTTTGAGTTTTAAGCCATAAAACGATGCATGTTGAAGCTGGCAAGTGTCAAAAGTAAAAGAAAGCCCAAACTCGGCGCAGGTATCTAGGCGTAGCCCCAGCATCTTGCAATTGTTGAAACGTATATTTTGAAGCGTAGTTTTATTTAGTTTTACCAAACTGAGGTTGCAGCTGTTAAACTCACAGTCGATAAATTTATATGCAGAGAAATCGCTCTCGGCAAAATTGCAGTGGCTAAATGTGCAGTTTTCGTATTCGCCTTTTGGCAGACTGTTGCACTGATTAAAGCTTTGATCCAAACTCAGCATTTTTCAACTTTGTTGGGGGTTAATTGTTATCGTAAACATAGTTAGCTTGCTATTTAAGGTGCTTGGGCAAATCGTATGCAAAAATATTGGCTCTTCGGTAATCGTCATTACCGTGTACAATTCCTCTTGATGCAAAAGCAATAAAAAGCTGCTTGCCAACAACTTTTATCCCCTCGGCCTCCATATAACCCGTTTTGGTTATCCCGGCCTGCTCTAGCTGCTGCAAATTGTTAATAGCTGCTACCTTGCTGCGCTTAGCTACAATTTTACCATTCATATCCAACACGGTAATATAGGCATTTGAACTACCATTGTTGGGATCGTTCTTATTGCCATCGCCCTCATAAAAAAACACGTAAACACCGGCTACATCAAATCCCTGAAAACTGTACGAGTTGATACTATTTTCGGGATCGGCACCTTTGGGCAGGCTAAAACTGGCTAGAGGTTTCAACTGATTGAGGTCATAGCCATCAACATTGCGAACTACTGTTTTTTGCTCTGAGCCTTTTTCCTCGCCCCCGGCAAGTACCTCTATTTGAAACTGTGTTAAAGGCAGCTTTCTGGCTTCGCTAAGTTTATAAAAGAAAAAGTAGCGAATACCATTTTTAGTAGCGCTGATAGCCAACACATCCCTTTTGGCATCTATTGCCGGATGCACGTTGTAGAGCCCTTTGTTTAGAAAATAGCTTGCTCCGCCGTGGCCTTGGTCATATACCTTGCCGGCCTCGAATTTTATTCGTGACACTGCTCTAGAATCGATATACTCTAAGGTTTTTTTATTCTTGGTGGCTATGCTGTTTACCCAAACATAGACTTCGCCATCAGCCGTTTCTTCTATGGCAATGTTGCTGCCATGCCCAAAATATTGAAGGGTCATCACCTCTTGTTTAGGCGAAATGTTGGCTTGGGCTTTTAGTATGTATAGCTCATGCGATTTGGTTTTGCCGACTTCGTTTTTGGCCACTGCACCAAGCTGGGCGTAATAAATATTTTTCTTGCTATCTATATCAAAGTTTTGCATTACACGTAAGGGTGCTTTGAGCAATACATTTTTACTAAAGATATTTACCTCGGTTAGCGGCTTTGCTAAGAAATCGAGATTCAGTTTTATTTGGTCTTGTTTGCCTAATTGCTCCACAGGGCGGGTGCTTGGGTTGGGCTTATCTTTTTCTATCGTGATAAAAGAAAATAGAAGTAAAAGGATTAGACTTAGAAAATTCATGTTACGCAGGTTTTGTCCATACAGGTGTAAAGCCTTCTAAGCTAAGAAATGTTGATGATAGATTTGAAGCAATTGTCCAATTTTTTTGTGAATTTCACTTCAAATTCAATTAAATAAAAAAAGCCGATATTAAATCGGCTTTTAAAATTCAAGATATAATTAGGCTACCGGGTTCACCGAAAGCACTTGGTAAGATTTTATTCCTTCGGGCATTTCCCAGCTCAATTTCTCACCTTCTTTATAGCCCAACAAGGCTACACCTATAGGTGACAGGATAGAAATGGTATTATGCTTTTTTCGGGCCTTTTGTGGGCGAACAAAATGATACTCAAATTCGATGCCGCTTTCCAGTTCTTTAACCCTAACCTTTTTGTCTAAATCAACTACCTGAGCCGGTATATCTTTACGCAATACTTGCTTGGCCAGTTTCAGTTCTTCATCAAGCTTATCTTCGTTGTATTTACTCAGTTTATTGCTATTGATGAAAGTTTTTAAAAGATCGTAGATACCGCGGGTAATCACAATAGGATTTTGGTTGGTTTTTGCTGATGTTCTCATTTCTTTAAATTTTTAGTGGTTAAAAAATCAATTCTCGACTACTGAGCGTTCCATGCCCCTACAACCAATGCAATAGAACATAGGGGTATAAACCCAAGGGGTTTATAAACAAAATCAGTAGATTATAAAAAATATAGGAAGTATAAAGAATCCAATCCTGCTAACTAGGATTGGAAAGAGCCATCGAAGGCCTTGAAATTTGAGAAGAAATAAATCTTTGTCATAAAAACTATAGTCTCCTACAGACAAAGATAATGAAAATAAGTGAGATAGCCTAATACAATTGCTACACAAAGCTTAATTGCTTAAAGGCGAACAATTGCTCGAAATACATTAATCTTCAAAAGGTTAATGTATTTATACTGAAACGAATAGATGTTTATAGTTTTTTCAGTAAACTTTGGGCTTTTTCATACTGCATTGCTCCAGCAGGTATTTTGTTGAGCCAAAATTTACAATCAGCTTTTTTGTCTTCTTTCAGATAGCTCATGGCCATTGTGTAAGCAGCATCATATTTATATACCGATTGGCCTTTGAATAAGTCTTCTAACAATTGCCTACCTTTAGCTAGTTCATTCGTCTCTATCAGGCTTATAGCATAATAATAGGTCACCATTGTATTTTGAGGGTCGGCACTTTTTAGTTTAGCTAATGCACTTTTAGCTTCATCAAATTTTTTATTATTAAATAGGGTAGCTGCATTATCCAAATCTGTTGTTTCGGCACCGCGTTCTGCAACGGTCATCTGGGAAGAAGTATTAAATTGTTCATATAAATTGCCTCTCCATGGAGCCCAAACCAATAGCCCAAATATTAATACCGCCGCCACACCAGATACCCAACGCAAATAAGATCTTAGTCTTACTACCTTAGGCTGTACCGCTGCAAAATGTTCTTTATTGAGGGCTTGCAAGGTGTCCATCAGTACTTCGCGGTCTTTATCTTCGGCCAATTCCATTTCCAAACTACGGTGAATATGGTGATAGTCCTTAAGGCAGTTTTGCAGCTCTTCATCGTGAGCTAACGAATCCTCGAAAGCTAAGCGTTCAGTTTCGTCCAAATCACCTTCTGCATACTGAGCAGTCCATAAAATCTTGTCTTTAGTCATGACTTTTATTTATTAATTTAACTAGGCTTGCCATACATTCAGATTTTTTCTTTCTCAAATAGCTATAGGTTACACCTAAGGCTGCTGCTACTTTTTCTTGGGGCTCTCCTTTCATGCTCCAGCTTATTATTTCTTTACAACGGTCGCCAAGCTTATCAAAGGCCTTTAAGAAAAGGGCTGACTGTTCTTTTTGCCGTTGTAGTGCATCGGCTTGTTCAAATGTATCTTCGCCAATATGTAATAAATCATCTTCGCTTTTTGTTACCGGGCTTTGTGCTCTTTTTTTCAGTTCGTTAAGCCATTTCCGCTTACACACCAACAATAAAAATGGCTCGAAAGGACAACTCAACTGCAAATCTTTGTATTTTGCTTGATTATAAATATCTACCAAGGCTTCTTGAAAAATATCTGCGGCATCATCGGCACTGCCATTATTAAACAAGATATATGATTTTACCTTGCCTGCACATTTCTTATAAATTTCGTTAACCAAAGCCACATCATTATTCAATAATGCAATGATATAACGCTGATCTTCATGTATTTTTTTGGTCATTGAATTTGCCCGCTATCTTTTAAAAGTAGGACTAATTACGGAAAATTTTAATTTTTATTGGAAAAGAAAATACTAAGCAGCAAGCATATATTGGCAATCAACAACTTAAGCACTAGTTGTTTTCCCAACAAAATCTGATAAAGGAGATTTACAAGTTTTGTGCCATACCAACATCTTTTGTCAAGTCCAACCTCCTGAACATTAAAAAGAAATTAAAGATTTAATTGGGGTAACATTTTTACAAAGCGGTTGATATAACATCAAAACCTTTTATATGGCGACCGCTGAAAAGCCTAAACAGAGTAAGCAAAACTTAAATAATTAATGTGATGAAAACTTTAAGCCAAAGGACAACATCCTTTAACTCCAATTCTAATAAACTCGTTAGATTATTAACCGCTATAGCTGCACTTTTAACCCTTACCGCATTATTACTTGCTTGCAAAAAAGACAAAAACAATCGCAACATGGCCAACAATGCAAAAGAATTTACTGCGCTTTTTGGCCCTCAAACGCAGCGTATGCAAATTAACTCCAATATCTCAAACACCTTTACTTTACGTGGAGGAACTAAAATCACCATACCGGCAGGGGCTTTTAAACAGAATGGCGTTACTGTTACTGGCGAAGTAACGATTAATGCGATGGAGTTTTTAAACCGAAGTAGCATTATCTTGGGAGGAACAAATACCAACCATATAAGTGGTGCCCCATTGGAATCTGATGGTTTCATCTATCTTAATGCCATAGCAAACGGTAGTCATGTAGATAAGGCACTAGCTGCCAACATACAAATTGCTATTCCAACCACCAAAAATAGGGTAACTCAAATTTGGGAGGGCGTAGAGAATGTGGGCAATTTTAACCAAATGGCCTGGCAGGCACCTGCCCAAAACCCAAACGGCGGAGGCATAAAGCGTGAAACTGAAGCATTATCTGGTTTTTATAATTTTGAGATGGGTAATTTGGGTTGGATTAATTGTGATGTGTTTTATTCTTATGCCAACCCCAAAACAACTACACGTGTTACGGTAAGCAATAACCCAGGTAGTTTTGCAACTTTTAGAGGCTTTACCGGCGAAACGTTTGTGTTTTTCTGTGCAAAAGGCAGTAACGTAATTGCCCAATTGTACACCTCCGATGGAACCAATACGGTAAAAAGTTACGACAATATGATGCCCGTAGGTGTAGAAGGTAAATACATTTCTTTCTCAATAAAAGACGGCAAATACTATTATGCAGAACAAGAAACAACCATTACCGATGGTCAAAGTATTACTTTAACACTTTCTGAAACTACCGAAGCTGGCATACAACAAGTTATTAACGCATTAAACACCTATTAAAAGCGTATTAATAATTAAAAAAGGCGAAGCTTGCTTAAGCTTTGCCTTTTAGTGTTTGCTATAAAAACGGATTTATTATTTATATTTATGGTGGCAATGAAGAAACTAATCTATTTTTTATTTTTCAGTTTTTGCTATACGCAACTAGTTGCACAAATCGTACCTCAAGATACTGTGCCTGCCATTATTCATTACAAAACAGAAAATGGCGTTACCAAGTTTAATAGCGAACTCAGGCCACTGCGGCAAATAGCTGGAGCACCGGCTCCTTATTACACGTATTTCTGGGAATTTGGCGACGGAGGCTTTAGCTTCGAGGAAAATCCTTCGCATGTTTTTACAAGGTACGATTCGGTAATGGTACGTCTATTTGCTACAAATAATTATGATGATGGTAAGCGGCCACCTACCCGCCCCAAACCCATTGTGCGTCCTGGCGGTGCCGCTACTACTAAACCAATGCTTGCCTCAAACAACAACTATAACCTCTTTAAAATGGGAGGTAATATTGAGCTAAAAACCAACTGCATGCCTAAACCGGGCGACGATATGATGCTGGTATTTGGCTACCGAAATAAAACGGCGAATGGATTACCAAACTTAAACGGTACTATTGCTATTTTGTACAACGATGTTGAGTTTAGCCAAAATAATTTTGATTTGGCAGCTGTAAGAACCTACCACAATGAGAAAAAAACAGACTTTAAGCCTCAATTAAACATCGCCTATTTGAATCAACCAAATCAAACTCCTGTTTACTATGCCTCCTTAGACGGGGGCTTCAACCTCGTTCCTGCTGAAAAAATAGTGCTGAAAGACCAATACAGAAACTTTAAAAATCTGCAAAGTTGGAAATTTGAAAATCTGAAAGAAAATGAGGAACGTTTTGTTTTCATGCATTTTAAAACTACTCCGGAAATGTTAAAAGACACCAACGCAGTAGTGCGTATTGGAGGCGCTTTCATTCCCGATAATCCGCTAGTCGAACCCGAGTTTTTCTCTTTAGAGCTACATATTGTTGCCTCGCATGACCCCAATAAAATGGTTCTACGAAAAAGCCGAATGAATTACCGTCTTACAGGAAAGAATAGGGAATTGACCTATAAAGTTCGATTTCAGAACACCGGGAAAGGACCCGCCAAAAAGATTGATGTAGGCGTAAATATTCCCGAGATTTTTGATACCTCTACGCTGAAAATTATAAAAACAAAACCCGAAGTTATCAATTGCGATTCTGCTTACGCCAATCAAAGCTGTGTAAAAACATACTTTAATGCCGACAGTGTGCATTTTGTTTTTACAAACATTTATTTGCCCGGTACGCAGCAAAAGGGTGTAAACGATGCTGATTCTACACAGGGTTTTGTAGAGTATAAGATTAAATTTAAAGAAAAGCCGCCTAAACTACCTATTAAAAGTGGTGCCGCAATTGTTTTTGACAAGAACAAACCCATTTACACCAATAGGGCTGTAGGTCGGTTTAAAATGGGGCTTTCTCCTGGCGTAATTGTTGGTTATGGTTTTCCCTTCGAAACTGGCAATAGCAATTTTTTGAATAACAAAAATATAGTACTAGGAGCCAGTTTATCGCCCTATGCCTCGCATCGTTATTACTGGCAGGTTGAGCTCTATCTTAACTTTTTTAAAGAAAACACCTTTCGTGTACCCCTAAGCACCAGCACTAAACAAGATACCTCGATAGTTATCGATAATGTCCGCAAGGATTACCTAATATTGGATAAACAACTTTACAAAAACACCAAAGTTGCTACTATTAATGCTGTACCGCTACAAATACGCTACAACATCAATAAATATATAGGTGTCGGAGCCGGTACATTAGTCTCGCTTGATGTTTATAATAAAACCACAGAGGAATTACGATATCAGTTAAGAACGCTAAACGCTGCAGGTGCGGTTACCGATAGCAATTTGAACCGACCAATGGGCGAAATAAAGAACAGTTTTTCGGAATTTAAAGCCTCGTTTTTTGCAGATATTCAATTAGGCTTAGTGCGTGTTGGGCCGGTTTTGGGCTTCAGGTACATTTACGATCCCAAAACCAATAACAATCGTATGGGCACCTACATCAGTTGGAAATTTTAAAAGCTTTACGCGACAAATTATCCCCATTATAGCTATTGAGCTGTGCTATATTTGCTTGGATAAAAGTATTAGTTGTTGTGATTTGTTATATTTGGATATGCAAAAATTGGGCTTTTACACCAAATATTAATACAGTTGATAAAGACAAATACAGCTAGCTAGAGTTCTAAACAAGTATGTCCTACCCGTATATTAAGTATATCTTTCTCATAGCGTTTACTTTTCAAAGTATTTTATCATTTGCACAAAACCAAAGTCTAAAAGACAAATTAAACCACTACAAAAGCCAAAATGATCTTACCAATTGGATTTATGAACAATTGGACAACGCCAATGGAAACCCGCAAAAGGATACTACTTTATTGCTAAACGCACAAAAAGAACAATGGCGAGAGGCAAAGAGCAGCGATGAGCGTTATGCATGGTTAAATTTATTAAGTACATTGGGCTACTATCAGTTATTAGACGGCAATATTTTAGGCTCTATTAATGCATACGAGGATGCCTTTAGCTACTTTCAAAAACATCAAATACTAGAATACAACATAGTAGAATATACGCTAAAGCCCCTCAGCAATAACTATACCCGTCTTGGTGATTATGAGCGAGCACTTTACCTTCAACAACAAAGCATCAATTTGCAGCAACAATACCAAGCAGATCCCAACCAATTGGCCTCTCTTTATTGCAATATGGCTATTTCTTTCAGGTCTATGTCTCGTTTACCCGATGCCCGAAAGGCTATTCGCAATGGCCTTGCCTTAAAACCAGATGCCGCTACATTGATAATGCTGAACAATGTATATGCCGATATTCTGTATGACGAGGAGAACTATACAAAAGCCATTGCTATTATTAAAAAAAATATTGCTTTGCAAAAAGCCACTAATGCCGAAACGGCTTACTGGCTGATGAGTGCATACAACACAGAGGGCAACATATACCTCGCTATCAATCAACCCAATAAAGCACAACAATCTTTTACAAAAGCAATAAATCTATTAAATCGTTTCTACCCCTATGGCAGAAAAAGAGAAAAAGCCAATCTCTATACCGCATTGGGTAAAGCGGCCTTAGCAAACGGCCAAGCCAGTATAGCCAATACTTATTTTCATAAAACATTAGCAATCCTTAACATAAGCAATCTAAAAGGAGAAATCATCAATGCCAACATTTATGGTGATAATAAATTGGTCGATGTTTTTATGCAACTGGCCAATACTCAACTACAAAATGGCCATCAAGAAATGGCTTTAAATAATATATTGTTGAGCTTACTGGCTGCCAACAAGATTAGAAATGAGTTTGCTTATAACAAAACCAAAGAGAGGTTACAGGTTGATATTAAGCAAATCGTATCTAAAGGTATCGATCTCTGCTACCAACTTTATCAACGCAGCAAACAAGATAAATACCTTCATCAAATGCTATCCCTGGCAGAACAAAGTAAAAGCCGAACTTTATTAGACCAGATAGAACGCAACCATCAAAACACAAAAAGCTATAAGAATGATAGTTTAATCATCAAGAAACGAACATTGGAGCAGGCTATCGCCTACCATGAAAAACAACAGTTGGAAAACAACACAGCCAAAGCCGATCAATTGGCAGCGCTAAAGTTTAACCTATCTATGATTGATAAAGAAATTGCCAAGAAATACCCGCAATTTAATATTACTACAGCTAGTGAGCTATCACTTAGTCAACTACCCAATCATCGTTTTATTGAGTTTTTTATTGGAGATAAACACATTTATGCCATTAGCATTCGTCATAAGAAAATAGAACAAGTCATAAAAATTGACCATGCAGATCGAGTAAAGGCCCAAATCATAGATTTTGTACAAACATATTTTCAGCAAGGACCCAATGCAATGCTCAATAAGCCCAAAGCCTATTTTATGGCTGCTCATCACATCTATCAATTGCTTATAGGCCCATTAAAACCAAACCATCAAGAAAAACTGACCATCATACCCGATGGGGTGCTTGGTTACCTTTCTTTTGATGGCCTAATTACGCAACCTCAATATCTTGAAAACATCAGTAAATGGCCATTCTTGATAAAACAAAACGATATTAGCTATGCCTTCTCTATTAAAACATTATTAGCTAAGCCTAAGCCTTCCAAATCATCTGTTTTTACCGGTATATTTGTTACACATGAACAAGGAGATAAGATGTCATTGGCTGCTATTAAAGAAGAAGCAAAACTAATAGCCGAGCAAGTTAAAGGCAATTTTTTGTACAATGAAGCGCTTACAACCGCATCATTCGAAAAATGGTTCGAGCAAAGTAAGGTACTTCATATTGGCACCCATGCCTATCTGTCGGGAGCTAATAAAGAACCCACATTAGACTTCGGCAAAGAAAAAATGTACCTTTTTGAGCTCTCGGCCAAACAACACGCTCCGTCTTTAGTGGTATTAAGCGCATGCCGTACAGCCGACGGAAAATTGGCAGTTGGTGAAGGAATTATTAGTTTATCGAGAGGATTTAACGCCATTGGCACCATGGCTACTGTGGCTAGCCTATGGAATGTAAACGACAATGCCGGAGCACTTATCACTGCAGATTTTTACAAATACATAAATAAGGGCTATATGGCTAGCGAAGCACTTAGGCAAGCGAAGCTCAACTGGTTAAACAGTGAAAAATCTTCGTCAGCTTTGCTATTACCCTATTATTGGGACAGCCTGATATATATGGGTAAAGACCAACAAATACAGCTCGACACACCTGGTACATTTTCTAGTTGGATGATGGTACTTGGTATTGCATTTGCAACTTTAGTACTAACTACACTAGCAGTAAAACGCCGGAAAAAACCATAGAAAATCTACTCTTTATGGTTAATAATTGCTTAGGTCATTTATAGGTACTTCTAATAAGCCGCGAGCTTTCTTTATAAATAAAAGAAAGCCCACAGCGTATAAAACAATCGGTATTTAAGTTTAGACACTATGCCTTCATAATTTGAATTTTAGCGAAATTCTTATTCGATTTAAATCGTAATATTCCACGGTCGTTCACTATAAAATCTATCACCTCTTTATCATCTACCAGCACCTTGCCCACTTTAAAAGGAAGGGCAATAATCCGAAAATCATACAGCTCATAATTGGGTGTGTACAAACCTTCTATGCTTTGTTCTATGGTAAAATTAGATTTATTCCCTTTGGTCACAAATTTCTTTTCGAGGTAGATGTCTTGCTCGTAAGCAAAGGTATCGCCGTGGTCCTCATACATAAAAGAGTTTACCTCATAATCGTTATAATACACATTGAGCCATACCTCTTCAATAGCTTTTTCGCCCACGTATTGCATCACAGGATACTCGGGCATTACAGTACCGGCCCTCACAAAAAGTGGCAAGGTATCCAATGGGGTTTCTACCTCGTGTTCGCTACCGCCTTCTAGCAATTGCAGGGTCCAATAGTTGTACCACTTGCCTTTGGGCAGATAAATAGTCCGTGATTTTGCCCCTTGCTCTAGCACCGGGCACACCAAAATTTTGTCGCCAAAGGTAAACTCATCTTGGCGATAGTGGTTGCTTACATCTCCCTGCTCCAGCATTACCAGCGGGCGCAAAATTGGGAAACCGTATTTGTGATGTTCCCAAAATACCGAGTAGAAATAGGGCATCAGTTTGTAGCGCAGCTCGATGAATTTGCGGTTGATTGATGTATATGGTTCGCCAAAACTCCAAGGCTCTCGCTCGCGGGTATCGCCGGCAGAGTGTGCCCGCATAAAGGGTGAGAATACCCCCAGCTGTATCCAGCGAGTAAACAGTTCGCCATCGGGCTCGCCACTGAAACCGCCAATATCGGTACCACAAAAAGGCACTCCCGATATGGATAAACGCTGGCACTGGATATTGGCTATTTTTAAATGCTCCCACGAGGCGACGTTGTCTCCGGTCCATACCGAGGCGTAACGCTGCACACCCGAATATCCCGCCCGAGTTATAGTAAAGGGGCGTTTGTTACGTTGCAACTTCTTTAATCCCTCATAAGTAGAGCGCACCATCTGCATCCCGTAAACATTGTGAGTTTTGCGGTGTGAACCACCAAATCCGTCATAAAAATGCCTCACATCATTAGGGAAAGTACCACTGCCAAAAACAGCTGGCTCGTTCATATCATTCCAAAATCCGGCTACACCCATCTCTACCAACTCTTGGTACAAACCACCCCACCATTCTCTTACTTTGGGATTGGTAAAATCCGGAAATTGGCAACGCCCCGGCCAAACGTGGCCTTCCATATAGTAATCATCTGCCCTGCGGCAAAAATAGTTGTTCTCTTTTCCTTCTTTAAATACCCAATAGTTCTCATCAACCTTTATCCCCGGATCTATCATGACAACGGTTTTCATCCCTATATTGGCAAAATCCTTAATCATTTTCTTAGGGTCAGGGAAATACCTTTTGTTCCAGGTGAAACAACGGTAACCATCCATGTAGTCAATATCTAAGTAAATTGCATCGCAGGGAATATTTTGCGACCTGAAACCATCTACAATTTCGCGTACTTTGCTTTCGGGGTAATAGCTCCAGCGGCATTGGTGATAGCCTAAGCCCCATTTGGGCGGCATAGGGTGTGTACCGGTTAGCGAGTGGTAGCGTTTTACCACATCCATCAGGTGAGGGCCGTGTATGTAGTAATAGCGCATCTCTCCTCCATCAGCCCAGAAGCTTGTTTTCTGATGGTCTTGCATCCCAAAATCAAAATAAGATTTGAAAGTGTTGTCCAAGAAAATACCATAACTTTCTCCTTGATGTATGCCCATGTAAAACGGGATGGTGCGGTACAAGGGGTCACGGTTCCAATCATAAGAATAAGCATCGGTATTCCAATTCTCGAGCTTACGCCCACGCAGATTAAAATTACCCGATTTATCGCCCAGGCCAAAGAAATTTTCTTCGTCTTGGCATTGTTTAGTAGCATAAACATAATACCCTCCAAAATCGTGATTTTCTTCCCAATGCATCGGTATGGCATCAGCACTGGTAATCACCCCGCTAATGCTGTCAACAAAAGAAATCAAAAAATCGGCTTTACTCACCCTACAAGTCAGCACATTAGTACTTACGGTAAAGTAATCATTGGTCTCGTCTAGCTTAAAAGTAGTTACTTTTTGATCCAGTGTTTCTACGGCATAAGAAAAATCGGGCAAGAAAGTACCGTGTGGAGCCATACGCACTCTTATAATGTGGTCGCTCACTACACGCAGCTCTACCGTAGAGCGTCCATCGCTAAAATAGAAACGGTTACCTTCTTTTTTAACGCTTTTAACCATACCCAGATACTGTTTCTCTACCGGCTCTATACTGGTTACCGGGTTGTTGAGGTGCTGTACGATTTCTTCCTCAAATTGCTGCTTATTGTTTATTCCTGATACGGGGATCGGTTCTAAATCCATGTTCTCTTCCATAATTATAAAAAAATATCTATCTCGGCCAAGCAAAAACAAGCCCAAAAGAACATGATTTGCACCAAGTAGATGTATGTAAGGGGTAAATATAACAGATTTGCTGCCAATCGCAAATCTTAGCAGACAAAGTTAAAAACAAAAGTTCTTACCAGCCTCCCTTTGCTGACACATAAAAAATAAAAATAGTTTGTAACCTTTTACAAACTGAACTCCCCTATGTATGCAGAAACCTTTTAAATTTTTAATAAAATGAAAACAAAAGCACAACAACTCCAACAAGTATTCTTAACTATGAAATACGCTTTCGTAGTAGTGCCCGTCGTAGCCGGAGCCGATAAATTTAGTAATATCTTGACCAATTGGGCCGACTATGTTAACCCTTCAATAGGGTCGATACTACCTTTTTCTGCAGCCACATTTATGATGATAGTGGGCATTATAGAAATTGTAGCCGGGCTTATTGTCTGGAAAAAACCTGAGTTTGGAGGTTATTTGGTAGCCTTGTGGCTTTGCGGAATTGCCCTATCTTTGTTAGCAGGCTGGATGTATGTTGACGTAGCTGTTAGAGATTTGGTAATGGCACTAGCTGCATTTTCTATGGCCCGATTGTCCAAACTTGTTGACTAAAATTTACCATGAAAGCAATTGAACAGGCATTAAGCGAAACCGCAATCATTCAAAAAGTTCTTGCTGGCGAAACCGCACTTTACGAGCTAATTGTAAGACGATTCAACGCCACACTCTACAAAATTGGTCGCAGCTATAATTACGACCATGAGGACACCCAAGATTTGATGCAAGACACCTACGTAGATGCCTTTAAATCTTTGGCACAGTTTGAAGGTAAAGCTAGTTTTAAGACCTGGATAGCCCGAATTATGATGAACAATTGTTTCAGAAAAAGACAAAAACTAAGTTTTAAAAATGAGATTGCTATGGAAGCCAAAGCCGATTCTAAACCCCTTTTTACTGGCAATGAGCAATATACCGACAAAGCATTACACAACAAAGAGTTGGGTCATATCATAGAAAATGCGCTCGAGCAATTGCCTAGCGATTACCGAATGGTGTTTTCGCTACGTGAGATAAACGGAATGAATATTGCTGAAACTGCCGACTTGTTGGCTATCAGTGAGGCCAATGTCAAAGTAAGGCTAAACCGAGCCAAAGCCATGTTGAGGACAAAACTTCAAAATGCCTATTCGCCCAAAGAATTATACGAGTTCAATCTGGTGTATTGCGACTCTATGGTTGAAAAAGTAATGAAACGTATTTATGAGCTTTAACGAACTTCCCTACGAAACATTGTTGCAACAAAGCGACAATATACACATTGAACAAGTTTTGCCAGGGGGCAAACGCCAGAAGATTGAACAAATAGCCTATCATTTTGAGCAGATTATGCTTAGCTTAGGTCTTGATCTTAGCGATGACAGCCTTAAAGACACACCAAAACGTGTAGCCAAAATGTATGTGAACGAAATTTTTAGTGGACTCGACCCTGCAAATAAACCCAGTGTCAGCCTTTTCGAGAACAAATACGGCTACAAAAATATGCTGGTCGAAAAAAATATCACCCTATACTCCAACTGCGAGCACCATTTTGTCCCCATTATAGGCAAGGCACATGTGGCCTACATGCCGCATGACAAGGTAATTGGTCTCTCAAAAATTAACCGATTGGTACAATACTACGCCAAACGCCCACAAGTACAAGAGCGGTTAACTCTACAAATTGCCGAAGGGCTAAAAGCACTACTGGGACATGATGATGTAGCCGTTGTAATTACTGCCGATCATCTTTGTGTGGCTTCGAGAGGTATAGCCGATACTAACAGTATCACCACAACGTCAGAATATTCGGGAGCTTTCGCCAAAGACTTGGTACGAAAAGAATTTTTGTCTTATATTGACTAAAACAGAAAAATTATGGCACAACGTGTAAAAATATTATCCATCACACACGTCACACACGACGTGTTACAAATTAGGGCAGAGAAACCTGCAAACCTAAGCTATGTATGCGGGCAAGCCGCCGACGTGGCCATCAACAAAGCCGATTGGGAAAATGAGCTCAGAGCGTTCACCTTCACCTCACTCCCGGATGATGACTATATAGAGTTTACCATCAAAACCTACCCTGCCCATAAGGGCGTAACCGAGCAATTGCTGCATCTAAAAGCTGGCGATGAACTGCTAATAGGCGATGTTTTTGGTGACATCCACTACAAAGGAGAAGGAATTTTCATTGCCGGTGGTGCCGGAGTTACTCCTTTTTTAGCTATCCTAAAAGAGCTTTCTGGTAAAAATGCTATTGGGCACAACAAAATGATTTTTGCCAACAAAAGCAAGGCTGATATTATACAAGAAAATCAATTACGCCAATGGCTAAACGATGGGTTGGTCAACGTACTATCCGAAGAACAATTAGAGGGCTACCAGCATGGTTATATCAATGCCGAACTCATCAAAAACAGTATTGACGAACACAGCCGCTACTTTTACTTGTGTGGCCCCGAGCCCATGATGGCTGCTGTTGAGCAACAACTCGATAGCCTAGGTATAGACAAAGCCCAAATTGTTAGAGAAGCGTTTTAGCAGACAATTTCTCGTTTTTAGACAGCAAGGAGCCATATAGGTTCCTTTTTTTGTTTAGTCCCAAAAACTTTCCACATTTTAGCCTTCATATTTTTTGCTCGAACTGCTTTTGTTTACCTTTGGGTACTCATGAGCTACGCCAAAGATTTCATCCACAAATCCGAAGAAAAGGCCTTCGATCTCGAACATCGCCAAATTATCAATCACAATATGGCGAAATACGAAGCTGCCGCAGCTCGTGGCATAGCTAAATTTGCAAACCTCGAACTTTCTAAACAACGTGCTGCTTTCATAAAGTGGAAAGTGATGGAAAATTTGGACAAGCTGTTACCCGAGTTCGAGAGCAATTTCCAAAAACGTGGAGGCAAGGTAATATGGGCCAATACCGCGAAAGAAGCCCAGCAAGAGATTTTACAGATCATCCAAAAATCGGGAGGAAAAAAGGTCATCAAATCCAAATCGATGACCACTGAAGAAATTCACCTCAACGAGTTTTTGTCACAACACCAAATCGAATCCTTAGAGAGCGACTTGGGCGAGTACATTGTACAACTACTTTACCAAAAGCCCTACCATATTGTTACCCCGGCTATGCACCTCAGCAAAGCCGATATTGCCAAACTGTTTAACGAACGCTTTGGTACCCCTATTGATGCCAGTGCCGAGCAGCTCACCCAAAAAGCTCGCGAACTACTAAGAGAGCAATACTTACATGCAGATATTGGCATTAGTGGAGCTAATTTCCTAGTAGCCGAAACCGGAAGTGTAGCCATTACCGAAAACGAAGGCAACGCCCGTCTTTGCACCACTTTCCCTAAAATACACATCGTAGTGGCAGGCATTGAAAAGTTGGTACCCGCACTAAGCGATTTGGATTTGATGTGGCCCTTGCTAGCTACACATGGAACAGGACAAAATCTCACCGTTTACAATACCCTGCTGAGCGGTCCAAAACAAGAGGGCGAAACCGACGGCCCCGAAGAAATGTATGTAGTATTATTGGACAATGGCCGTAGCAACCTTTTGGCACAACAAGAACAACGCCAGGGGCTCAACTGCATTCGGTGTGGAGCCTGCCTAAACGTTTGCCCTGTTTATAGAAACATTGGTGGTCACAGTTACGGCACAACTTATAGTGGCCCCATTGGCTCTTTGATAAGTCCGCACCTACAAGGCATGGAAAACTTTAAACACCTGAGCTACGCCTCTACGCTATGCGGTAAATGTACAGAAGTGTGCCCAGTCAATATCGATATCCACAAAATGCTTTTGCTTAACAGGAGAGACGCTGTAAGCCAAAACCTCAACAGTACAACCGAAAAGCTAACTTGGAAAATTTGGAAAAAAGGTATGAGCAAACGCTCGTTGATGGACTTCTTCAGCGGAAAACTAAAAAATTTCTTCCTCAAAAACTTTTTCAAAAAGGCTTGGGGCAAACAACGCCAAATTCCCAAAATAGCTCCCAAATCGTTTAGCCAGCTATGGCAAGAAAGACAGCGAGAACAACCTTAATACAACTAAAAGTAGGTAGCTTTTGTGGTTTTGATAATGCTGTTTGCTTTGTCTGTTTCTGGCCAAATTACTATCTTTAGCTGATCCAAATTTACCCTGCATGATACACTTTGATCCGAAGCAAAAAACAGCCTCAGAACTACTCGCTCTCTACAAAGACCTTCTTTATCCCCGCTTAATCGAAGAAAAAATGTTGATTTTGTTGCGACAAGGTCGTATTGGGAAATGGTTTAGCGGAATTGGCCAAGAAGCAATTGCCGTTGGAGCCAGCAGAGCCATGCAAGCCGATGAGTTTATATTGCCCATGCACCGAAATTTGGGTGTTTTTACCAGTCGGGCAATCCCCCTCAAGAAATTAGTTGCCCAATGGCAAGGCAAAATAAGTGGTTTCACCAAAGGCAGAGATCGGTCTTTTCATTTTGGCACGCAAGAACATAAAATAGTCGGAATGATATCACATCTTGGGCCGCAGATGGCTTTGGCTTGTGGTATAGCTTTGGCCAACAAACTCGAGAAAAAACCAGCCTGCACCTTGGTGTTTACCGGAGAAGGGGCTACCAGCGAAGGCGACTTTCACGAAGCGCTCAACGTAGCCTCGGTATGGCAACTTCCGGTTATTTTTTTAATCGAAAACAACGGCTACGGCCTATCTACCCCTACCACCGAACAATACCACTGCAAACAACTGGTTGACAGAGCTTTGGGATATGGTATTGAAGGCAAGCAGCTAGATGGCAACAATGTACTCGAAGTGTTTGACACCTTGTCTCAGCTTAGTCAAGACATTAGGCAACACCCAAGACCCGTATTGGTAGAGTGTCTAACCTTTCGGATGCGAGGGCACGAAGAAGCTTCGGGGGTAAAATACGTCCCCAAACAACTCTTAGAAGAATGGAGGCAAAAAGATCCGCTTATCAATTTTGAGCACTACCTTCTAGCAAACAATGTGCTAAGCCCGTCTGAAAAAGATAGACTATACAACGAATATAAACAGCATATTGAGCATGAAATTGAGTTGGCTTTTGCCGAGCCCGAACCACAAGCCAATGCAGCACATGAAATTGCCGATATGTTCCTGCCTTATGAGCAAGATACACCCAAGCCAACTGGGTCATATAACGAAAAACGATATATTGATGCCATTAGCGATGCCTTGAGGCAGGCCATGCAAAAACACAACAACTTGGTGCTGATGGGTCAAGACATTGCCGAGTATGGAGGTGCTTTTAAAATAACCCAAGGTTTTGTGGACGAGTTTGGCAAAGATCGAGTACGTAATACACCAATTTGTGAATCGGCAATTGTAGGAATTGCCCTCGGTTTAGCCATAAAAGGATACAAATCAGTAGTAGAAATGCAGTTTGCTGATTTTGTGAGTATGGCTTTCAACCAAATTGTCAACAACTTAGCCAAAAGCCACTACCGTTGGGGACAAAATGCCGATGTGGTGATACGTATGCCTACAGGTGCAGGTACGGGTGCAGGCCCTTTCCATTCGCAAAGCAACGAAGCTTGGTTTACCAAAACACCGGGACTGAAAGTTGTTTATCCGGCCTTCCCAAGCGATGCTAAAGGCTTATTGCTGGCCGCTATTGACGATCCTAACCCAGTTATCTACTTTGAGCACAAATACCTCTACCGTAGCCTATCAGAGGAGGTGCCCGACGAATATTATTGTAGCCCAATTGGCAAGGCTCGCACAATAAGAGAGGGGCATCAGCTCAGTATCATCAGCTATGGATGGGCTGTACATTGGGCACTAGACTATTTGAACGAGCATCCGGAAATATCGGCAACAGTGGTTGATTTACGTAGCCTACAACCCTGGGACAAAGAATGTGTAGCTGCAGCTGTTGCCAAAACTGGCAAAGTGTTGATTTTGCACGAAGACACCCTTTGTGGTGGTTTTGGTGGCGAAATTGCCGCTTGGATTGCCGAATACTGTTTTGAGCATTTGGACGCCCCGGTAATGCGTTGTGCCAGCTTAGATACGGCCATACCCATGCACAAAGTGCTTGAAGATGATTTCTTGGCCAAAGCACGCTTAGGTGCTTATATCAATAAATTGTTAGCCTACTAAAAAAGGGTCTCCAAACGGACGACCCTTTTCTCCAAAAACTAACACTATATTTCTATTTTATCGAAATCATTTTTGCTGCAGCAGTTTGTTTTACAAAGTAATATTTTTTACCTGAGATGGTATTTTGAACTACATTGTATGGACAAACCTCAATAAAAGCAGAATTATCTGCTGTTGGCAAGGTGCTCAAATCAGCTGAAGAGACTGTTATAGACGAAACATTGCCATAGCTCTTAACAATACTTTTACTGCCCGAAACAATCAAAAGCATTACACCATACTTAGAGCCTGGAGTGCTAATAGTAAGGTTGCTCGAACGATTAATCTCATCAGGTAAATCGCTTGCCTCCATGCTAGGGAAAGCACCATTATAGCTATAAGAGGTAAGGTTAAAACCGGATGCGCTCCAAGTAGCTGCACCACTAGAGCCAAAATTTAGAGTAGATACGGGCATACCAACCATTGCCGCTTTGTAATAGGCATTGTTAGATGCTTTCTCCAAGGCAATGTCGTTAATTTTTACTGTTCCGGCATCTACCAAAGTGTTCCAATTACGTCCCGAGTTAGAGCCACTAGGGAATGCGGCAGAGGCTATTTCCGACTCAACACTTACAAAAGAAGGTATTAACGGATTGCTAATTACCGAAGGCATTTTGTAGGCAAAATCTAGCTTTATAGCTGCCAAAACCCCATCAATATCATTGGGCGCATAATTGCCCGCTGTGGCAAATGGTACGGGTGGAGCTGGAGCTGTAGGAGTAGTTTGTACCGGTGCTGCCGATTTTTTCTTACAAGATGTTGCTGCTACACTTACTACAAGAGCAGTCATCAGGATAATACTTAACTTTTTCATAACTTTTTGGTTTAGTAGTTCTCAATTCAATGTAACAAAACTACTACCAAAATAGTTAAGGCATATACCGTGATTTGGGTATTTTGGGCTAAGTACTAGTCACAGCATATTCTATACTAAAAAACAACAGTCTGCGTATCAGGTTGTTAGAAACAAGACCAACTAACTCTCAACGTATAAGAAACCTCGTTTACCTGATAAAAATTGTGCCTCAATTCGTTTATAGCTATCTACTTCATACTCATCGGCCTGCGCCAGTTCTGCATCTGTAAGCTCAAACAGCATCCCTTCTACCTTATCCTCTTCTTTACCACTATATGAAAGTATGGGATGAAACTTTTGCTCTGATTTCTTGAGTACTTCTTCATCAAATATTTCGATAAAATCTAACTTATAGCCTAATAAGAAGTCTTTTTCTCCTTGTAGTAGGCGGCCAAAAGTTTCTAATTGAACTTTCTCTTTTTGGAGCGTACCATATGAAAATAATAGGTTCATCGATATTGATCTATTGGTTTAATCTAAAATCCAAATTATCATTTAACTTCTCTATTTTCAAGGACAAGTTAATAGACGGTTGTGTCTCAGCCAAATTAATTTATTGCAGAACATACCTCAAGCCTAAAAAAACTCGAATACCTTGGTTAGGACCATAGACGTATGTAGGATCAAAGGTAAGAGCATAAGGATTATCAGGCGTAGCCAAGACTTGTCCATTACCGTCAAATTGAACATGTTTATCAAAAGGATCGTTTGTTCTGGCAATGATAAAAGGATTGGACTTGTTTGGTGTCCAGTTTAGCAAATTTTTCACGCCACCGTATAGTTCAAAGCCTTTTTTGAACTGCTTGGTTAGTTGTATGTTTTGTATGCTCCACCAAGGTGAGTAGGCTCGTCTCGGATCCAGATTACTCAACAAAGGCAAACGCATTGGGCTGTATAAATTGCCCGTGTAATCAACCGTAATACCCAGGTTCTTGATTGTATAGCCTAAACTCCACACCCCCATAAATCGTTCGGTAAACAGTTGTCTTGTTTTTTGTTGTTGCTCTACGTGGTACACATTCATTAGCGTAGCTCCTACCATCATCCTCAGTCCCTGATAAAAAGCAAGATCAATATTTAAAGAAAGACCTTTAGAAATTGCGTATCCACTTAAGTTGTCATAAATAATCTTATTGGGATTGCTGTCGTAATCGGCAATAATTTTATTAGTAAAATAGGTATAAAAGGCCGTAGCATCAATACCAATGGCAGTACCATCTTTTAAATAGCTATTTTTTACAAAATTTACGCTCCCGTTCCAAGAAGTTTCGGGTTGTAGCGCCTTCACAAACTCTAGCTCACGAGCACCAGTTAGTGCGGCATGGTCTTCTGTAAACACATTAGCTACTCGATAGCCATTACCTATGCTTAAACGAACAATACTGTTTTGGTCTTTACTACTCCATTTATAGTTGACACGAGGGCTGAAGATATTGCCGTGTATAGAATTATAATCATAACGTAGTCCCATCAGTAAACTATTTTGAGTATTAAAACGAAGCTCATCCTGAACAAACAAACCTGGCAAATAGGTATGTGATGCTTGGTTATACACTCCTCTAACCAGATTATAGCCACTTGTTGCCGGGGTATTATCATCAAAATAAGTATAGCGTAGGCTCGTCCCAAACATCAGGTCGTTTTTGCCCAATTGTTTATTCCAGTTCAATTGTCCAAAGGCAATATACTGTTTGGCCAAATAGGGCATGGTGCCGTAAACGCTATTTTGATGATGTCCATTGGCACTTAAACGAAAAAAGACCTGCTCTTTTAGTGGCAACTGATAGGTCCCAAAGGTTTCCCACCTACTAGTATAGATACTCTCTGCATAAAGGCTATCGCCTCCTCTAAATGTTTTGTTCCACCTTACATCGCCACCCCAACGATCCTCATAAACATAACGGGCGGCTAAAGAGAACAGACGATTGTCCTTCCGATTAAAATTCCATTTGTTAAAGAGTGCAATTCTGTTTTGCAAAGTCATATCTGTAAAATTATCTGCATTGTTATCCATTCTTTGCTGATAGTTAAAATAGTTTAGACCTAGCAAAGCATTAGCATGTTGACCAAGCTTAAACCTGCTAGCTAAATCTGCATTCAACTCGCCCCATGTAGTCCCAAACACATCTGCACCAAAACTTGGTGAACTTTCTGGTTTTTTGGTTACCACATTAATTAAACCGCCAACGGCCTCACTACCGTATAACGTAGAGGCAGGACCTTTTACAATCTCAACCCGGTCTATCAGCGATTGTGGAATACCACTCAATCCGTACACCGTAGATAGCCCACTAACAATGGGCATCCCATCAATAAGCACCATAGTATAAGGCCCTTCTAAGCCATTGATGTGGATATCACCTGTATTACACACATTGCAATTAAGCTGAGGGCGCACTCCATTTATGTTTTGTAAAGCCTCAAAAACTGTAGGTGTAGGATTGCGTTTGAAAAATTTTGCTGTATAAACCTCAACCGGAACAGGACTATCCAACCTAGATACTTCTTTTAGCGTACCGGAAACGACCACTTCATGCAGCGTTGATGTACCTGCAAGTAATTCTATATTCAATTCTTTTGTACCAACAACCGACAACTGAACCGTACTTACAATTTTCTCATGATTAACCGCCGAAACACTTAGCCGATATAGCCCCAAAGGCAATTCTTTAATCTGATAATAACCCAAGCTATCAGCCATTACACTACGATTGATCTCACCAATAGAAATATTGGCGTACGGAACGGGATTTTTTTGGGCAGTAATCCGCCCTTGCAGTGTGGCAGTTTGTGCCGAAAGTTTGTTTCCAAGCAACAAAAGTGATGATATCACCATCAATACAATAGAAATGTGTTTCATGCAATAAAATTTTAAATTTAGTTCTGCAAAACTATTTTGTTTTGTTTATCTAACAAATATTTTTTAAAAACTATTCCTTTGTTTAAAAAGCACTACTAAAATTATTATTAGCTTTGCTTTATGAACTCCTTAGTCGAAGAGAATTACCTAAAAGCGCTGTTTACCCTATCAATAGACCGAGCTGAGGTTAGTATAAATGATCTTTCGAAGCATTTAGCAATAAAAATGCCCACCGCAACCAGTATGATGAAAAAACTGGCTGCTAAGGATTTGGTACATTACGCAAGCTACAAGCCGTTAAAACTAACCGAGAAAGGTAAAAAAGCTGCTGCTTTGATAATTCGTAAACATCGTCTCACAGAGATGTATTTGGTAGAGAAGATGGGCTTTGGCTGGGAAGAAGTACACAATATTGCTGAACAATTGGAGCATATTCAATCGCCCGAACTTTTTGCTAAAATGGACGAGCTATTGGGCTTTCCAAAGATTGATCCACACGGATCGCCTATACCGGATACTAACGGACAAATTATCCCACAACAACACATCAAGCTTAGCGATTGCAAAATAGGTGATCAGGCTGTTATTGTTGCTGTCATCAACAGTTCTGACGAGTTTTTGAAATATCTAAATGCTAAAACGATAAGTTTGGGCACCACAATCTGTATAAAAAAAATTGAACCATTCGACAAATCGGTACTGGTAAGTTATGACCAGCACGAGGCCGAAACTCTAAGCCATACGGTCTGCGAACGGCTATTAATAAAAAAGGTATAATTCAATTACCTACTGTTGAACAAAATAAATTATCACAAACAAAAAGTAGGCTTGGCTCTAGGAGGAAAGCAATTCAACCTCGGCTAATGGACTAACCAAGTACCATTTCCCGTTATCCAAGCAAAGACATTTGTACCTTTTTCGCAAGCGTTCGCCTTTCTCAAAACGGCGTCCATCGTGCAGTTTGAAAACACTTTTAATTGGTATTTGCTCTACGTGTAACACCTGTAAGGTAGGACCATCATAGCTTCTCAATGCTCTGGCTAAGGCCAAATCGGTACAACTTGATGCTGCCGGATTGTCCATGTATTGCTTAATCTGGTTTTCTAGTTCGGTCGGAAAAATATTTAACTCAAAGAATGGCTTCATCAAACGCCTGAAGTTGTGTTTCCACTCTTGACCATGCGGTTTCACTTTGTTCTTGTATTCATTCCAGGTAAGCAGGTGGGCAAACTCATGCACCGTAGTAACTAGAAAAGCAAATGGATTGAGATCGTGATTTACCGATATACGGTGTCCAGAACCTCGAAAGGGGTGTCTGTAATCGCCCAATTTGGTACTACGCTTTCGACTGATTTTAAACTCGCACTTGAAATAATCAACCCACCGAGCAATAAGTGGCGCTGCAGCAGCAGGTAGGTATTTGGCCAATATAGCAATGTTTTTTTCTTGTACAGGCATTATTAGCTTGTTTTAAAAAAGAACGGACACCCAAGGTGTCCGCCCATATTTTATTTAGATAGGGATTATCCGCATTTAGATGAACCACAATCTTTACAGGTCAAACAACCCTCTTGGTAGTACAGGTTGGTCGACTCGCAGTTGGTACATTTCTGTTTGCGTACTTCGGTACCATCTGGTACATAACGTTTCAAAGCTCTGGCCACCCCGTTTTTCCAAGTGTTGATGGCCTCGTCCAATTGAAGACTACCGATTAGCTCTACCACTTTCTCAATTGGCATACCGTGACGAAGCGTACTGGATATTAACTTGGCATAGTTCCAATACTCGGGATTGAACTTGTACGAAAGTCCTTCGATAGTGGTTTTGTAACCTCTTTGATTTTTAAACTGGAAATCATATCGGGTGCTACCATCAGCCTCTTTGTTTTTGATAATGTAGCCACGGGTTACCCAACGAGGGATTAAAATACCATCGTCATCGTCAGACAAACCTGTAAATATTTCGTAAGGCTTTTCGTCAATCAGTCCAATAAAGGCAATCCATTTGTCTTTATTATTTTGGAAACGTACTACATCGGCTTCTAATACTTGTGGACGGGTAGTTGGGAAGGGAGTATGGTTGTCTTCTTCTTTCGCCTCTTCTTTTTTCTTATCATCAGCAGAAATGAGTACTCCAGAGCGTGAACCATCTCGATATACTGTTACACCTTTACAACCGGCTTTCCAGGCTTGCATATACAAATCGCCAACCAGTTCTTCGGTAACATCATTTGGCATATTGATGGTAACGCTTATTGAATGATCTACCCATTTTTGTATTGCGCCCTGCATTCTCACCTTCTCCATATAGTCCACATCGTTTGAGGTGGCTTTGTAATAAGGAGATTTTTTAACCAACTCATCCAGTTCTTCTTGGCTATAGTTCTTTTGGGTATCGTAGCCATTTATCTCCATCCAAGTTTTAAAATTATGGTGGAAAACAATGTACTCCTCCCACGAGTCGCCTACCTCATCTACAAAATCTATTCTAGCATCTTTATCGTTTGGATTTACTTTTCTGCGACGTTTGTACACGGGCATAAACACCGGCTCTACCCCCGATGTGGTTTGCGACATTAAACTAGTAGTGCCTGTTGGGGCAATGGTTAGCAAGGCGATGTTTCTGCGGCCATACTCGGTCATATCGTAATACAACTGTGCATCGGCTTCCTTAATCCTCAACATAAAAGGATTATTTTTTTCACGCTCTACATCATAAATAGCAAAAGCACCACGTTCTTTGGCCATATCTACCGATGAACGATAAGCTGCCAAAGCTAAATTTTTATGCACTTCTATAGAAAATGCTGTACCTTCTTTAGAACCGTAACGAATGCCCAATGCGGCCAACATGTCACCTTCGGCAGTTATACCAACACCAGTTCTACGGCCTTCTTCAGATTTTTTACGGATGTTTACCCATAGGTTGCGTTCAACACGCTTTACTTCGGCATCTTCTGGGTCGGCGTCTATTTTAGCAAGGATGGCATCTATTTTTTCTAGTTCCAAATCAATAATATCATCCATCATCCGCTGCGCTATTGCAACGTGTTTTTTAAACAAATCCCAGTTGAAACTTGCCTTCTTTTCAAACGGGTTTTCAACGTAAGAGTAGAGATTTATCGCAATTAGACGACAAGAATCATAGGGACAAAGTGGAATTTCGCCACAAGGGTTTGTAGAAACTGTTTCGTAACCTAAATCGGCATAACAATCGGGTAAGGATTCGCGAATAATAGTATCCCAAAACAAAATACCGGGCTCGGCAGATTTCCAAGCGTTGTGTACAATCTTTTTCCATATTGCTGTAGCATCCACCTCTTTGCTGTATTGTGCTTCGCCTTTTACCGGATACTGTTGGGTATAAGCTTTACCAGTTTCTACAGCCTGCATAAAATCATCATGGATACGCACCGAAACGTTGGCTCCTGTAACTTTGCCTTGTTCTAACTTGGCATTAATAAAATCTTCAGAATCGGGATGTTTGATAGATACCGAAAGCATTAATGCGCCTCTGCGCCCATCTTGAGCCACTTCACGGGTCGAGTTGGAGAAACGCTCCATAAAGGGCACAATACCCGTAGATGTAAGCGCTGAGTTTTTTACAGGCGAGCCTTTGGGGCGGATATGTGAGAGGTCATGTCCTACGCCACCACGTCTTTTCATTAGCTGAACCTGCTCTTGGTCTATCTTCATGATACCCCCATAAGAATCGGAGTTACCGGGATTACCAATTACAAAGCAGTTGGACAATGAAGCAATTTGATAGGGGTTGCCAATACCGGTCATAGGGCTTCCTTGCGGGATGATGTATTTGAAGTTTTTAATGAGATCAAAAATCTCATCCTCACTCATCGGGTTGGCATAACGTTGTTCTATACGAGCTATTTCTGAAGCAATGCGCCTGTGCATATCATCGGGAGTACGCTCATAGAGCTTTCCAAACGAGTCTTTCAGAGCGTATTTGTTTAACCACACTCTTGCAGCCAAATCATCACCCTTAAAATAAGACAAAGTTGCCGCAAAGGCCTCGTCTTGTGTATAGGTCACAGACTTTTTACTTTTTATTTCTTCCATAGCTTCGGTTTTTAATTCTTACTTACCAAAGCTATAAATTTTTTTAATCTATAAAATCCACAAATAAAAAAAGTTCTCAACACAAACCTATTAATATTTTAATTATCAATATGTTAACATTTTAATAACTTGAAAAAGTTTACAAAAAAATAATTTGTGTTGAAATTTAGAAGAAAAAATCTAAGTAGTAAAAAGCCTCCTATTCTGTCAATTTTTTTATCAAATCTGCACTAAGTTGGCGGCCAATCTCTAAGCGCTCGTTAAAAAATTGTTTGGCTGCCTCGAAATGAGCTTTGTAGCCTTTCATGTCTCCGTACTCGATAATTGATGCCCACTCATGTACCGCTGTATGAAACTCTAAATCGTCTTTTCTGATAGATTTATCATAAAGAGCAGCCTGTATGGTTTCTTCCAACAACTCGTCATCTTTGAAAAGATACTCGGCAATACCCAATCGCAAGCGGAATGGTGGAGTTTGACAAATCAAATTCTCATAGGGATTTACCCCCATTTTGTGCCAAGCACAAACCATACTTAGGATGCTAAGGTGCGAATTTGGTTTTCGGGTGTGCTCTTTGTCGGCAAGGCTATACGCTTCCATCACCTCACGGTTCAGAAACAACAACTCGTGTCCCGAGTGAAAAACAAAGTCTCGGGCCGCATAAATCATTTCCCTAAATTGATCCTCTTGTTCGGCTATCATCAACGAAAACAACTTGCTTTCGGTACGAGCATACATACGCACCTGTTCCCTAGCAAAGGGGTTGAGTATAGCCAAGCCGGCATAAATATGCGACTTATAACTAAATATACGCAGGGTGATGAGCACCTTTACATTGTCTATCCCTCCGGCATAGACCGGGTTATCCCAGGGGTAAGCTCCGGTATTTTTCCAAGCGGAGCCCATGCTTTCGAAACCCATGTGGGTTAGTGCCTGGGTGTCTGCCATCACCTTGTCGTGCTCTTGGTAATTTGCAAACTCGATAATGTTTGAACCCAATGCTTCAAAAACGGTATAAGTTTTTTTATACACCTCGTCAGTAGCACGGTGTTTGATTAGCGCAAGGGTTTGCCCTTTGGTCTCAAAACCGGGCCCATGCAAAGAGTGGCAGCTTACAATACTTACATCTTTAGGCATGTAGCGCTCGAAAGCTGCTATCTCCGGGAATTTTACAGAGGTTTGCCCAGAAACCACAGCTCCGTACTTGGTAGATTTTGCAAATTCGGCCACTACCTGCTCTATCTTTTCAGCTTCGACACAATAAATCAACAAATCAGATCGACGAGCCACCTCGTGCCCACTAGCTAAAACCTCTACCTGATACGGCGACAACTCATCTTGGGCATTTTTGAGCAAATGTGGCAGTTCTGTGCCACTTACCGAGTAGCCGGCTGCTGCAAAGGTCTTGGCGTATAGCCTACCCATGTCTCCCAAGCCTATAATACCAATGTGCATTTCCTGTTTTCTATAAGTTTATTATCAAAAAATATTGAAAATCTGTTGATTTATTTTTTAAAAAGATTAATTTAAGGCCGAAAAAAATTAAGAGGCTCCTAATTTAATGGTGTCTAAGATAGAAAGATATTATCGAAATGAAGCTAAAACTCCTCTTATTCTGTACTTTTTTTTCTTGCTATTTACCCTTTGTATGGGCACAGCAAAACACAGACAGTACAGCCAAAAGCAGCTTACATCGTGAGCCTCTAAAATTACGTGACCCTAGTTTAAAAGGGCAATACGGTTTTTTACTCTACCGCAGCCCTGCCAATCCCGATGGTACCCGCAGCGTTTCACCTTACCGTCTCAACCAGTTTTGGCTCAATGTTAGTGACAGTTTGGCCAAAGAAAGAGGAGAGAAAAAACAGCTTAGTCTCAAACTAAAAGAACAAGAACGAACCATCAACTACCTAAAAACCATCAACAAAGACCGAGAAGAAAGTATCCAAGCAAGCCAAGACACCAGCAAAAGCATAAATTTCATGGGCATTTCTTTTCAAAAAAGTACATATCACTACTTGGTATGGGGTATCATAAGTTGTTTGGTTTTGCTACTACTTGTGGTATCTTGGAAACTAGGCAAACACCTCAAAGAAAGCACCAGCAAAATAGAACGTTACGAGGAGTTGGATGCTGAGTTTCAGGCTTTCAAAAGCAAAGCCATAGAGAAAGAACGTAAGTTGGCTCGTGAGTTGCAAGATGAACGCAACAAGCTCGACGATTTATTGGGCAGAAGCTAGACCTTTAAGGCTTTAGTTCATCCATCAAAATTTCAGCTAGTTTTTCGGCCTTTTCTTTTAAATAGGCTCTTGGCGTATTGTCTCCCACTTCATAAGTTAGTGCTTCGGCATTCAGCTCCCTATTTAACCAGGCTTTTGACACGTTGCCACCGTTGCCCGAAGGGCTAACCGGAGTAATTTCTGCCCCTTCCAACTCGTGCAAACGCTTAATCCAACGAGTGCATAGTCCAGGCATATTGGTGTCCGGTCGATCGGTGTTGACATACAACACATCTTTGAAGGTTGAATGAAAATCTAATGCAAATAGCACTTTTGCTTTTTGCTTTTTTAATTTTTGTAGCAAGAAATCTCTTACCGCTCGGGTTTCTGGCTGCCGAAAACCTGTCCAATCTCTATTGAGGTCAACGCCTGCAAAATTATGTCGCCAATTGCCCTCATCAACTCCATCGGGGTTTAGCATGGGCAGTACTACCAGCTCATACTCCTCCAAAAACTGTTTGCTTTTTATATCACCAAGCAGCAATCGCTCTACAAAAGCCTGCATGGCCATATATCCGGTTGTTTCTGGCGGATGTTGTCGACTCAAAATCAATATCCATTTTCGACCATCGGCCTGGGTAGTGTTTAAGGCATAAATAGGCTTGCCCGCTATACTGTAACCTATTAATGTTTTCTTTAGTTTGTACTTTTTACTTACATCGTTGAGCCATTTATAGCTTTGGGCGCTGTTTATTATTTCTTGTGCAGCAATTGTAACTGTATCTTTCCCCAATTTTAAGGCAAAACTAGCTGAGCTCTTATCTGGGGCTACACGAACGTTAGAAAGGTTTATCCACTCGGCATTTCCTTGGCGCAGCTTGGGCTGATAACGATGCTTGCCAGTAGGGTAGCGTAACTGAATGTGAATTTGTTGTGATGACGATACACCCCACAATTTGAAAGCGTACCAGGCACTGGAGTTTATAGGTGTATTTTCGGGCAAGATATCTATAGTAAAAGTGCTGTCATTCACTTGCAACACCCGATTGAAACGTGCCGAAGGAAAATTGTTCGAGAAAAAGAGTGTACCCTTATTGAAAGTCTGTTCTTCTCTGTGCTGCTTTTGTATTTTGACACCAATTGTATCAAATTGCTGGGCAGGTAGTGTGCTTTTTTGCAGGGTACAGGCCCAGGGCGTAAAAACTAACAATACCCATGGAGCTAAAAGCAGTAATCTGTTCTTTTTTTGCATTGCTGTTTAATAGCTGATAACCTTGGTGGTAATCCATTTATCCAGAATTTGCCCTACCACCTCGCCAACCCCATAGGCAGGGTCTAACTCGGGGTTGTTGCCCCATTTGAAAGCACTAGGCACATTACTGTCGTGTCTGTAACCTCGTATATGGGTATATTCGTGTGCCCAGTGCCTAGCCAAACGATAGGCGAGTTTTTGCTCACTAAGTTTAAGCCAATAATCGTTTGTTGTAATTGCAGAACCACACACGCTAGCCGAGCCCATAGTTGTGGTATTGCTGCCGTTGTTTTTGATATTGACCTTTATTTCCAAACTACTTTTGTAAAGCAAATTATCATATACTGATTTCCCAGCAATACTGCGCTTAGGCAAAATACCCCCGTACACCCTATTGAAACAGGGAGAAGTGGTTTTACTGTAAGCCGAATCGCTAAAATTCATCTTATACAATTCGTCTTTAAAATCGCTTGATGAGAAAACACGAGCCAACAAATCTTGGGCTTTTTTAACCGTATCAGCAAAGCCAGATGGTACAGTTGCTCCATTTGCCACAGCTATTTCAACCAAAACGGTCGTTCCTTTTACAACAGTACTTTTAGCTGCAGGTTTATTGGCGGACTCTTTTTTACAAGCACTAAAACTCAAAAAGATAAAGGTAGATAGAGCGATAACTTTTAGTTTCATATCATAGTTCACCTTTCTTGATCCAATCGAGCATAATGTCGCCAACTATGCCTCCAAGTACATAGGCCGGATCCTCTTTTTTTGTCCATTTATACGCCTCAGGAACTTTTGATGCGTGTCTATAGCCCACAATGTGGGTAAACTCATGCGCCAAATGTCTAACCATACGGAGCGACAGAAACTGTCCATCCTTTATCCAATAATCGTAACTGGTTATTCTGTCAACACAAGCATTGGAGAAACCCATGGTAGAGGTTTTACCATTAGGGTAGGGTTTTATTACCCATTCTAGTTCAACAGCTTGCTTTTGCGTAAGATTCTGATACAGTCCCAAGCCACTTACCCGACCGTTGGTTTCATACAAAGCCTGAAAACAACCTTTCTTTGATTTGGAGAAGGACGAATCGGGGAAATCCTTTTTTGCCAAAGCCACTCTTAGCTCATCCGATGAAAAGATCTTTGACAAAATACGTTCTACCTTGGCCAAAGTATAGGCAAAGCCTTCTGGTAGTTGGGTAGCTTTATCTACTTTGGGGGTAATAATAAACTTTACTACTACTTGCTCATACCTCTGATGGTCATTATTTATTGCAAAAGATGACATGCCAAGCCACAAAAATAAGGCAAAAAAACCTCTGTACTTTTTTGATAGCACTTTAACAATAGCCATAATTAAGTTTTATTGTTTATAATTCAAAAACTACAAGTGGTAGCATACCACCAACTTATCATTAAGGGTTTTGAGCAATTCCTCGGTTGGCTTGCAGCTCTCTACGAGGTATTTTAAACTGCCACCATGTACTGCCCGCCGCCCTAGTAAGCGTACCTGCAAGCGTAGTAGTATGTCCTTGGGCAGTTGAGCGCTCCAAGGCCTCATTCTTTCTTTTAAGATCCAAGAATCTGAAACCTTCTCCCCATAGTTCGGCACGTCTTTGCGTATCGATATAATCTTTCAAGTCACTCATATCAATAGTTGCAGGATCTAATGAGGGGTCTCTGCTTAGTGCCAACTCTTTTATCACATCAAAAGCTTCAACATCATGTCCCCCCATTTCAACTAGTGCTTCGGCCTCTATCAGATACATCTCAGCAGCTCTCATAAATGGAATATCTCCTGCACTCACAGCAGGATCGGGAACTACAAACTTTTTCTGCATTAATAGCTTTCTTGTTTGTAGAGGCTCTGGCTGCCCAGTACTTGCATTGATAACCCCCGGGAAATTGACATAATCATTGATATTATCACAAAACAGTTTACGCCTTACATCAGTCACAGTCAACTTATTGTAGAGCAAAGCATTGATTAACTTAGGATTAGAGCGTGTATGAGACGAATTAAAGTTGGATGACATATAGGCGTAAAACGAACCATAAGTAGGCAATTGCTCTGGCAACTGATGAGCTCCCCACATCCATTCGGTATTTTTCATGTCGGTAAAACCATCGAGGTATGCTGAGTTTGACATCAAAGAGTAACCATTTCTAGCTGCCCTGGCGTAAAATACGGCATCATCCCAGTTCCATTGTGTTAAAGCTACACGAGCTTTCAAACCCATTGCTACACTCTTATCAATATGTGTGCGGTAAATGCCCCTTGGTGGTGCAGCAGCCAGTAAAGTAATTGCCTGATCCAAATCGGTGTTTATTTGGGTGTAAACTTTTTCTACGCTAGCTCTTGGTTGTGCAAGTTCTGAATAGAAAGTCATCAAAGGTACTCCATCTTGGCTATTATCAATTCCATTTTCATACCTTAAAGCATATAGTTGAACCAACATAAAATGAGAAAAAGCCCTCAACGCTAACAACTCACCCCGAATAGCATCTTTTTCTTCTTGACTTGCATCAGGCACTGTGTCCAAACCTTGCAATAAACGGTTGACATTGGCCAGAATGCCGTAATACATGCGCCATGCAAACAAGGGTAGGTCATTTGTCTCCGAACGGTGATCGGTACCTCTGTATGACCCTCTGAAATAACTGGTGCCTGATGCTGTATGCACGATATCGTCGCCCAAAAAATCCATCACAATCATTATTGAGGCCTGCCCGTCTTGCTCCTGATCTGAGTATTGCATATACAACAGGCGATATATTCCATTTAGATTTACTTTTACGTTGTTTATGCTTTCAAATATCTTTTTGTATTCGATTTGAGCCGTTGGGCTAGAGTCTAGATAATCTTTACGGCAGGCCCCCATGCTTACCAGCAATAAGACCAAAAGTATATGAGAAATGTATCTTTTCATTTCGAAAATCGGTTATAAAGTTAAATTGAGACCAAAACTTACAATACGAGAGGGGGCATAGGTGTATGATGGAGAACCGGTATAGGTTTGGGTAGGATCCAAGCCTTTACGTTTTGATGTGATAAATAGGTTCTCGCCATTTACATAAGCCTTAGCATTAGTTAGTTTAAGTCTAGAGAGCATTTTTTTAGGTAAACTATAAGTTAGTGCTACTGTTCTAAGGTTCAAATAATTTGATGATATCAACCACCTGTCACTCTGTGAAAGATAGCTGGTGCCCACTTCTACTTTATTTACAGTAGTTACATCTCCGGGTTTCTGCCATCTGGTAAGCATATCTTTATGCATTGCTCTACCATTTTGTGTAGATGTTGTGCTCCCCCTAAACATAAGCGACTGGTAGTCATTATCATAAGTATAACCACCTATTTGGTAAATAAACCTTAACTGTAAAGACCAATTCTTATACGTGAATGCATTGTTGATGCTACCAAAGAAATCTGGAATTGCTGAACCTGCATAATGGTAGGCCGCATTTGCTGTACCTGCGGTCAAAGTGTCGCCATTAATTATTACTCGGCCTGTAGTTAAAGATTTGTCTGCTGGCCTATACAAATTGGCACCTGTTGCAGGATTAATCATCACAAAATCGTACAAATAATAATCGTATCGCGATCGCCCTACATCATAGCGCTTGGTACCATTTTGCCTTCCTAAGTAGGAGTTGGGTAATGAGATAATTTTATTTTTGAGTGTGGTTACGTTAATATCAACATCCCACTTAAATGCTTTTTTCTTGATAGGAACACCGTTCAGCTGTAACTCAATCCCTTCGTTTCGCATACTCCCAAAATTATCATCTCTTGTTAATACCCCGGATGTAAGTGGCATATTGATATCAAAAAGTAGATTTTTTGATTGCCTTCTGAAAAACTCGATAGTTGCACCTAATCTATTTTTTAATGTCGATATTTCTATTGCTATATCAGCATTATAGTTAGTTTCCCATCTTAAAGAATCATTACCTAGCTGGTAAAAGGTCATCCCCGGTTCATTTCCATTATTTCGGTTAAGGTCATACAAATCCATGTATGAAAAATAGGTGCCGGTACGGTCATTACCCACTTCACCGTACGAACCTCTAATTTTAAGACGATCTATCCATTTTACTTTAAAAATTTTCTCTCTATCAATGTTGTAGGCTCCGCTTACTGACCAGAACTTACCCCAACGATAATCGGGGTGGAAACGAGACGAACCATCGTATCTGAAAGAGGCTGAAAACACATATTTGGCCCGATAACTGTAATCAAATTTAGAGAAATACCCTTCTGTTGAGTAAACCCTATCATAGGAACTGAGCGAAGTGGTAGTGGACATGTTGTCTAATACCGAAAGTCCTTCTATACCTTCCATTCTTTTGGCTCCGGTAAAATAATCGTTATAGCTACGATAGTTTTCGTGGCCGAGCAACACAGTAAACTTATGCCGATTAAAACTTCTACTCCAGTTTAAAAGCTGATTAAAATTTAGATAAGTGCTGGTACTGTTTACCCGAATAGTTCTCCCTGCTCCTATCGCATCCCCCATCACACTGTTGTCGTAGGCAATACTCCGATAATTGCCTAGATTGAAGCTAAGGTTGGAGCTAAATTTAAAGTGTTTTAAGAACTTTGCCTCTACATTAGCTACTCCATTAAATGAGTTTCTGGTTTGCTGGTTTTCGTTATGAATAGTTTCGTAAACCACGTTTCTACCTGTAAACAGAGGTCTATAATCGCCTGGGTCAAATTGCTTATTGCCATTGGCATCGAGCAGGTAAGCACCGGTTACAGGGTGGTGCTTATAAACCGGATATATTGGTGCTAATATTAGGTCAACATAAAAAGGGTTTTCATTGATACCGCTGCTTTCGTTGGCTTGATCTGACTTGGTGTAATTCCCAAAAATATTTAAGCCAAACTTAAGCCATTCTCGTGGGGTAGAGTTTAGTCTTATCCGCCCGGAAAAGCGTTTGAAATCAGAGCCCTTTACGTAGCCATTTTCATCGAGATAATTGACCGACAGGTAATGATCTGTTTTAGCACTACCTCCACTCAACGAAACCGACATATCGGTACGTAGTCCTATACGTTGCAGTTCTTCGCCAAAACTCAAATCATCTGGGTAAAGCAGTCTAGCATAAGGATTTAGTTTTCCATTATTCAATACAATCTCATCATTAGCTACATTAAACGGATTCCACCCAACATAACCAATAATATTATTGGTTGCACTATTTGCAGCAGCCAAACTATCAGCTGGATTGGTACTAGTACCTAAAGCAGTATTTCTTAATGCTTCCCAAACAATAGGGAAATACTCGTAGGCATTCAGTGTCTCATAATTTGGCAAACCTCTGTTGGAGAAAGCTTGTGTCAGCTTCACAGTAATATTGGTATTGCCACTACTATTCCCTTTTTTGGTAGTAATTAAAATTACTCCGTTAGCTGCTCTTGCGCCATACAGAGCAGTTGCGGAAGCATCCTTCAAAATAGAGATATTGTCTATATCCTCTGGATTGATGTTACTCAACACTCCTTCATAAGGGGCACCGTCCAAAACATATAATGGTGCATTATCGCCTGTGATAGAACCAAAGCCCCTAATTCGGATATCAGGTCCTTCGCCTGGTTGGCCGCTGCCTGCCGTTGTCTGTACGCCTGGTGAGGCTCCTACAATAGCCGAAGTAAGGTTGGAAATTGGTCGCTGCTCTATATCCTTAGCAGAAATTTTAGTTACAGAGTTGGTTAGTTCTGCTTTGGTAGAAGTACCAAATGCTACCACTACCTCATCCAATTGCTTGGTATCTCGAGTCATCAACACTTCATAATTTGTAGCATTAGACAGCGTTTGTTCTTTATTTGCATAGCCGATATAGCTAAAAACTAACACCTTTTCATTAGCCTTTAGTTGTATGCTAAAAACACCCTGTTCATTGGTAATTGCCCCAACGGTTTGCGTACCTTTTGCCTTAATCGTTACACCCTGTAGTGGTGTACGATCATCCGCATCGAATACCCTACCTTTAATTGTTCGTTGCTGTTGCATAACCGGCAACCCCGTATTTGACCGATCTTGTAATTTTAAAGATATGATACGATCTTCTATAGAATAACCAATTGGTGATTGAGCAAAAAGTATATCCAATACTTGAGCAATAGGCGTATTCTTCACGTTTAAAGAAACTCGCTTATCATCTTCAACTTCCTTACTGTTGTAAATAAAGAAATAGCCTGTTTGTGTCCTAATCTCCTTAAAAACCTCTTTTAAAGGGATTCCCTGCCTCTTAATTGTCACATTCTGGGCTAATGATGACGCTGAAGAGTGCAAAGAAAATACAAATATCAATAGCGTGATTATTCGCATAACCAAAAACATTTTAGTTAACAAAAGTTTACGCCTCCCCTGCAGTTTAAAACTACCGGGATAAAACGTGAAACTATTTAGCTTTTCTTCATTCATATTTCCGAAAAAAAATTGTAATTAAATAATTGTTTGTTTATTATTTTGTGCACAAGCATTACTACCTACAAAGCAATAAATCCTTAAACAGTATAAAATACTGCTTCAAAATCTATTTCGGTAATTGTTGCCTTAACGTACTAACTTAAATGTTGCTTGCAATACTTGTTTAGGTAATTTGCCTAATTTGAGTAAATAAGCATTAATTTAATGCGCTATAACCACCCGCTGTTGTTTCTGTTCTCCTTTTGAACTTATTACCTTCAGTATATATATCCCATTGGGAACATTGCCCACATCAAGTGTTATTGAATTAGAAAATACTGATATAGGTAAATGCTTTGTTTGAAGAACAGCTCCAGTAATTGAAACGAGTTCAACAGAGCTTATTGCATTAGATGAACTAGTGGTTTCTACCCTCAACACATCCTTAGCCGGATTAGGATATACTGCAAAATCAACAAACATATCGAAGCTAATAGTTGTAAGCCCTAACACTGTAGCTTTCCCATCTTGATCATACTGTGTTAACCTATAGTAATTTTTACCCTGTAAAGGAGATTCATCAACAACAGTATATGTGCCAGGGCCTTTTGCTGCAACGGTCTTTAGCTCCTTCATTTTATCTAGTGTAGCCCCTCTTTCAATAATAAAATGATGATTATGTTCCTCACTTTTTGTTGCCCAATTCAATACACTAGTACCAAGTCTTTTCTCTGCTTTAAAATAAACTAGTGCAACTGGCAATGTGCCTTGATACTCGAAAGCTCCCATATCTACTTCTACTGAGTTGAATACTCTCGGGTTACCGGCCAAGTCAAAATCATTCCCTCCTGGTAATAGGGTTTTATCTCCCATGTTAATTACCACACTAGCTGTTGCTAGCGTTAAGAATGTTGGTGAAGATGGATCGGTGCTTGCAAACAGAATAGAAGGGTTGTCATTGACAATGTTTCCATCTACACCATTTACCCCAAATGATTGGGTTAAGTTATTCTTAACAACAGGTGCTGGAGCATTCCCCCCTTTGTAAATATCATTAGAAGTACCAGTTCCAGACACATTCTGGTTGAATATAGAGTTAAACGCATTGAGTTGGCACGAAGCAGAACTACTTATATGTACTGCTCCCCCTTGTCCTGAGGCATTGCTAGTACTATTAGAATAAAAAGTACTGTTGATGAGGTTCCCAGTAGTTCCGGTACCCAAAGCTATAGCACCTCCACCTAGTGTTGAACTTGCCGAAATATTCCCATAAAACAATGAGTTAATAACATTTATAGTGGGGTTACTGCTGGCGTTATTACCGTAAGCATAAATTGCTCCTCCTCTTGAGCCTGACGAGTTGGAGATAAACCTACTGGATTTAATATTTATTGTTGCTGAACCAGAGCTAACAAAAACCCTCATTGCACCCGCCTCGTTTGCAGATCTGTTGCCTGAGAATATTACATGATCAAAACTACTTGTTAGTCCACCTGATGCATAAAGTGCAGCTGCACCTGCATAATCTGCTGCATAATTGTCCTTTATAATCAAGTTAACATAAGTATGGCTATTATTTGAACCCCTTAAAGCTATAGCCCCACCACAATTCTGAGCTATGGTCAACGAGCTACTGCCGTCATTGCCACTGCCACTAACTACAGCAGTACCATTGGCATAACCACCACTTATAGTGAAACCATCTAATATTGCACCATCTGAGTTGTTGCGAGCACTAACAACGTGATAAACATTATCTGATTTTTTTGTCTCATAGTCTGGATCGTTAACAGGTACGTCATCTCCATTCAAATCTCCACTCAACACGGTAAGGTTGGTTATAACATCACGTTGCGAAAGTAATGTTTCCGTACCATTGAAACCTCCATACACTTTAACCCCTCCTTTTAGTATAAAAGCTTGATCCCGATCTGTTGTTGGTATATTTTGCTGAGGACTAGTATAGGTTACCATTTGCAGTTTTTCTGTCGGGAGGTAAACACCGGCAGCAACCCATACCTCATCACCAGAACTGGACGCATTTATGGCATCTTGAATATTCTTATAGGCATTACTAGCCCAATCAGAACCGTCAATACCCGGTCCGGTACCACCGCTAGGCTTAACTCTACGAACAACCTGTGCATCAACAGCCTGAAAACCCAAAACAACTAAAAGTAATAAATAGACCTTTTTCATAATATTGTTTTTTAGTGAGACAGTCAAAACACCATAATGGACCGTCTTTTTTGGTTTTATTATATTTGATTTTAATTATTGCTTAAACAAACAAGCTTTAATACCCAATTCAACAGCTCCGTAGGTGTAATACTTAAGGTTTTGATTAAGAGGTAGTGAATAAGCTGCTTGTATTTGATAGTTTTTATTGGCAACAAAACCCAACCCAACAGATATTGCCCGGCTACTATGGTAAATAGCCATTAAATTAAACTTGCCTTGTCCAAAATCTGTGTTCAAACCTACATCTACCAATGTGCCATAAGCGCTAAGGCCTCTAAACATCACAATAGGTGCTAGGCTTATATTTCCTGCAGGCACATTATAGGATGCTGACAAATAATAGGTTGAAGAATTGTAGCCGTCACTAACCTTTTTACCATTTATTAGATTACGTAAATTGGGAGCAACAGCACTTATTGTCAAGGCTTTGTCAGTATAATTTATACCCAAGTCCCCGTCAAAGAGATAACCTTGCTGGTTAAAATCCCTAAGTACCATATCATCCGTATCACCTATAAGTTCATTCAAATCAAGCTTAAAAACACTAGCACCAAGTGATAAACCAAACCGTATTTTCTTTTCTTGATCAAATTGTATCCCATAGGAGTAACTAGCCTCAAAGCTGTTGAAACTGATTATACCGTCTTTATCGTTTGTGTATGCCAAACCAAATCCACTCTTGCCGGCACCATAATCTAGGGTAATTGCATTGTTAAGAGTCTGACCATTTGAGCCGGTTAAATTGTTTTTATAAGATACTCCAACATTCATTCCTGAAGTTTCTCCAGCTATTGCAGGGTTGTAGAGTAATCTATTTAAATAATACATAGATACGGGAGGGCTTACTTGAGCCTTTGATATTGAGACGAAACAAATAAGCTGCAGCACAGCTACCACCCCTATTTTATTGAATTTCATTGCTTTAAACTTAAATAAGATATCCTAATTTATGAACTTAGCCTAACGACCATTAAGTATGGTCAATGTACCCTTAACTGGTTTAACACCTGTACCGAGATTAATATGGTAATAATAGGTGCCCGTATTGAGATAACTACCGTTAAAACTTCCGTCCCAATCATTCTGATAGTTTTGTTTCCTGAAAACTATTTTCCCTTTTTTATCATAAACCAATACCTCATTTTTTGGATACATGGTTGTTAAATAAGGGATAATCCATACATCGTTTTTACCATCACCATTAGGCGTTAAGATATTGTTTGCTACAATTTCCCCAGGATATAGTATAAACAAAGCACTCACAACTCCGCTCGGGTTGCTTAGTCCTAAACTGTTCTCGGCGGTTACGTAGAAACTGTGTGTACCAGGACTAATGCTTTGTTCAAATTTTAGGTTCCATTCTCCTCTGGTGTTCGATTCGGTAGTATAAGGCGTTTTAACTCCATCCATATACACATTTATAGTAGACTCGGGCTCTGCTACTCCCTCTAAACGAGGAAAATAGCTCCTTACTTCGCCATTGGCATCTTTATTTGTTAGAATTGGTGTACCTGGGTCTTCCATCACGTTTTCGAGAATAACAAACACCATGAAAATATCTTCTGTATTACCATTATAGGCTCTAACCCTAAGTCTGAAAGCTTTTCTTGCTTCATAATCTAGAAGCTGGTTTTTATTTACTGTAATACTCCCCGACCCCGAGTCCATCTTAAAAGTATCATCCGTATTACCTGATAATATTGTCCAACTCAAGGTTCCTCCAATGTTTGAGGTAGGCATTCCTACCACAGTACCAACAGCTGCATTTTCTTGTACATAAAAAGCATGTAAGCCGGATAGCGGACCATCATACTCGAAACAACCCAAATCTAAAAAATCATATATTACACGTGCCTTACCCTGTAAATCATTTAAAATAACAGCGTCAAGAAAGGCAATCTCAGCCACATTAATTGCTCTGCTTCCAGTTCCCAACCTCAAAAAACCTGCATTTGATTCATCAACACTAGCAAAATGTGGATCAACACCAACAATATTCTCATCTACACCATCTGTTCCATACAACTGCGTCAGCGAGTTCTTTACCTCTAAACTGTTAAGCCCCGGACTTCTAATGTCTGCATAGGTATTTGCGATATTACCGTAAAATATACTGTTGTATATAGCCGCCTTAGCAACACCACTATTACCTCCAAAAAAGTTATCGTTGTTGGCTTGGTACACCGCCCCACCTGCATTTACCGCTTGGTTGGCATAAAAAGTAGAGTTAACAATCTTGGCAGCACTATAGTCTCTCATAAATACAGCACCACCAGCCCAAGTGCTGGCTGTACCTTTTGCTTCATTAGCATAAAACAAAGAGTTTAAAATTTCGAAATTGACTCCCGCTGTTGCAGAACCATAAACCGAAATAGCTCCCCCACCCAATAAGGCTGTGTTTTTACTAAAACTTGAACTTAGTACTGATGTTGAGTTGGTTTGAAAATGAATTGCTCCTCCCAAGTTGGCCGAGGTATTTGAAATGAATGTACATTGCTGTATCAGTCCTTTTTTAGTGGTATTTGCTCCTAAATAAACTGCACCTCCACCTCCAGCACTAAGCGTAGCAGATGTTGATGTTGACTTATTATTCTCAAAAACAGAATTAAACGCAAAAAGTGCTCCCGAAGAACTGATATACAAAGCTCCCCCTTGTACATTAGCCCCATTAGTAAAGCTACTGCTATCTACCTCAAGGTTTCTATTGGCATAGATATGCCCACCATAAGAGCTGGAAGTTCCTGTACTTTTATTCGAATCAAATATACTGTTTTTTATAACTGTTCTATCATTGGTACTAGACTGGGTAATATAAATTGCTCCACCGCTTGCGCCCACGGTATTGTTCTTTGCTAATCCATTATTAAACGTAACAGTACCCGAGACGGCACCGTTGTGATAAAAACCTCCGCCTGATGTTGACGCAGTATTATTCTCAAAAACACAAGCTTCCAATACAATACTTGGGGTATTAATTGAAGGATAAAAGTAAAGTCCTCCTCCACTTGCACCCGACACATTGTTTAAGAACTTTACATTCTCCCAACGGTACTCCTTGGCCACACCACCTGTACGTTGATAAACAGCCCCTCCACTACTCTTGGCATAGTTATCAATTATAATCAGATTTATAAACAAGGTTCCTGTATTTGAGCCTCGTGTACATATAGCTCCTCCATTGCTTTGAGACAGCGAAGTTGAGGTAGTAGCACTTGATGTCCCCATCGACTTCGAACCATTAGCATATCCATGTCGAATGGTGAAGCCGTTTAATTCGGAATCATCAGAGTTATTTAATGATATAACAACATGATAAGTATCACCATCAGAAGCCATATTATCATCATTCAAATCTCCACTCAACACGGTTTCATTCTGTGTAAAATTTCGTTCTTCAAAGAGTGTTTCGTTTCCTGCAAATCCGCCAAAAACTTTAACCCCTCGCTTGAGTACAAAAGCATTATCTCTAGATGTTACCGGTGTGCCATCAGTAGTGGTAGGCCAAGGTGACTTTGTTGGCTTATAAACACCCTTTGCTACCCATATTGTATCCTCGTCTGTAGAGGCATCAATAATGGCTTGAAGGTCGCCCGATGCATTTGTCCAAGAAGTTCCGTTACCAACGCCTCCCACCTTTACATACCTAGTGGTTTGCGCCTCGGCTACAAAGGAAAAAGCAAAAAAGAACAAAAAGGCAATTAAGATTTGTTTCATATTTAGTCTATTTGTGTTCTACTCTTATGAGGTTGAGCCATTGTAAACAACTTCAACAAAAGCATAGACTTTAAATAAATGTTAAGGGACCATTTATTTTTAAAATAAACCTATGTCTAAAATCTATATCTTGATGATTTATACTACTTGAAAAGAAGCATCAACAGCTATTTCTCTACCTTTCGGCAGATAATAACATCTTGTTTTATCCCAAATACAACATCATTTGTCAACGTCAAAGCATTTAACACCTTAGAGACATTTGTGTTTCGCGGTATAATACCTGTAAAAGAAACATCAGGTATTTCACCCTCGTATTGGATTTTAACGTTATACCAACGAGCAACATCTTTCATAATCTCTGCAATACCTGTATTATTAAACACAAATAGATTATTCCGCCAAGCCATCACTTCCTCTATATTTGCCTGAACACGCTTTATCGCATCTGCATTCTCTACAAACTGAAATTGTTCTCCTGGGGACAAGATTTCTTGCTGCTTTCCCTTAATAAAACGTACTGACCCCTCTAATAAAGTTAGCTCGGAACGAAACTTATCCGGATAAGTCATCACATTAAAGTGGGTGCCCAACACCTGTATCTCAGCACTCCCTGTTTTCACATAAAAGGGTCTAGTTTTATCTTTAGCTACTTCAAAATAAACCTCTCCAGAAACTTCTACTCGGCGCTCTTTCTTACCAAAAGAAACCGGATACTTAATAGAAGATGCTGCATTCAGCCAAACCATTGTCCCATCTGGAAGCTCTAAGGAATATGTCCCCCCATTTGGGGTCGTCAGCGTGTTAAACTTGTTGATTTGCGAATTGTCAGTTGATGAATATTCAACAAGACCATCCGTTCGTTTGGTAATCTTAACCGTACCTTGTGAAGCTAACAATCCCTCACGATTTTTTGATAATGAGATTTCTGAACCATCTGCCAAAGTTAGTAACGCCTTAGAACTTCCCGGAGGAACATCGTTTACTTGCACCAGAGTCCGAACACTACTTTTATCTTTATTGGAACCTAACACAAAATAAAATCCAACAATAACTAATAAGCTTGCAGCAACATAATAGAACCAAGCTCGTTTTCTTTTAGTTGCACTAAGCTCTTCTTGTACTATATTGCGATACATGCTATCCCAATCAACATCAGGTAGCTCATTATCATCCACATGAAGCTCATGCTGCTTCATCAGATTTAGAATATCATCTTTATGCTCTGGCTGTTCAAGATATTCAAACAACTCCTTGAACTCCTCTTCCGAGATAGTTTTGTTTATATGTTTATTAAAAAGTTCTTTGATTCTTGCTTCCATGCCCCACATGCTTTCGTCCAAAATATTAATTTGTTAGCAAAGATAGTTTACAATACACCACTTTACATGAATTTAGACTGAAAAAGCTGAAGAAAAGACCTAAAATATTGAAAATATTTTCAGGAGAATTCCCTACACCCGAAAATCTCCACATAAGATACCCCTACCAGCAGAGTAGTGTGGACATAAATACGATGATTGTATTTTTTAGAACATGATATTTGATGTGCTTTAGCACCTCAACTATAACATTCTTTACTCTACTTTTAGACAAACCAACTTCTTCAGCTATCTCCTCATGGCTAAGAAATTGCTCTCTACTTAAACTAAAAATCTTTTGTTTTTGTGGAGACAGTTTTTTCAATACCCGATTAACCAATGCCGCACTCTCTTTGAGGCAAATTTGCTCATCTATATTATTAAGACTAATAGAGGCATTAATCCACGCATCTTGGACAGCTTTTTTATTTCTACTGGCTTTATTTAAATAGTCATATGTTTTATTCCTAGCTATAGTATAGATGTAGTTGCGTGGATGCTCAATATTTTGGAGCATCTCTCTATTTTTCCAAACCACCAAAAAAACGTCTTGCACAATCTCCTCCGTATCTGCTGCATTCTGAACAAAGGAGTTCACAAATGAGAACAATTTGCCCTTATACAAATGGAATACCGAGGTAAATGCCTCAGAACTTCCTTCTGAGACTTCCTTTAGCAAAAGCCTTTCCGCTGTTAAGTCGTAAACTATCATCTAATCACAATTTAGGCTTATTAAGAAGCAATTAAAATCTAATGATTATATTTAGAAGACTAAAACTAGTAAGTTTTTTATAATAAAACAAAATTATTATTACTATTTCCATCACAACAAACGTTTGATGTTTTAGAATTTAACAAGAGAAGCTTGTGCTTATACCATATCGTATATTTTAGTTTGTCTTGAAAAGATAAAAAAAACAGCCCTATCAAAACTTTTGACAGGGCTATTTTAATCAATTCTAGTTTCTATCAAACTTTAATCTCTACTTCAACACCGCTAGGCAATTCTAGTTTCATCAAAGCATCAACAGTTTTTGAGTTGGAACTGTAGATATCCAAAAGGCGTTTGTAAGCGCACAATTGGAACTGCTCTCTAGCTTTCTTGTTTACGTGTGGTGAACGCAAAACAGTAAAAACTTTCTTTTCAGTAGGAAGTGGGATAGGTCCGCTTACTACGGCACCTGTAGGCTTCACTGTTTTTACAATTTTTTCGGCTGATTTGTCAACCAAGTTGAAATCATACGATTTCAATTTAATTCTAATTCTTTGGCTCATGATTATTTTTATTTAATACCTATGGTTAGAGCTATTTATAACTATAGGCTGTGAAAAATTTATTTTAAGCTATTGGACAGGCTTTATAGCTTAACTGCCCAATAGCTTTATGATTATAGATTAATCCTCGATGGCTTTAACTCTACCTTTAGACTTGGCCACCACCTCATCTTGTACGTTTCGAGGTGCTTCTGCATAGTGGTCAAACTCCATGGTTGAAGTTGCACGCCCAGAAGTGATGGTACGCAACTGGGTTACATAACCAAACATCTCAGAAAGTGGAACGATGGCCTTAATAACTTGTGCTCCGTTACGAGTATCCAAACCTTGCATTTGTCCACGACGACGGTTCAAATCGCCCATCACGTCACCCATATTCTCTTCGGGGGTAAGTACTTCCAATTTCATAATGGGCTCCATCAATACTGGAGAACATTTTGGAAGAGCTGACCGATAAGCCATTTTTGCGGCAATCTCAAATGAAAGCGAATCCGAGTCAACTGCGTGGAATGAACCATCTATCAAGCGTACTTTCATACCCGACAACGGATAACCAGCCAATACACCATTGTTTAAAGAAGCTTCAAAGCCTTTTTGTACAGCAGGGATGTATTCTTTTGGAATTGCACCACCCACAATTTCGTTTACAAACTGGAGCGGGCTCTTAGTCAAATCCCAATCCTCATCGGCTGGTGAAATAACCACTTTGATATCAGCAAATTTACCACGACCACCTGATTGTTTTTTGTAAACTTCACGGTGTTCAGTGCTGCCTTTGATAGATTCTTTGTAAGCTACCTGTGGTGCACCTTGGTTAACTTCTACTTTGAACTCACGTTTCAAACGGTCAATCAAAATATCCAAGTGCAACTCGCCCATACCCGAAATTACGGTTTGGCCGGTATCTTCATCAGTTTTTACCACAAAGGTAGGATCCTCTTCAGAAAGCTTGTTTAGCGCAATACCCAGTTTATCTACGTCAGCTTGAGTTTTGGGCTCAATCGCTAAACCGATTACCGGCTCGGGGAATACCATGGTTTCTAGTACAATTGGGTGTTTTTCATCGCAAAGGGTATCACCTGTTTTGATGTCTTTAAAACCTACAACTGCACCAATATCACCCGCCTCAATAAAAGGAATAGGGTTTTGTTTGTTGGCGTGCATTTGGAAGATACGAGAAATACGCTCTTTATTGCCCGAACGGGTATTCAAAACGTACGAACCTGCTTCCAATTTACCCGAATAAGCACGGATAAAGCACAAACGACCTACAAAGGGGTCAGTAGCAATTTTGAAACCTAATGCAGCAAAAGGTTCGTTAGCGTCTGGTTTACGAGAAATCTCGGCATCAGTACGCGGATCGGTACCTTTTACCGCTTCTTGATCAAGTGGTGAAGGTAATAGCTCCATCACGAAATCCAACATGGTTTGCACCCCTTTATTTTTGAAAGACGAACCACAAACCATAGGTACGATAGCGTTATCTAGTACTGCTTTGCGTAAAGCATCCAATATCTCACGCTCAGTTAATGAATTCGGATCTTCAAAGAATTTCTCCATCAAAGACTCATCATAAGAAGCTACTGCCTCTAATAGTTTTTCGCGGTACTCGGCTACTTCATCCAACATATCATCTGGAATTGGCACTTCGGTAAAGGTCATACCTTTATCGTGTTCATTCCAAACCAAACCTCTGTTGTTAATTAAGTCAACTACACCTTTAAAATCATCTTCGGCACCGATAGGCAATTGTAAAGCAACAGCCTCCGAGCCTAACATATCCTTAACTTGTTTACAAACTTTTAGGAAATCGGCTCCCGAACGGTCCATCTTGTTCACAAAACCAATACGTGGCACCTTGTAGTTATCGGCCAAACGCCAGTTGGTTTCAGACTGAGGTTCTACCCCATCAACAGCAGAGAATAAAAACACCAAACCGTCCAAAACACGCAACGAGCGGTTTACCTCTACGGTAAAATCCACGTGTCCGGGTGTATCAATAACGTTTACTTGGTATTTGTTCCCACGATAGTTCCAAAAAACGGTAACAGCCGCCGAAGTAATGGTAATCCCACGCTCTTGTTCTTGCGCCATCCAGTCAGTGGTAGCCGAACCTTCGTGAGTTTCTCCTAATTTGTGGTTTACACCCGAATAGAATAATATACGTTCTGTGGTGGTTGTTTTACCGGCATCAATATGTGCAGCGATACCGATATTTCTTGTAAATTTTAAATTTCTTGACATCTTGTTTTATTAATGAATGAATGATAAAATGAGTGAATGAGTGAGTGTACATCAGCACACTCAAAACCCAATCATTCAATCATTCAATATTCAATCATTTATTAGAACCTAAAGTGTGAGAAGGCTTTGTTAGCTTCTGCCATTTTGTGAGTATCCTCTTTTTTCTTAACAGCTGCACCTTCACCTTTAGCGGCTGACACCATCTCTGCTGCCAATTTCTCTTTCATGGTTTTTTCTCCACGCTTACGTGCGTAGGTGATTAACCATTTCATGCCCAAAGCCATTTTACGCTCTGGACGAACCTCTGTTGGTACCTGAAAGTTAGCACCACCCACACGACGAGATTTTACCTCTACCGAAGGGCTAATATTAGCCAAAGCACGTTTGAACACTTCTAAACCGTTCTCGCCAGCTTTTTTCTCTGCCAACTCAACAGCATCGTAAAAAATTGTATAGGCGATAGATTTTTTGCCGTCAAACATCATATTGTTTACAAATCGGGTAACCTGAACATCATTAAATTTAGGATCAGGTAAAATGATTCTCTTTTTTGGTTTTGATTTTCTCATTTCTTGTTTCCTCCTAAATTATTTCTTTTTACCTTTTGCTGGTGCTGCAGCTGCCTGTCCTGGTTTAGGACGCTTAGTACCATATTTACTACGACGCTGATTACGCCCGTTAACACCTGATGTATCCAAAGCACCACGAATGATGTGGTAACGTACACCTGGCAAATCCTTAACACGACCACCACGTATTAATACGATAGAGTGCTCTTGCAAGTTGTGTCCTTCTCCAGGAATGTAGGCGTTCACCTCTTTTCCGTTGGTTAAGCGTACACGAGCTACTTTACGCATTGCTGAGTTTGGTTTCTTAGGGGTAGTGGTGTACACACGTGTGCATACGCCTCTTCGCTGTGGACAGCTGTCCAACGCCGGAGATTTACTCTTAAACTCCAGTGCTACTCTACCTTTTCTAACTAATTGTTGAATGGTTGGCATTTTTTGCTTTTTGTTTTTTATTTTATTTATTTAATCCCCTTATGGTTAGCGCTATTTATAGTGCCCCATTTTGGGGACTGCAAAGTTAGAACAAATTCTTTTATCTATCAAGTGGTTAACTATTTTTTTTGTTTACCCAAGAAGCGCTACATATCAACCTGAATTAAGGGGTGATTTATCTAAAAATCTGCTTAAGCTTAATTACCTTTTTAGCATGATGACCCGATCGGTTGCAAGATGAAACGAGTAGTAGCGAAAAAGCCCATCATCTTTTACCTCTATGCTTACTACTTGTCCTGTTTTACTAAAACCATCAGTTACCATGTCGCCTACTTTTACCCTCAAAATCGTATCTATATCGGTTTCTTTTGTTAGCCTTATCATAATATTTCTGTAAGTTATTCAACAGAAATGCCCATAGGTTGTAGCTATGGGCATTTCTTTATTTGTTGCTAAGGCTTAATTTGCCGTAGCCATCCATTTGTTATTGTCGGCGTTGCTATCTGGCAATACTTGTTGCGGATCTAGCTGCACTTCGCTCAACTCTTCGGTGCTGGGGTAAGAAATCCACCAGCTCTTGTTTTTCATCCAAACATCAACAGGTAGTTTTACCAAATCATTTTTCCCACTCTTGGTTTTAATGGATAGAATAATTGGCATCGGCATTTTCTCTAAGTTATCTATCCTAATATTATAGGCTACTAGCTTACCATCTTTATCATTCTGTGCCTTTACTTCACCAATAGCTTGGTCCATTTTCCAATTGTTCAAGAACCAGCTTCTCCAAAACCAAGCCAAGTCCTCGCCGGCAGCATTCTCCATAGAACGGAAAAAATCATAGGGTGTAGGGTGTTTGAATGCCCAGTTTTTAATGTATTCTCTAAACGCAAAATCAAAACGGTCTTTACCTAAAATCTGTTCACGCAAAAGGTGTAAACCCCAGCTTGGTTTGTAATATAAATTAATACCAATGTTGGGTTCTGCCATACCATCAGGCATCAACATTATGTTCTCGTATCTTGGGTTACCGATTACGCCCTTGCCGATAGCATTCATGTTCATGGCTCGGGGTTTGAACTCTCCGTTATTGAAAGCTTCGCTAGATAAATCGTTGATAAAAGTGTTAAATCCTTCATCCATCCAACCAAATTTGCGCTCATTAGATCCTACAATCATCGGAAACCAAGTGTGCCCAAACTCGTGGTCAACCACTCCCCATAAGCTTCCTTTTTTAGATTTCCACGAACAAAACACAATGCCAGGGTACTCCATACCGCCAATGTTGGCTGCTACATTTACTGCCATAGGATATGGATATTCGAACCACATTTTTGAGTAATGTTCTATAGAGGCTTTAACAAATTCAACTGAACGAGCGTAGGCATCGGGTCCGTTACTCTCTACCGGATGTACCGATACAGCCAAAGATTTTTTACCGCTAGGCAAGTTGATACGAGCGGCATCCAAAATAAACGATTTAGAGCTAGCCCAAGCCACATCACGGGTATTGACCATCTTAAACTTCCAGGTTAGGGTCTTGCCTGCCGGACGTGATTTAGGATCGGTCACTTCTGCTTCGCTACGAATATGTACCGTTTTATCGCTTTGTTTGGCTTGATTCCAGCGTTTCAATTGCTCTGCAGTCAGCACCTCTTGAGGGTTCAACAATTCGCCAGAGCCCATCACAATGTGACTGGCTGGTGCAGTAATATCAAACGATACATCGCCATACTCACAATAAAATTCTCCTCCTCCCCAATAGGGCAATGTGTTCCAACCTATCACATCATCATACACGCACATACGTGGAAACCACTGTGCTACAGCAAAAATTTCACCATTCTTTGTACTTAAATGTCCGGTTCTGTCCGAACCCAATTTTGGTATAATATAACTGTAGTTTATCGTGATAGAAATTACATCGCCCTTAGCAGCCATTGCATCAGCAAGTCTTATCTGCATCCGGCTATCTTCTACCAAGGTAGTAAATTTTGCAGCTTTACCTTTGTGCAAAACAGCAACTTTCTCAATTTTATAACCCCCATCAAATTTTTCACCCTTTGCTCCATATCGGCTTAAGGGCGGTGTAACGGCAACCCCTCTAGAGTGTTCTGCAAAAGAGTTTTGATCGAGCTGCAACCATAAATAAGGTAGCTTATCGGGGCTATTATTCTTATAAGTAATGGTAACCTGACCGGTAATCTTATTGTTGGCATCGTCTAAAGTAGCAGCAATGCGATAATCGGCTCGGTTTTGCCAATATTGGGACCCCGGTGCGCCCATGGCAGAGCGAAACTCGTTACCGTTTTGTGTGTAGAACAAGGGGCCAAAAGCTTCTTCTGAGCTGTAATTGGAGTTAACCTGCTGCGCAAAAGTAGATTGCCAGCACAACAAACTCAATAAAACCATTAAAGGTTTGAAAACAGGTTTATACATAATTGATTTATTTTAAGAATAAAGGTAAACTCTTGTTTGATAAAGTTCAAAAATCAAACAGTAATATTACGAAAATTACTGCTTGGCTTTCAGTTTAGGTAAGGGAGGTAGCCTACGGGCTTCAGGAGGTAATTGTTTCCACTCCTGAAAAGTAGTAGCAATGTAATAAGTATAGTTAAAAGGGCGATCTTCCTTTACCGCTTCGATGCTGGGGCGGTACAAACCTATGTATCCATCCAGATCATTACCCTCATAATGTACTAGTTTCTTGATTACAGCAAGATTAAAATTCTTAGCTATCTCTTCGTTAATTTCTGCCTCCTCTTCAAGCGCCTGCTCTTTCTCCTGTTGTTTTCTGTACTTGCCAAAACCCAGGTTAAGGCGTAGCCCACCTCGTTCTTTACTGTAGTCGAAACGCCTAGCAGACTTGGCTTCGTAATCTTTCAAATCCAGATAGGGTGACACTTTAGCTCCGGTTATCGCAACTTCTGGCAACTCTTTTACTGCTGTACGCAAATAAATATTTTTGGGAAATAAATTAACCAAATATACTGTATCAGTATGGTAGCCCATTAAACTGTAGGAAATCAAATCGCCTTTTTTAGCCAGCAAGGCATAATGTCCATCTTTATCGCTTACCACAAAATTATTGGTACTCAAATTCCGAACGGACACACCCGAAAGCGCCATACTGCGCTGCTCATTATCAAATATATTACCTGTAATGTAGGTGCTGTTTTGTGCCCATAAGCCCAAAGAGCTCAGTAAGATCAGACAAATACTTAGTAGTCGGCGCATAAATCAAATGTAATTCTAAAGCTCTTTTCCCTAGCTGTTTTTAACATAATTTAACAGCCCAAATTCAGAGAAGCAATTTTTCAAAATCAGCAGTACTGAAACCCAACAAAATAGCTTGCCCTCCTTTCTCTACAAGTGGTCTTTTCACCGCACTTGTATTGGCCAATAGAAAATGCTTGGCGCTAGAGTCATCAACAATTTTATTTTTTTGTTCATCGCTTAGTTTCTTGTATGTTAGTCCCGCCTTGTTAAGCACTTTATCCCAACCAAACACCCCAAACCATTCGTCTAGCTTTGATTCGCTTAGTCCGTCTTTCTTGAAATTGTGTAACTTGTAGTTACAGCCATGCTCATCTAACCAATCAAGTGCCTTCTTTACTGTATTGCAATTGGGTATTCCATAAATTGTAATCATCATAATGTTTCTATCCTGTTTAATACTGGCCGGTACTTAGCAACACCAATGTGCAAGCTTCTGTTGCAACAATTCCATTTTCCTTTAGCAAATTGGCCAGCTCGGGGTTCTCGGTTCCGGGGTTAAATATAACACGCTTTGGTTTTGTAGCCAAAATATAATCGTAGTAATGTCGCTGTAGCTCGGTATTTAGGTAAAGAGTTATGGTGTCGATATCTGTATAAATTGAAGCTGCAGATTCAATTGCTACCCCACCAGCCTGCCCTTTTCGCAAACCAATATTCACTATATCGTGCCCATTTTCTACTAAACGCCTAGCAGCCATATTGGCGTATCGCTCTGGATTGGGGCTTGCGCCTAATATCAATGTCTTCTTCATATCAATTAATTTTTTAGGGTAATGCCAAAAATTAGGGATTTCAGAGTTTAAAACTGTCAACCGGGTACAATCTTTATAGAAATTTAACCATAGAACGGTCGCTTTTAAATAGGTACAGTAGTGTAAACCAAACTACGTCATTGTTTTTTAAGTTACCCATTGGTTGAAACCTTCGATTATTTGTCCTCAATGGAGTTACCAACAGCTCTAATTCTATAACCAAATTTAATAGGTAATTGTTGCATTGTCAAACCCCAGTTTCGAAATGGAACAGTCCATTTCTTTAACTGCTCATTTACTCTATCATTTTAATGTTGCACTGTCCTTTACTTAGTTTGATTGGTAATAATGGCATTAGCACAGTTAATTCCATCTATAGCTGCCGATACAATTCCTCCTGCATATCCAGCTCCTTCAGCACAAGGATACAGCCCCTGCACTTCTATATGTTGCAAGCTGTCTCTATCTCGTGGTATCCGTACCGCTGATGAGGTTCGGCTTTCTACGCCTACCAATATGGCTTCGTTGGTATAGTATCCTCTCATCTTTTTTCCAAAAAGCGGCAAAGCCTTTTGCAAAGCCTCTACAACAAACTTTGGCAATAATTTATCTATTCGTGCACTTTTAGTTCCGGGCAAGTACGAATTCTTCGGCAAATCAACAGAAAGTCTTCCCTCTACAAAATCTATCATCCGCTGGGCTGGAGCCACCAGCTTTCCACCTCCTGCCTCATAGGCTTTTTGCTCTACCGAATGTTGAAAGTCCAACATACGTAAAGGGCTATCTCCGGGCACATCATCCAAATTAATTTGTACTACAGTTCCAGAGTTGGCATAAGGGTTATTACGTTTCGATGGTGACCAACCGTTCACAACTATTTCGTTAGGATTGGTTGCACAAGGGGCTATAATCCCTCCTGGGCACATGCAGAAAGAAAAAACACCTCTCCCATCAACCTGCTCTACCAAACTATAATAGGCTGGTGGTAGATACTCACTTCTGATAGTACAATGGTACTGTGCCCGATCTATCAAAGCTTGTTCGTGTTCTATACGCACCCCCAAGGCAAATGGTTTAGCTTCCAAGGCTAAACCTTTGCGGTGCAAGAGTTCATAAATATCTCGGGCAGAATGTCCTGTTGCTAATATTACATGGTTGGCACGAAAAACACGTCCATCAGCACATTCAAGTCCCATAATTTTCCCTTGCTCAATTAAAAAATCTACCACTTTAGTGTTAAAATGCACTTCGCCTCCTGCGTTGACTATACTAGCCTTAATCGCACTAATGATATGAGGGAGCTTATTGGTTCCAATATGTGGTCGGGCATCAATACTGATATTTTCATCGGCACCATGTGCGATAAATATTTGAAGTACTTTCTGGATATCACCTCGCTTATTAGAACGGGTATAAAGCTTTCCATCAGAGTAAGTGCCTGCACCTCCTTCACCAAAACAGTAATTCGATTCGGTGTTCACTTCTCCTTTTTTATTTATTGCTGCCAAATCTCGCCTTCTTTGTTGCACGTCCTTTCCCCGCTCTAGTACAATAGGTTTCATTCCGTTTTCGATAACTTGTAAAGCTGCAAACAGACCTGCAGGACCGGCTCCAACAATCAATACTTCTTCCTTACCTGACACCTTGGGATAGCTAAACCGCAAAGGTTTTTCTACCAATTCTTCATCTATAAAAACTCGATATACTACTCGATACACTACCCGCTTTGAACGGGCATCAATAGATCTTTTGATGATTTTATACGCTTTTATACGTGTCGGATTAACACGAGCCTTATCTGCCAATTGCCCCAGCACCTGCTGTTCATCATCAATTTGGTGAGGTAAAAGCGAGATTTCTATTTCTTTTTGCATTTGTATGATCGAGTTTTATCTCAATAAAAAAACAAAAATATACAATTTAATAGCTTAGACGGGTATTTTTATTCTTTGCCATTGTGTATCTTAGGGCTCAGAAATATCTCCACAAAAGATATTCGTAACTTTTTAAATTAAAGATCGTCTAAATCGTATAACAATTAACAACATTTGAACATGAAAAAAACCTTATTTGGAATCGTAGCGGTGATAGCTGTACTAGCTCTTTTTAGTGGCTGTGGATACAACAGCATGGTCAGTCTTGACGAGAATGTAAAAGCAAAATGGAACGATGTCGAAACGCAATACCAACGCCGGGCCGATCTTATTCCTAACTTGGTAAATACCGTAAAAGGTGCTGCAAATTTCGAACAAGAAACACTTACCGCTGTAATTGAAGCCCGTAGCAAGGCAAGTCAAATTACTGTTGACCCCAATAAACTAACAGAAGAGAATATTCAGAAATACCAAGCCGCCCAAGGCCAGATTACACAAGCATTAGGTAAGCTAATGATGCTAACCGAAAACTATCCTCAGCTTAAAGCGACTGATCAGTTTAGAGATTTATCTGCCCAGCTAGAAGGTACAGAAAACCGGATAACTGTTGCACGTAAAGACTTTAATGCTGCTGTACAGACCTATAACACCAAAATCAGAAGTTTTCCGAACAACATTATGGCCGGTATATTTGGTTTCGAGCAGAAAAGTGGTTTCAAAGCCGATGCCGGTAGCGAGAAAGCCCCTAAAGTTGAGTTTTAACAATGCATGGCGTGTCGGGTTAGCTTATTCTTAACTTTACCCGACACGGTTACACTTAAAAAATGGCACATTTAACCGAACAAGACCAAGAGAATATTGCCTTGGCCATAACCGAAGCCGAAAAAAAAACATCGGGCGAGATAAGGATTGCCTACGAAAAACATTTACGTGGTGATGCGCTTGAAAGAGCCAAAGAGTTTTTTTTCAAACTAGGTATGGACAAAACCGCCCAACATAACGGTGTGCTAATTTATCTGGCAGCAGAAGACAGGAAGTTTGCTATTATAGGTGATTCAGGAATTGACCGACTTGTTCCGGAAGATTTTTGGGATTGTACACGTGCGGCTATGACTGCTGATTTTAAGACCGATAGTTTAAGCAAAGGTATCATAACCGGGATAAAAAAAGTCGCAGAACAGCTATCACATTATTTTCCTCCCAAAAAAGATGATATTAACGAACTACCCAACGATGTGTATATCATAGACTGATTTTTACTACTATCTAGCCATGACAAAATTCTTTTATGCATTCCTTTTTCTGCTCTTCAACTACACCTTTGTTTCTGCACAAGATATACCACCTAGACCACAGCAGCTTGTAAACGACTACACTAACACACTTTCTAAACAACAAATCAACCAACTAGAACAAAAACTTATTGCTTTTGATGATAGTACCTCCAACCAAATTGCTGTTGTTATCTTAAAAACTGTTGGTGATTACGACATCAACGAATACACCTTGGAATTGGGCAGAAAGTGGGGCGTAGGCGGGAAAAGCAAAAATAATGGCATAGTTGTATTGGTAGCTCTTGGTGACAGAAAAATAGCAATCCAAACTGGTTATGGCTTAGAAGGTGCCCTGCCCGATATCTACACCAAAAGAATAATTGAAAATGAGATCAAACCTTTTTTCAAAAATGGGCAATATTATGAAGGTTTAGAGGCTGGTACAAACGCAATCATTCAGCTTACCAAAGGCGAATACAAAGCAGAAAGAGGGAAAAATTCCAAACAAGAATCGGGTGGTATTGGGTCTGTTCTTTCGCTGCTCATAATCATCATCATTGTTATGGTTTTGTTGAGACGTGGTGGCGGAGGTGGTGGTAATAATGGCCACATTATTAGCAGTAGAGGTATTGCAGATGCCATTTTGTGGAGCACCTTGCTAGGTGGTGGTAATCGAAACTCGGGTAATGGATTTGGAGGAGATAGTTTTGGAGGTGGTGATGGATTTGGTGGTTTCGGTGGCGGTAGCTTTGGCGGAGGTGGAAGCAGCGGTAGCTGGTAAGTATACGAGCAAAGTATTAGATAAAAAATGTACAAAAGAGATTTAATAAAATCTGAGATTGAAAACTTGGCTTTAGTGCTGGCCAAAATACTAGGTCTTAAACAAATTGGTAAGGTGCTGGAGGCTGAGCAAACATTCAACGATACTATAAATAAAGATTTTGGACTAAATCCCCAGCTCATTAACAGTGCCGATACAAAACAGTTTTTAGTCTGGCTCAATGAAAGTACACTCCCTCCCGAAAAATTAGGTAGTTTAAGTGAATTTCTCTATTGGAAATTTACACAAGATGAAAACCCAAATAAGCAACTTGCTATTATGCTCAATGCAGTATATAACAAACTGATAATAGAGCATAAAATAGTACATTTGGATCAGCTGCAAAAACAAGAACACGTCAAAAAATATCTTTAGAAAGCACAGCTGCCATGGAAATAAAAAAATGGGAAAAACTAAGCTCAAGATACTTAGTAAGAGAAAAATGGGCTACACTCAGAGTTGACACCTGTAAGCTCCAAAATGGACTTATTAAAGACGATTACTATGTGCTCGAATATCCAAACTGGGTAAATGCAGTAGCACTAACAGAGGATAGGCAAATCATAATGGTAAAACAATACAGATTTGCTGCCGACATCATTTCATTAGAATTGCCAGGTGGCGTAATTGACCCTGGCGAAAGCCCTGAGACAGCTATAAAAAGAGAACTTTTAGAAGAAACTGGATATAGTTTTAAAACCTGCGAGCTTATTGCTACACTTTACCCTAACCCTGCAACATCAACTAATAAAACCTACACATATCTTTTAACTGGTGGATGCAAAACGCATGATCAACATTTTGACGAGCACGAGATTTTACAGGTTGAGATTTACGATATCGAACAGATTGAACTGCTTATTCAAGAAAATAAAATCGCACAAGCGCTGCACGTAGCGGGCCTACATTACGGCCTTAATAGAATAAAATCATAACCAAATCCTCAACCAGAGGGAATATCAAGCGTTGCAACAAATTTTCTAGTATTGAGCTTTATTAGAGTGCTTAATTAAAATATCGCTACTAATATGCAATAATAGTTGTACACGAAATTGAAGTACAACTAATTTAGATTTGTGAAGAGCTAAATCTTAAAACAACAAAAAAAGCCTCCATCCTGATAGGATGGAGGCCGTAAAGGTCTGGGCACCGACCTACTCTCCCACGTGTTACCGCAGTACCATCGGCTCGGGCGGGCTTAACTTCTCTGTTCGGAATG
>JBDHXL010000007.1:0-102809 GCA_039810685.1 Pedobacter sp. | reverse complement strand
TTAAAGCCAGATTAATAGCTAAAATTACAGCTTTAACTACTGTACAATTTATCAACAAAACTTATTTCAACCGAAATATCAATAATTTAAAAGTCAGTATCATTTAAAATGCACAACGGGTCTAGGTAAATATTTTACTGCCGGATGGTATTTTCCATTCGGCTTTTTTTATACCTTTATAACATGGCATTGGTAAAACTTAGCAAGTTAGAACGCAAGCGTATTTCAGTTATTTTTCTATGTTTTCTATTAGCCATATGTGCCTGGGTATCTATTTCCTTCAACAAAACTTATAGCTACGAGGTCGAAACAGCACTAAACTACATTGATGCCCCTAAGGGCAAAGCCTATCGTTCATTACAAAACGACACAATAAACTTGGTGGTTGAAGGTTCGGGTTGGCAACTTTTGTTTGCTCGCCTTCGAATTAGCCCTCAATCTATCGATATAAGCTTAAAGAAGCTGAATCACAGTAACCATATTGTGCTTTCTGAACAACTAAGCAATATCAATAAACAATTGGCCAGCACGCAAAAAGTGATTTCTGTATCGCCAGACACTTTAATGTTTGACTTTGCCGAAAGAATAAGCAAGCAAATTCCACTCAAACTGCTTACAAGTTTAAGTGTTAACAGTCAATACGGCATATCAGGAGCTAGCACACTCCTACCTCCTACAGTTACGATTACTGGCTCCAAACATGATTTAGAACAAATTAACTGGTGGAATACAGATAGCTTAAAACTGGTAGCTATAAATAAAAGTGTAGATACAACTATAGGGCTTAACCACCATTTATCGGGCAGTATCAATATTTTTCCGGAAAAAGTAAGGGTGAAAATCCCTGTTGATGAATTTACTGAGAAAGAATTTGTATTGCCTATACAAATCACCAACAACACCGATTTTGAAGATGTTGAGCTCTACCCAAAGCACGTTAAAGTTATCCTGAAAGTAGCCCTGAGAAATTATGCCAATACCCGACCCGAAGATATTAAGGCCGAGGTAGATTTAGCTTTGTGGCAAAAAAAAGGCTACACCAAATTACCCGTGAAGTTGAGTAAATTACCAGCGTTCAGCAAATTAGTATCCGTATCACCAAGTCGGGTAGATTTTTTAGTATTAAGAAACCGACTTAACTCAACAAACTCTCTATAGCTAGGCGATAACCTTCTAAACCAAACCCTGTAAGCACACCTTTACAATTTCTGCCCGTAAATGAAACATGTCTAAAAGCTTCTCGGGCATAGATATTAGATATATGCACCTCTACCACAGGTGTTTTTATTGCTGCAATAGCATCGGCTATAGCGATAGAGGTATGGGTATATGCAGCTGCATTAAGGATTATACCATCATAACTAAAACCAACCTCATGCAATTTATTAATCAATTCGCCTTCTATGTTGCTCTGAAAATAATCAAGTTGTATTAAGGGATAGCGACTTCTCAATTGATCGATATATTGTCCTATTTCTTGGTTTCCGTATATAGATGGCTCTCTAAGGCCCAATAAATTGAGGTTTGGTCCGTTGATTATCTGGATTTTCATTTTGATAATTTTATAGATGGCATGTAATTTTTTATGCAAATTTGCTTTCGCCTACAATGTTATAAAAAAATCAGATAAAAATGAACAGCTCTTCGCTTCTAAACGGCTTCTCCTCCTATCTCAAGTTAGAACGCTCATTATCTGATCACAGCATTGCTGCCTATACTGCAGATGTAAACAAGCTTTTTCAATACCTCGAATTTAGCACTGACGTAAAAGAAATAAAGCAAGTAAAGCTTGTTCATTTAAGGCAATTTATAAAGTATCTGGGTAATTTGGGACTAGAGCCAAGCACACAGGCCAGAATAATTTCGGGTATCAAGGCTTTCTTTTTTTATTTGCTCGAAGAGAGCTTAATCACCGATGATCCGGCCAACCTGCTAGAAACACCACGTATAAGACGCAAGCTGCCAGACACTCTAAGTATAAGTGAAATAGACCAACTAATTGTAGCAATTGACGCATCAAAACCCATGGGTATGAGAGATAAAGCAATAATTGAAACACTTTACAGTTGCGGATTAAGGGTCAGCGAATTAACTGATTTAAAACTATCAAATATTTATCCGGATAGTGAGTTTTTGAAAGTAGTAGGAAAAGGCAATAAAGAACGTATAATTCCAATAGGTGCTAGCGCCTTAAAATATATTCGGATATATAAAGATGATATACGTCGGCATCAAGCAATAAAAAATGGTCATCAAGATTTTTTGTTTTTAAACCACAGGGGTAGTAAATTATCACGTACGGCAATATTTAACCTGATAAAAAAACTAGCAACTGATGCCGGAATAACCAAAACAATTAGTCCACACACCTTACGTCATTCATTTGCAACCCATTTACTAGAAGGAGGTGCAGACCTACGAGCCATACAGGATATGTTGGGTCATGCCAGTATTACTACAACTGAAATATATACTCACCTTGATCAGGAGTACTTAAAATCTGTCATCATCCAGTTTCATCCCAGGGCATAAAGGTGATTAAGGCTTAATAGCTCTCACCATTCTATCATTATTGTTCAAATCTTTACGTAATTCTACTTCAATAAAACCTTTATTATTGAGCATGGTTACAATTTCGTCTCCGAATAGTTGATTGATTTCAAAAAAGAGTGCACCACCATTTTTTAGATTGGTAGTAGCAAAATCTGCAATTGAGTGGTAAAAGCACAAAGGATCTTCATCGGCAACAAAAAGTGCCCGATGAGGTTCAAATTGCAATACGGTGGGCTGCATTTTTGCCTGCTCGGCTTCTTGTATATAGGGTGGATTACTCACTATAACATCAAAAAACTGTGATTTGATATCCTCACTCCAATTTAAAGCATCATCTTGACAGAACGAAACCTCTAATTGGTTGAGCCGAGCATTGTATTTAGCCAGTTCTATACTGTCTGCTGCAATATCAAGACCTAAAACCTCTGCGTTAGCAAGTTGCGATTTTAGACTGATAGCAATACATCCACTCCCTGTACCCACATCAAGAATGTTTATTTTTGATTTCTTATCATTAAAAGAACTAATAAGCCAATGCACCAATTCTTCTGTTTCGGGTCTAGGTATCAATACCGAAGAGTCGAGTTTAAAATTGAGTTGATAAAAACTGGTGTAGCCTAAAATGTATTGAATAGGTTTGGCTTGTTTCAATTCGCTTAAATAAGCTAGCAATTGTTGTTCGGCTGTTTGATCTAGCAAATATTCCTTTAGGAGGTGATAGTTATGTCTATTGGCCAACCCACAAAAAGACAGAATCAGCAAAAATAATTCTCTGGCCTCATTTTTTTGATAAAGTTGTTCCAAATCTTTCTCAAAAAGAGAAGCCATTTCAGCATATTTCATCTAGCAAATCTAAGAAAAGAAAAGCGATACCAAGCTCAAAAAATCAGCTCTCTTTGATGATTTCAGCTGCAATCTTTAGTGTATTCAAGCGTTCAATTTCATCATAAACGGGCGTATTTAGCATTAGCTCATCAATTTTTGATTTTTTGTAGAAGTCAATTAATTGAGATTTCACACGATCACGCCCACCAATAATACTTAAACTCAACATGTTTTCTAAAGCAAACTGCTCTTCTGGCGTACATTCGCTAAGATCAAAGGTAGCTGGAGCAGGTAGAGGCCTACTTTCTTTATTTACAATAGCCTTAAACATTCTTTTCATACTGCTCGCTAAAAAATATGCATGATCATCAGTATCAGCAGCAATAAGATTAATACAAGCCAACACATAAGGCTGTTGGCAATATGCTGAAGGACGAAACTGCTGGCGATACAACGCAATTGCATCAAAAAAAGCAGTCGGTGCAAAGTGAGCAGCAAATGCATAAGGTAGGCCAAAAGCAGCAGCCAAACGAGCACTTTCTGTACTTGAGCCCAAAATCCATATTGGCACAAATGTAGCTGCACCTGGTATAGCCCTCACTTTTTGATCAGGGCTTCTTTCGCCAAGAAAGTTCATCAATTTCAACACGTCGTGAGGAAAGTCTTGAACAGCATGCATTCGCTCACCTCTAATCTCGTAAGCAGTTAAAGGATCGGTACCCGGTGCTCGTCCCAAACCCAGATCAATCCTATCTGGAAATAGCGTTGCCAAGGTACCAAATTGCTCGGCAACAATTAACGGAGTATGATTGGGCAACATCACCCCACCCGAACCTACTCGTATAGTATGGGTATTTTGGGCTATATGACCAATCAATATCGAAGTAGCCGAGCTGGCTACATTTTCCATATTGTGATGTTCAGCAAACCAATAGCGTGTAAACCCCAGTTTTTCTGCATATTGTGCTGTTTCAAGGCTAGCAGCAAAAGTATCCTTAATGCTTCGGTTTTCTTTTACTAAGGCCAAGTCCAAAACCGAATAACGTAAAGAACTCATTTTTTTAATAATAAACTACAAATCTATCTAACAAATCTAATTGAAAGCACATTTCATTTAGTCACAAAAAACTAAAAATGTTAAGCCATGCCTGTCAGAGCTCATATTTTAGGATTAAAACAAATATTACTATTATTTATATTCTTTCCAAATAGAACCTGAAAATTAAGCGATTAAGCAATAAACTAGCAATTAGTTTAGTTCAATAAGTATTGACGATTTTGCTAACTTTGCAACTCTATGAGCAAAAAAGATATTCCTGCCGATGGTTCGATATTGCCCGTAATGGAGGCTTTTTACACAATTCAAGGCGAAGGAGCCAACAGCGGCAAAGCAGCTTATTTCATCAGATTGGCAGGCTGTGATGTAGGCTGCCATTGGTGTGATGTAAAAGAAAGTTGGGACGAAAGTCAACATCCTTTATTAGGAGTTGATGAGATTGTAGCCGGTGCACTAAGCCATCCGAGCAGGTTAGTAGTCATAACTGGTGGCGAACCCTTGATTTATAATCTCGATGCTCTAACAAAAAAACTCAAAAGTGAAGGATTTGTCATTGCTATAGAAACCTCTGGAGCCCACCCTATTAGTGGTAAAATTGATTGGATATGCCTCTCTCCCAAAAAATTCAAAGCTCCTGTTGATAGCATTTGTAAATTGGCACACGAATTAAAAATCATTGTTTTCAACAAAAGTGATTTTTCATGGGCCGAACAATATGCCGAAAAAGTAAACAGCAAGTGCAAACTGTACCTACAAACCGAATGGTCTAAATCTGACCAAATGCTACCGTTGATTATTGATTATGTAAAAGAAAAACCCAAATGGCAAATATCTCTGCAAACCCATAAATATCTTAATATACCTTGAGTATATTTGTTGATACCTTTTTAAACCTGCTTATTTATGTTTTTGCGATTTCTTTTATTATTTACACTACTATCGCAAGTAGCTTTTTCACAAACGAAAAGCAGAAAGGCACTAAAACTTTTTGAAGAAGCACAGCGCCAATACCGCTACAATCAATACCAAGAAGCCATAAATTTATTAGAACAAGCCTTACATATTGACGATAAATTTCAAAACGCATATATCTTTTTGGGAGATATTTTCAGAAAAACAGAACGCTCTCAACAAGCCATTGTACAGTACCAAAAAGCTATTGACCTCGGGATAAGCGATAGTGCTAATCTATATTACTTATTAGCAGAGACCGAGTTAAGCGTAGGCAACTATACAAATGCTAAAACACATTTTACCACATTTTTAAACAATGCTAAAGCAGATAAAAAATACTTAGACAAGGCAGCCAAGTACCTGGAAAATTGTGCATTTGCTTTACAAGCACTTGAAAAGCCACTACCCTACAAGCCTATTAACCTTGGTGCAAATATTAATAGTGCATATAAAGAATATTTTCCGGCACTTACTGCCGATGAACAACAAATTATCTTTACTCGTAATATTGATGGCAACGAAGATTTCTTTGTTGCAAGAAGAGTAGCCAATAATTGGACGAAGGCCCAACCTTTAAGCAATAACATCAACACCAAAAACTTCAATGAAGGCGCACAGAGTCTGTCGCCAGATGGGCGATATTTGTTTTATACGGGCTGTAATAGACCCGACGGATTTGGCAGGTGCGATATTTACCTTTCAGTTAAACAGGGCAAAGACTGGAGCAAACCAGTCAACCTAGGCCCAATAATCAACAGCAGCTATTGGGAATCGCAACCTTCTATTAGTGCAGACGGCCAAACACTTTATTTTTTAAGTAATAGACCTGGAGGATATGGCGGTTATGACATCTGGAAATCAGTATTGGGGCATGACGGTAATTGGCAAACTCCAGTCAATCTAGGACCAAACATCAATACTGCCGAAGATGAAGCAACCCCTTTCATACATGCCGATGGTACAACGCTGTATTTTGCATCAGAAGGATGGACAGGTATGGGAGGAAAAGATATTTTTGTGAGTAAAATGGATATTAACGGCAATTTTTCTAAGGCTGTGAACTTGGGTTACCCCATCAACACTTATAAAGACGAGTTTGGACTGATAGTATCTACCGATGGGCAAAAAGGATTATTCTCCTCAAACCTCAATGAAGGTTTTGGCGATGTAGATATTTATGAGTTTGAAATGCCACAACAGCTCAAACCTTTAACAGCCATATTTGTAAAAGGTACTGTACGCGACAAAGAGAACCTAAAAGCAATTGAGGGTAATGTTTCTATCTACAATCTTAGTAACCGACAACTCAAATACCAAGATTACAGTGACCCGATAGATGGGAGTTTTATGGCCGTTATGCCTAGCGGAGAACCTTATGCTTTTAATATATTGGCCAAGGGTTATATGATTTATTCGCTCCACTTTGACTTACAAGTCGATTCCAATATCCGATCGCAAGAATTTGACATACAATTGGATCGAATTGCAAACGGCAAAAAAGTAACCCTAAAAAACATTTTCTTTGATACCAATAAATACGAACTTCTGCCCAGCTCTTTGAGCGAGCTAAAACTACTGAGTATATTTATGGCCGAAAATCCCAGTGTAGAGATTGAAATACAAGGGCATACCGACAGTATTGGCTCGGAAAAAGACAACCAAATCTTATCAGAAAACAGAGCCAAAGCAGTTTACACACACCTACTAACTTTGGGTGTAAACGCTAAAAGATTGCTATACAAAGGCTATGGCGAGAACAAACCTGCCACCAGCAATGCAACAGCAGCGGGCAGACAGCTTAATAGGCGAACCGAGTTTTTAGTTACTAAACACTAAGAACGAATGGCTTCCCTTATCCGAATTAGTTGGCTTAACAAGCTTTCAAGGTAAGCCAAGTTAAGCATGTTTGCTCCATCAGATTTGGCATTGGCTGGATCTGGATGGGTTTCAATAAACAAACCATCAACACCAACAGCAATAGCCGCTTTAGCTATGGTGCCGATAAGTTCTGGCTTACCACCCGTTACACCGCTACTTTGGTTGGGTTGCTGCAATGAGTGTGTACAATCCATAACCACTGGCACACCAAAACTTTGCATCTCGGGCAAACCTCTATAATCAACAATCAAATCCTGATAGCCAAAAGTATTACCTCTATCGGTAAGTATAACACGGTTATTGCCTGCATCATTAATTTTCTCTACTGCAAATTTCATAGATGAGGCCGATAAAAATTGACCTTTCTTGACATTGATAACTTTGCCTGTTTGTGCTGCAGCAACTAACAAATCTGTTTGTCGACACAAAAACGCTGGTATTTGTAAAACATCTACAAAATTGGCTGCCATTGCTGCCTCTGCACTTTCGTGTATATCTGTAACCGTAGGTATATCAAACTCACGACCTACTTTTTCTAAAATCTTCAATGCTTTCTCATCGCCAATTCCGGTAAAAGAACTGCCTTTGCTACGATTTGCTTTTCTGTATGAGCCTTTAAAAATGTAGGGGATTTGCAACTTGTCGGTAATCTTAACTATTTTTTCGGCAATACTTAGGGCAATATCTTCACCTTCAATAGCACAAGGGCCAGCCATCAAAAAGAAATTGCCGCTTTGGGTATGCTTTAATTTTTCAATACTAATCATTGATATTATTGTTGTGTTTTAACAAATGTAAACTTAATTGAGACCAATCAGAGCTAATTCGCTTTTTGTAGCCAACTAGTTGCCTAGCTCGCTCAAAAATTTGATGCGTAGCAATTGTATCTCTTCGCGGGTATAGTCGTTTTCTCCCAATTCTTTCAAAGCTTCATCAATAGAGTCGGTCTCTGTAGAGCGAAAATAATCAAAAACCTCGTCTTGTCGATCTTCATCAATAACCTCATCCACATAATAAGCCAAATTCAATCGTGTTCCCGAGTTGACAATGGCTTCTACTTCTTTTAAGATATCAGCATACTCTAAACCTTTTGAGCGGGCAATATCTTCTAGATCTATTTGACGGTCAATATTTTGAATGATAGACACCTTGAGGGCCGATTTATTGGCTTGGGTTTTAATTACCAAATCAACCGGGCGATCAATATCGTTTTCTTCGACATATTTTTTAATCAGCTCGATAAAAGGACCACCAAATTTTAGTGCTTTCCCTTGTCCTACTCCAGAGATTTGCTTTAGCTCATCGGTTGTAATTGGATAATGTGTGCACATTTCATCCAATGAGGGATCTTGAAACACTACATACGGAGGAACATTTTTTTGTTTCGCAATTTTTTTACGTAGGTCTTTCAGTAGCTTCAAGAGGTTGGTATCTAAGGCTGCAGCCCCGGCTTTACCGCCTTCATCATCCTGCTCATCGGTTTGCGCCTGCATTTCTTCGTTGAGTACAAATTTTAACGAATAAGGATTGGCAATAAAATCACGACCTAAATTGGTGAGTTTTAGCAAACCGTAGTTGTCAATATCTTTATACAAAAAATTATCTAAAACCGCTTGGCGTATAATGGATTTCCATTTGATTTCGCCTTCTTCTTTGCCCGAGCCAAACTCTTCCAGCTTACCGTGCTCATAGGCAATGGTTTGGGCTGTTTCGTAACCCATAAACAGGTTAAGCAAGTGAACATCGTCAAATTTTTCACCCGTTTTTTCAATCATTTTTAGCAGGGCAAGTAAGGGAGCTTCAGCATCAAATTGTTTTTTGGGCTTTTTGCAATTATCGCACATGCTGTTGCAACCGGTTTCATTGAAATTTTCACCAAAATAATGCAGTATTTGCTTACGTCGGCACACGGCAGATTCGGCATAATCAATTACTTCCTTAAGTATTTGTGTACCAATTTCACGCTCAGAAACCGGCTTGTCTTTCATAAACTTAGCTAGCTTCTCAATATCTTTTTCAGAATAAAAGGCCAAACACACCCCTTCGCCCCCATCACGGCCAGCTCTTCCGGTTTCTTGGTAATACCCTTCCATGCTTTTGGGCACATCATAATGAACCACAAAACGTACATCAGGCTTATCTATTCCCATACCAAATGCAATTGTGGCAACAATCACCTCAACATCCTCCATCAAAAACTTGTCTTGGGTTTCGGCCCTAACTTTGGCTTCTAAACCTGCATGATAGGGTAATGCTTTCACCCCGTTTAGATTTAGTGTTTCGGCTACTTCCTCTACTTTTTTACGACTTAGGCAATATATAATACCCGATTTGCCCGCATTGTTCTTCACAAAGCGGATAATTTCTTTTAAGGCATTAACCTTGGGTCTGATTTCGTAAAACAGATTGGCCCTGTTGAAAGATGATTTGAACAAGGTAGCATTGGTCATGCCCAAGTTCTTTATAATATCTTGCTGTACTTTGGGTGTAGCGGTAGCGGTAAGCGCAATTATGGGCATATTCTCGTCAAGGCTGGCAATTACTTGCCTAATTTTACGATACTCCGGTCTAAAATCGTGCCCCCATTCAGATATACAATGTGCCTCATCTACAGCAACAAATGATATTTTGAGTAATTTAAAGAACTCTGTATTTTCTTGTTTTGCTAATGACTCGGGAGCTACGTACAAGAGCTTGGTGCTGCCATTTAGCAAATCGGTTTTTACTTGTGTCACCTCTGCTTTAGACAAAGATGAGTTGAGAAAGTGGGCAATATTATCATTACCGCCAAAGGCTCTGATTTGATCGACCTGATTTTTCATCAAGGCGATGAGCGGAGAAATTACGATAGCAGTCCCCTCACTGATCAAAGCCGGAAGCTGATAACATATTGATTTTCCTCCGCCTGTTGGCATAATCACAAATGTGTCCTTCCCTTCCAGTATGTTTGTTATGATGGCCTCTTGATCCCCTTTAAAATTATCAAAACCAAAAAAAGTTTGAAGGTTATCAAACAATGATTTTTTGATATTCATCTCCTCTATCGAATAATATGTGTTTTTATTCTCCAAAATAACATAATTTTGTACTAAATAAAGTATCAATTTAATAATATTTTCTCATTGGAACAAAAAAATTCTTTAATTATTTCGGCCACCAAAACTTTAAAGCTTGAAGCAGAGGCTATTACTGCGCTTATCGACCGTATTGGCAACGATTTCACCAAAACAGTTGAACTGATTTTAAGCTCTAAAGGCCGTGTTGTAATTACCGGAATTGGCAAAAGTGCCATTATCGGACAAAAAATTGTAGCCACCTTAAACTCAACCGGTACACCTGCAGTTTTTATGCATGCTGCAGATGCGGTACACGGCGATCTGGGAATAATACAGCAAGACGACATAGTATTTTGCCTTTCTAAAAGCGGTAATACACCCGAGATTAAAATTTTGGCCCCATTACTAAAAATTGCCGGAAATACCTTAGTGGCCATAGTAGGCAATACACAATCTGAATTAGCTGCACAAGCCGACCTTATTTTGGACACAACGGTTGAGCGTGAAGCCTGCCCGCATAATTTGGCACCAACAACCAGCACTACTGCACAACTGGCCATGGGTGATGCACTGGCCATAGCACTTTTAGAAGCAAGGCATTTCAAATCTAGCGATTTTGCTCGTTACCACCCCGGTGGCGCATTGGGCAAACGTCTGTATTTGAAAGCTGGCGATTTGGCCGCAAAGAATGAAAAACCTGCTGTAAGTACTGATTCTTCAATAAAAGATGTCATTGTTGAAATAAGTAAAAACAGGCTTGGCGCTGTTGCTGTATTGGAAAACGATAAAATTGTTGGCATCATTACCGATGGCGACATTCGACGTATGCTTGAGAAACACAGCGATTTAAGCCCTATCAAAGCCAGCGACATCATGGGCACTAACCCACGTAGCATTGATGCCGATGAACTAGCCCTACATGCTTTTGAACTTATCAAGAAAAATAATATTACCCAATTGTTGGTTACAAAATCAGGAAAATATTTCGGCATTGTTCATTTGCACGACCTTTTGCAAGAAGGAATAATGTAATAAAAGTTATATTTGGCCAATTATGAAACACGAGAAATACGCTTTAATAATGGCTGGTGGTATTGGCAGCCGATTTTGGCCTGTAAGTAGAACGGAGTTTCCAAAACAGTTTATAGATTTTTTTGGTACCGGACGTACACTTATTCAAAGTACCTATGAGCGTTTTTTGAAGATTTGCAAGCCCGAAAATATTTTTATTGTTACCAACAACACTTATGTTGATACGGTAAAAGAACAATTGCCACAAATAGATGCCAATCAAATTTTGGCCGAACCTTTGATGCGAAATACTGCCCCCTGTATTGCATACGGTGCCATGAAAATTGGTGAACTCGACCCTAATGCTGTTATCATTGTAGCCCCGTCTGATCATACCGTGGCCAAAGTAGAAACTTTCGTTGATGCAATTGAACAATGTGTAGATGCTGCCAGTAAAAGCAATTCTTTGATTACATTGGGCATTACCCCAAACAGACCCGATACGGGTTATGGTTATATCCAATATGCCGATAGCTCACTTAGTACCAACCCAGCTTTACACAAGGTAAAAACCTTTACCGAAAAACCCAATTTAGAATTAGCCAAATCCTTCCTACAAAGTGGTGATTTTCTGTGGAATGCCGGAATTTTTATTTGGTCGGTGAAAGCCATAAAAAAGGCGCTAGAGAAACATTTGAGTGAAATGTACGAGATTTTTACGAGCGGAAAAACTTACTACAACACACCAAAAGAGAAAAAATTTATAGCTAACGCCTACCAGCGCTGCCCTAATATTTCAATCGATTTTGGTATTATGGAAAAAGCAGAAAATGTTTACGTATTACCTACAGATTTTGGTTGGTCTGATTTGGGTACCTGGGCCTCTATTTACGAAATGGCTCATAAAGATTACGTAGGCAATGCCGTTATACCTGATGAGCAGGTAATGATGTACGATTCGTCGAACTGTATGGTTAATGTACCCAAAGACAAATTGGTGATTTTGCAAGGACTACATGATTTTATTGTAGTAGAAGCCAACAACACCTTACTCATTTGTCCACGTGGCGAAGAGCAAAACATCAAAAATATTGTAACTGATGTTAAAAATAAATTTGGCGGGAAATTCAATTAAGTAAAAAAGCGTCAAAACGAATTCGTTTTGACGCTTTAATCTTTAAAAAGCCATTATTTACGCCCCAAAAAAGCGTTGAGCATCCATACTGTTTTTTCTTTAAACTGCATAAAAGCATTGACCATATCGTTTGTACCGTCATCGCCAGCCTCACTACTTGCTAGTAGCAACTCTCGCTCCAATTCTATCAATTTACCCATATCGCTCAAAATTGCTTCAACCATTTCCTTATCATTTAACCCAATGGTATCCAATTCTTTAATTGCAGACACCTTAATAAAATCGGCATATCGACTATGCGGCGACTGCCCTAGAGTCAAAATCCTTTCGGCAATCTCATCAATAGTAGTTTGGGCATTGGTATAAAGTTCTTCAAATTTTAGATGAAGCGTAAAAAAGTTAGCTCCTTTAATATTCCAATGACAACCCCTCAGCTTTTGATAATGGATGTGGTAGTTGGCCAAATAGTCGTTTAATAGTTCTACCACAGGTCTTACCTGTTTATCCGTTAGATTAATTTTATCAGCCATAGTTTTTAAATTTTAATTTATGGTAAGATACAAAATTTTATCTACAAAATTGAGAAATTACTACAATAGAGCGGTATTCTTACCGTTTTATTACAAAATGAATTTTAAGAGATTAATTCTTACTTTTGCTAACCTTTAACTCTAATCTTTATTGATGTTTAAACACAGTTTAATATATATCTTACCCCTATTTGTAAGTGCTTCGACATTTGGGTTTAGCCCGCTAGATTCGGTAGGTGTTGAAAACCTAAACGGCAAAAAATTAATCATTCATAAGGTAGATGCCAAAGAAACCTACTATTCGCTTTCGCGGAAATACCAGGTTAGTGTAGCCGATATCCAAAAATACAATAATAATATAGCCCTACACCCGGGCAACATTGTTAAAGTACCCACAAACCGCCCCTTTGTAGAGCAAAAGCAAGTTGCTAGTGCAAATACAAACAACCAAGGCTATTTTGAATATAAAATAGTAGCCAAAGATAATTTGCACCTTTTGGCCGAAAAATTTGCTACAACAGTAGATGAGATAAAAAAGATTAACCAGCTCAGTTCAAACCAACTACAAATTGGTCAGGTTTTGCGCATTCCCTTTAACAAAAGTAACCCTTTACAAGTAGCTGAGCCTAGTACCAAGCCCCAAACAACAAGTAACGAGGCAAAAACACTAGTAAAAGAAACAATCAATTTGGCTAGCCCAAGTATTTCCGAACATATTGTAAAACCCAAAGAATACTTAAATCTCATTGCTAAACAATATGGCACCACAGCCGAAGCTATAAAAGAAATTAACGGGCTCAGCTCCAACAACCTTAGTATAGGGCAAGTGTTAAAAATACCTGTATCAGTTGCTGCTAGTACATCAACAGGCAACACTAGTACGCCTGCACCAAGCGCCACCGGCACCCAAGTGCTTGACAACAAAAGCCTGGAGACCAAAAGTGAGCAAACTACCGAAAGTACTTTTGAACACACAGTTGTAGCCGGAGAAACAATTTATTCTATTGCTCATAAATACCAGCTGACTACTTTTCAGTTAAAAAATTTGAACAACTTAAGTACAAACGATATTAACATAGGTCAAAAATTAATCATCAAAGGAGCAAAACCATTGGAACAAAACTCCAATGCTATAAGCCAAAATGTTGATGATGAAGACGAAACCATCAAAAACCCTAATTTGAAACGCCCAGCAAGTGTCTATGGACTTAACAAAATTGACGAAAGAGGTACAGCTGTTTGGATTGCTGATGCCGATTTGGATGCATCAAAAATGTTAGTTTTGCACCGCACAGCACCCATTGGCACGGTAATACAGCTTACCAACCCTATGACCAATCGGAGTACTTTTGCAAAAGTGGTAGGCAAATTTACTGAAAATGAAAGCACTAAAGATGCTATAATTGTAATGACCAAAGCCGTAGCTGATGCTTTGGGCGCTTTGGATAAACGATTTTTGTGTAACCTTTCTTATGCTGCACGTGAAGACAAATAAGAAAAAAATTATCATTGGCATAGCTGGCGGAAGCGGCTCGGGGAAAACATTTTTCCTCAAAAGCTTTCTAAATTATTTTAAAACTGATGAGGTTACCCTCGTATCGCAAGATGATTACTACATCCCGCAGGGCGAAATGACCCGAGAGGAAAATAAACTGTTTAACTTTGACCTGCCCGAGACCATCAACTCACAACAGTTTCTGATGGACATACAAAAACTTATCAACGGAGAAACGGTTTATAAAAAAGAATACAATTTCAACAACCCCTTAGCGGTAAATAAAATACTCGAAATATACCCTGCTCCTATCATTATTGTTGAGGGTTTATTTATATTGCATTTCAAAGAAATACATGACCTGCTCGATCATAAGATTTTTATTGAAGCCGATGAAAATGTAGCCTTGGAAAGACGTATCCAACGAGACGGAATTGAAAGAGGCTATCCTGAAGAGGATGTTTTGTATAAATGGCACCATCATGTTGTACCCGCCTACAAAACTTATTTGTTACCTCACAAAGAAAATTGCCATCAAATTATTTTCAACAACTCTAACGAGGCCGATGATATTATAAGAATAACCGAAGAAATGTCGGCCAAGTTTAGAGAAAGTTATTGCTAGTAACAAAGCCCAGAAACAGCCAAAAGTAAAATCAATTCACCATCAAACAAAACCTAAAGCTGTTTCAGATATTTATTTTATCTTTTTATTTGTTTCTTTTTAGGTAAAATTGTTTATTTGGATAATCAAATAGAACAACCAATTTCAACCTAAAAACTAGATGTCAAAAATAGATATTGCACTACAATCAGCCAACGAAACAAAAGCTTTAATCATTGAACGTGGCGCATCGGCCAAAACTGCTGCACTTTTCAAAGAACAATTTCCTAACAAAACAGCTCTAATAGTAGCCGATACTAACACCTACACGCTATTGGGCGAGCAAATATCGAAACAATTTGAAAGCGAAAACATAAAATGTGTACCGGCATTTATTTTTGATAATCCCGATTTATATGCCGAATATTCTTTTGTAGAACAGTTAGAGCAATCGCTAAAACAACATGAAGCCATTGTAGTTGCAGTGGGCTCTGGAACTATCAACGATTTGTGCAAACTGGCCTCGCATCTATGCAAAAGACCTTATATGTGTGTAGCTACGGCAGCATCAATGGATGGGTACACGGCCTTCGGTGCTTCGATAACAGCCAATGGTGCCAAGCAAACTTTCAATTGCCCTGCTCCACAAGCTTGTATTGCTGATATTGATATCATCAGCAAAGCCCCTGCTGCCATGACTGCCTCTGGCTATGCCGATCTATTTGCCAAAATTACTGCCGGTGCCGATTGGATATTAGCCGATGCACTTGGCGTAGAAGCAATAGACCAAACAGCTTGGGACATTGTGCAAGGCGGACTACACGAAGCCTTATCAGACCCAGAGGGAACAAAAAAAGGTGACTATAAAGCTATTAGCCAACTTGTTGAAGGCTTAATGCTTGGTGGTTTTGCTATGCAATGGTCCAAGTCTAGTCGTCCCGCCTCTGGTGCCGAACATCAGTTTAGCCATTTGTGGAATATGGAGCATCATCTCCATAACGGCGAGCACATTTCGCATGGCTTTCAGGTAAGTATTGGCACACTAGCAGTTACCTCGCTCTACGAAGTGTTACTGAAAACCGATTTAAGCCAGTTAAACATTGAATCTTGTGTCGAAAAGTGGCCCAAGGCCGAACAGCTGAAAGCAGAATCACTTGAGTTGTTTGCCGACACGGATTTTCCTGAAATTGGCGCACAAGAAACCGCCGCAAAATACATAAATCCTACTGATTTGCGCCAACAACTACAATTACTAGTAGAAAAATGGCCGAACATACAAGAAAGGTTGAGCAAACAACTGGTACCTTTTGCCGAAGCTAAAAAACGTTTGGATTTGGTAGGTGCACCAACTGATCCCGAACAAATTGGCATAAGCCGCTCACGTTTAAGAGCAACTTTTATCAGGGCGCAATATATTCGTCGTCGTTTTACTATACTTGATGTTGCCCTACGTACCGGATTGCTCGAGCAATGGCTGGATGAGCTATTTGGGCAAGGTGGTGTATGGGAAATTAAACCTGAAGCATAAAACCAGCACGTAAAATCAACTATATGAACCAAAATGTGAACTCTGACCAAGAACAGGCCAAACTTTTTAAGTATTGGCAAACACGAACCATCATTGTTACAATGATTGGATATGCACTATTTTATTTTGTGCGGAAAAACTTCTCATTTGCTATACCCGGATTAAGTGCCGAATATGGGATAACCAAAACAAGTTTTGGTATTATCATGACCTTAGTTACGATAATTTATGGTGTTTCTAGGTTTTTGAATGGCTTAATTGCAGACAAGATGAATGCCCGTTACCACATGTCGATTGGCCTTTTTCTTTGTGCTATTGCCAATTTTGCCTTTGGTTTTGGTGCCGATTTAAGTAGCCTAATAACCGGGCAACATAGCGGACCCATGTTTACCAATACCATGGTGCTCATTTTTGGTCTTATACTTATTTTAAACAATTTGGTTCAAGGCAGCGGTTTTCCTCCGGTAGCACGTTTGCTTACCCATTGGATACCTCAAAATGAGCTGGCTACCAAAATGTCTATCTGGAACACCTCACACTCTATTGGAGCTGCATTGGTTGCCATATTGGCCGGATATATTATGGGATCAATGGGTACCAACCTGAGCAACAACCCCGAAATTGTATCATCTATTGCGGCCAACCTAAAAATAGACCCCAACGATAGCGAAAAAATGAAAAGTGTGCTCGAATCGGCTGCACACTACGGAGCCTGGAAATGGTGTTTTTGGATACCTGCCGCTATAGCCTTAGTTGGTTCTTTTGGACTTTTTATCGGCTTGCGAGACACCCCATCATCTGTTGGCCTAAAAGAACTACACAAAACCCATCAAAAAGGCAAGGAATCATCGGCAGAGTTCAAAGCATTTATCCGAAAAAATGTGTATCGCAACAAATGGATTTGGATATTGGGAATTGCCAACTTTTTTGTCTATGTAGTGCGTTTTGCAGTACTGGACTGGGGGCCAACTTTTTTAAAAGAAGCACACGGAATGACTCTTAGTAATGCCGGTTGGACAGTAGCCATATTTGAAATTTTTGGCATTGTAGGTATGCTGGTAGCGGGTTGGGCAACCGACAAGTTTTTTGGAGGTAAAGCACACCGCACATCTTTATATTGTATGGTTGGTGTAGCTATTTTTATGCTAATTTTCTTGTATTTACCTAATTCTTCGCCCTCGTGGCTAATGACCTTTGTATTGGCTATGTCGGGTTTCTTTATTTATGGACCACAAGCACTAATTGGCATTGCCGCCGCCAACCAAGCTACCAACAGAGCCGCTGCAACAGCCAACGGACTAACCGGGCTATTCGGCTATGCCAGCGGATTGGTATCTGGTCTAGGTGTAGGTTATATGGTTGATTTGTTGAGCAAAAGCCACCCCGGAAAAGCTTGGGACTATGTATTTATGATGATGATAGGCATGGCCATAGTCTGTATCCTTATTTTTGCATTGATGTGGAAAGCCAAGGCTCACGGATATGATGATGAATTAGCAACAAAAACGGAATAAACTAAAGAAATGAAATTAAGCCCCGAACTGAAAAAGCAATTGAGCCAAATTAAACATTTTGCCCTCGATATGGACGGCACTATTTACAACGGCAGCACCTTGTTTGACTACACCAATGATTTTTTGAATTACCTAAAAAAATCAGGGATAGGCTACTCATTTCTGACCAATAATCCTTCAAAAAGTACCGACGATTACTTGAAACACCTGAGCAAAATGGGAATACAGGCCGAGAGAGCCGAAATGAACACCTCGGCACAGGCTACCATTCAATACCTAAAACATCATCACCCCAATTTCAAAAAACTATTCTTGTTGGGTACGCCAAGTATGATAAAAGAGTTTGAGGATGCGGGTTATACCTCGACTGCAGATAGCCCTGATGACAAACCCGATGCCTTAATAGTAGCTTTTGACCGCAGCCTGAGCTACCCCAGGTTGTGCCGAGCAGCCTACTGGGCCAGTCAAGGCTTGCCCTATATTGCCACCAACCCCGACTGGGTATGCCCAACCGATGAAGCCGTGGTGTTGGTAGATTGTGGAGCAATATGCGCTTGCATTGAAGCTGCAACCAAAAGAAAACCCGACCTCGTGATAGGAAAACCCGACCCTAGGATGCTAGAAGGAATCATACACGAAAAGAATCTATTACCACAGCAAATTGCTATGGTTGGCGATCGTATCTATACCGATGTTATGACAGCAATAAATGCCGGAGGTATGGGGATATTGGTTTTGTCTGGCGAAGCAAATATGCAAGATGTAGCAGAGGCCGAAGTTGCGCCACACTTGGTAGTTGATGATTTGGCTCAGCTAAAAGAGCTGATTATTTGGTCAAGAACTTAGCCGAGAAACAGTATTAGAAAAGAACGAATAAGTATTGACTGTAACAAAACTTACCAATCTCTTTATTCATTTTTTCATGTTCAATTGCTCTTTAATACTTAGTACTAAAAATTAGTTATCAAGGTTTCATTCGCCAAATTTTGTCCGAAAAAGGTAGGTATTCCGAAAGTGCAGCAGAACCGTACCAAGATATAATATCGTAATCGAGGAATTTGTTTTTTATTGCTGGGTCGGTTATTAAAAGTTCTTTTGCTTCTGCTATAGTTTTTAAATTATTGAGAATAAAAATTCCTCGATAATTCTTTTCGTTTTTTCCTAATGGACCTGCAACAATCAATTTTTCATCTTTAACCAATTTGTTGATATTCTCTAGGTGACCTCTAAAGCTTTGATTGACCAATTCTTTGTCAGTACTAGTATTTGTTCCCGTTTTTAGTATTACTAAGAAATAACTTTTCATACCGTAATCATCTGCGCCTAATTTATCGGCTAAGGTTTTATCAAAATTGGGATTAGTATTCTTTGTGTCTTTTGTTTGGCCAAAAGCACTAGATACAGATATTAGCAGTAGGCCTATAATAATGTTTCTCATATCAATTGTTTTAATGTGTTTGAAAGGTGTTGTGACAAAAAACGTTGTATGGTTAAATTGTAAACGAATACTTTGTGTATAATCATAAGGAACGAGGTTTTGCGGATTGGTTTTTGGAACTGTACACTGCAGCCCTTTTTCCATGATTTCAAAATGTTGCAGATTGTCAAACTGTAAGTGTAGCTGCTATTCTGTTCCATTTGTGTTAGCGTTTTTTTGTTGATACCCACGTACCTTGCTCGTCCAAAACTAGTTTTTTACCAGATGAGGTTTTTAGAATTGAGTAAGGAGCTATCACCACAGGTGTACGATAGCTTTTTGTTATTCCATTATAGAAAGTGGCTGAATTAAGTATATCAGCAGGATATTTTCGGGTTTTATGAATACCGAATATTGACCAAGTTTTAATGAAAACAAAGTGTTCGTCTGCTTGTTCAATTCGTAAAATATATTTACCGTTCAACCAAAGCACAGCACAAAACATTATATTTCCAGCAATAAGCATAAATATTGCCCAAGCAATTGCCGAAAACTTGGAGTCGAACTCCATAGCAAATCTTGACCAATTAGAGAATATCATAAAAATCACAAAAATGGATAAAGTTATAGTCAAGACACTAACAAAATACAAAACCACTAGTCGATTACTTTTATAAATTAGCTGATAATTAGTTTCTTTTTTCATGGTTTACAGGTTTATCAAGCCACAATTTCAACAGCATAAAAGGTAATACTACCAATGCAGAAACCCATTTGCTTTCAATTTCCAATCTTGGTACGATAGCCATTTGTATCATTGCTCCCATAATAATGGAAACATGCAATATAATATGCCTACGATTAAACAAGCGAAGCTCCAGTCCTGTATTGTCGCTTTTACTTCGAAAATACATGTATTCTGCCAAAAACAATAGTATATTGCTATTGAAATACCAGTTTCGGAACATCAAGACCATTATATTGTCTCCCAACAAATCCAAATCTCTCCAATTTAGCATAAAGCCAAACAACAATACGATAAACACAAAATATATACAAAGTATAAAAAAACATCCGAAAGACATTTTGATAAACAGCCATTTTTCTGAAATGTTTTTCTTTTGTCGGAAAATAACGAAGAAGTCCACTAATGTCCGCAACAATTCCTGAAACCAGAACAAATAAACAATGTAAAACACCGATACTTGTCCGTTTGCTACACCCAATAGTGTGATGAGCAAAAAGGTTAGGGTTTCGGTTTTTTGGAAGTTAAGTTTTGGCATAGTTTATTAGTTCATTTCTTTTTCTGTTTTGTGGGTATAGAAAATTATTTTGTCCTTATATACTGTTTTACCGTTCTTGAATCTACAAACATCATAGATTTTAGTATCAAACTGAAGGGATATGCGTGTTGGATAACTAATTCCTCTGTTTTTACAAAAAATCATAAACTAAAAACAGAAAGATACGAAATTTTATCGCAAATGTGTTCCCTAGCGTATATTCAAAAAAAATATCGAGGCCAAACTGACCTCGATACTTGAATATAAAACTCTGTAAAAGAGTTTTTTGATTATTGAACATCTAGCTAGGCAAATTCCAGTTTAAATATGCTGCTGTTTCTGAGATCATCTTGCGAGCGGAAGGTAACATCCAAATCTTTAACCAAGCCGGTATCAAGACCATATACCCAACCGTGTACAGACAGTTCTTGTCCCCTACTCCAAGCTTCTTGCACCAAGGAAGTAACAGCAAGATTAAGCACTTGCTGTTTGGTATTCCATTCTACAAAACGGTCAAAACGCACTTTTTCGTCAGCTATTTCTTCTATCTCCTGTTTGCGGAGCTTATAGCTATCTTTGATATGACGGATCCAATTGTCTATAATGCCAACAGGCGATTTTCCCATTGCTGCTTTAACACCACCGCACCCGTAGTGTCCACACACGATAATGTGTTTTACTTTGAGCACATTTACCGAATAATCCAACACACTAAGCATGTTCATATCCGAGTGAATGACCATATTGGCAATGTTCCGATGTACAAAAACCTCACCCGGTACGGCTCCAATCACCTCATTGGCAGGCACTCTACTGTCCGAGCAACCTATCCATAAAAGCGGAGGCGTTTGTGTTTTCGATAATTTTTTGAAATATTCGGGATCTAGTGCCAATTTGCTTTCTACCCATTTTCTGTTATTTTCTATTATCTTCTTATAAAATGCTGACATGTTTACTATCTATTTAATTAATTTAAAAATTTGCCTTCTCTACACAGGCTATTGTTGGGCTATACGCTAGCCTCTACTTTTTTAATCTCAGTAATAACTTGGCTCGAGGTTTTTAAGCGTTCTCTATGCTTCATCAATAAATTGTGCTCTACCGATACATTTTTTATATCGTTGGTGGTATTGGCCAAATCATATACATCTTTGAAACCAATAAGCGTAACGTCCACATTTCTGAGCGGTGCACGGATATCCCTAAACTCTTTAATACTGTCTAAAATATCATGGGCGATATATACCGTATCTGATGCGTTGATAATGAGCTTGGAGTTGTGCGGGATCTTGTTTAATGTAAACAATATAGCGGCTTTGTTTAAGAAAGAAACTTCTTGCGCCAAGTGAATATGAATAACATCGCCATCCTCATATTCCTCTTTTCGGAAATAATAGGCTCTTTTCATATTACCTTTCAAAATCGCAAAAATACTGATGATCATACCCAAAGCTACCCCGGTAAGCAAATCGGTAAAAACTACTACTACAACCGTAGCAATAAATGGTGCAAACTGGTATTTACCTCTACCAAAAAAATGCTTAAATACCGAAGGTTTGGCTAACTTATAGCCAATTGCCAACAATATAGCGGCTAATGTAGCCAGCGGAATTTTGTTTAGTAAAGTTGGTATAGAGGCTACGCTAATTAACAAAAGCAAACCATGTATAATGGCCGACATCTTTGTTTTAGCCCCAGCATTGGCATTGGCAGATGAACGCACTACAACCGATGTCATGGGCAAACCACCTAAAAGCGAGCTAATTAAGTTGCCTGCACCTTGTGCTTTCAATTCTAAATTGGTGTCGGTAAGGCGTTTTTGAGGGTCAATACGGTCTGATGCCTCTATACACAAAAGGGTCTCGATAGAAGCAACAATGGCTATGGTAATAGCTATGGTCCAAACTTCTTTATTGAGAAAACTTGAGAAATTTACACCTTTGGCGAAGTTGAGAAAATCAGGCAATACGAAAACCTCCTTCAAATCACTAAAACTTGAAACAACGGGCAACTCTACCAAATACTTAGCAGAAGTAATGCCCAATGAACTTCCTGTAGCTTTAAAAATTTCATTAACTATGGTACCTACAATTACGGCAACCAAGGCACTCGGAAGCAGTTTAATTTTCTTCAAATAATCTACTCTATCCCAAATCAAAACAATGGCCAGCGAAATGGCGGCAATAACCAATACCCCCACTTGTATTTGACCAAAGGCTGCTGCTATGTCGGTAAAAATGGCAAAGCCACTACCAATCTCTACATCGGCACCTAAGGCTTTGGGTATTTGTTTGATAAAAATAATAATCCCAATACCGGCCAACATACCTTCGATAACATTGTTCGGAAAATAATTAGATATGGCTCCTGCCCTCAAAAAACCGAGGGTCAATTGGATCAAACCAGCTAAAAACAAAGCTGTTAAGAACGCTTCAAAAGAACCCAAAGTAGCTATAGCTGCGACCACTATAGCCGTAAGCCCAGCTGCAGGACCCGAAACGCTAATATGTGAATCGGACAAGCTACCAATAACTATACCACCTATAATACCGGATATAATACCCGAAAACAGTGGAGCCCCAGATGCCATTGCAATACCCAAGCACAAGGGAAGAGCCACTAAAAATACTACCAGGCCTGAAGGAAAATCATATTTCAGGCTGGCAAAACGATTTGTTTTACTAGACATGTAAAATAAAAATTAGTGTGAGAATACGATGATAGATCCTTGAAATCAGCACAATAAAAGCTTTTTCCCGACAAAAAAAATCGAGAGGAATAACTGATTTCAAAATAAAGATTACACTAATTTTTGTTCGGGCGGGGGCGAAAAAATTTCCTGAAAAGCATTATCGTGTTTCAGAAGAAACTCTTCACAAATTTTCTTTTTGTTTAAACTGGCTAGAATAAAAACCAAGTCCATCACTTCAGACATATAGTCGTTAAAGTATTTACCCGGATTGGTTTTGCCATGATTCTCTTCTTCGGTAATGGTATATACAGATGAAATGTCAACATCGTTATTTACACAGACCATAATTGTAGGTATAGCAACAAACGATAAAAATATAAGCAGAAGAGTTATTGCTTTTGACTTCATTCAACGCAAAAATAACGGTTTTTAGCTTTCAATAAAATTATAAATTAGTTTTTAGCTCCTTTTACAATTAAATTATATTTGTTGTAAGCAAAGCAATCAACGTATTTACAGAATATGGATTTGTAGTCTATCTGTAAGCCATCATACAAGTATAAAAACTCAAAAAAAATGAGTAAAATCATCACTATCCTACTACTATTTTGCAGTTGTGCAGTATTAGGACAAACCAGCTATCGGTTTTCTAAAGATATATTGGCAGATATTGTCAAAGACACTGTTTCATGGAAATACCAAACGGGGGCAACAGCACTCTCTTTTAGCGGATACTATTCCGAAGTTTTAGCTACTTGGGACAAAAACGGGATAAGAAAACCCAAATCAAATAAACAAGATAGCCTCTTTTATTTACAAAGCCGAAAACTTAATGCCAAAACCTATATCTTAAATAAGGCTAAAGACGCAGCAATGCTTATCATCAACGAAGCGCATCACCTTCCGCAGCATCGCAGTTTCACCAATTCGCTTTTAAAAGATTTATATAAACAGGGTTACCGATACCTCGGCCTCGAAGCCTTGTTTGGCGACACGGCCATCAACAAAAGAGGTTTTGCGATAGAATCTACCGGCTATTATACGCAAGAACCCGAGTTTGGCAATTTGATAGCCAATGCGCTGAAACTAGGTTTTGTACTTTTCGGATACGAAGCAAGCCAAGGTAAAAACGGCAAAGAAAGAGAAATAGAACAAGCTCTTAATATCCAGCAGTTTATAAAACAAGCACCTCCAGGCAAGGTGATTATACATTGCGGCTACGCACATGCCTATGAGAACGACTATCCGGCTTGGGGTAAGGCCATGGCCGGGCGATTGAAAGACAGTATGGGTATTGACCCCTTAACTGTTGACCAAACCGCCTACTTAGAAAGATCGAACCCGAGCTATAACTCAATTTTCATAAATCTAAACAAAAACAAAGAAGCCGTTGTTTTGTTGGATACAAACGGACAGGTTTTTAACAAAAAACAAACTGATATAATTGTACTTCACCCCGCTACAAGCTATAATGATAAACGCCCCTACTGGCAAACAATTGGAAAAACGAAATATAGGCTTCCATCTTCGAAGTTAAGCAAAGCACGTCCGGTATTGGTACTGGCGTACCGAAAAAATGAGTACAATAAACATGGAATACCTGCAGATTTGATAGAAATTGAGAACGAGCAAAGCCCCCAAACGCTTTACTTGCAAAGTGGTAGCTACACAATTGTTGTAAAAGATAAAGACTATCAAGTAATTGAACGTTACGATATTACTATCAAGTAATTTCAATAAGCATTTGCTAAAATTATCATTCAACCGCACATCAATTATGCCCAAGGGAGAAGTAAAATTTTGTTCACGTTGTAACACCACATTCGAATGCAATGCCGGATCAATACATATTTGCCAATGCTCAACTGTTAATCTTAGCAAAAATGAGGCGGCATACATCCACTCTAAACACGATGATTGACTTTGTTCAAACTGTATGCAAGAAATGAAAGCAGAGTTTCATAACAACGGGTTAAAACACAAAATCAAAAAACTTCTACGCTTTTTTGAACGATAAATTCTCTTTATAGATGTTGACAAGGTTTTAGCCAAAAAAAAACAAAGTATTTGCCGCTAATTTTGATAATAGCAACAATTTTTGAGTAAGCAAGCAAATAACATAATGCACAAATGGTTATTATTGCCGTTTCAAACAAATACAGAACTATGGCCAACCAAGCTCAACCCGAAATACTGCTAGAACTAATCAAAACAAAAATGCCCTACGGAAAATACAAAGGCTATTTACTACCTCATTTACCCGAGCCCTATTTGGTATGGTACAAAAACAAAGGCTTTCCGGGTGGTAAGCTCGGCATGTTGCTTAATACGCTTTATGAGATAAAACTAAATGGTTTAGAATTTCTGCTCAACGACCTACAAAAAAAAGCGTGAATTTCTTCACGCCTTTTTATGCAATTTGTCTTGTATTATAACCTAATACCTAAACTGAATAAGTAGTTTCTGGTTGCTTGAGGAAAATAATAATTATAACGGTCTAAAACTCCAGCATTTAAATCGGGGTATGTGCTACCGTTTGCCGAATATTTTACGTCAAACACATTGTTCACCATTAAGTTCAGATCTACATTTTTCAATCCCAAAACACTCAACTGATAGCGCAATCTGATATCGTTGATAAAGTAATCGCTCAGACTTCTTGATTTGGTTTGGCTGTTATCAAAATATTGTCTAGACACGTATTTGCTTAAAAGAGATACGTTAAGCTTGGATAAACGATAGGTAAAATCACTTGATGCGACAAAATTGGGTGAGTAGGCAATATCCACATCCTTATAATTAAAAGTAAGTAGATTACCATTTACGTTGTCATAGATGTACTCGGTAAAGTCCTTTATTTTGTTGCGGCTAAGTGCTGCCGTAGCTGCCCAAGTCAATTTCTTGGTCAATTGCAAACTAGCATCCAATTCTACACCCAAACGATAGCTATCCGGAACATTTTGTCTGGTAAATCCACCTACGTCATTCAACTGACCGGTATTGATTAATTGGTCGCGGTATAGCATAGCAAAACCGTTTAAGGATACATTGTAGTTCTTTCCTTGGCGGCGATAACCCAATTCAAAATCGGTTAGGTGCTCTGACTTAGGTCTTGAACTGATACTCGAGTCGGTAAAATCACGACGGTTGGGCTCTTTATTACCAATAGCAACCGATGCATAAACATCACTTGCAGGGTTAATCTGATAGCTTAAACCAAATTTAGGATTAAAAAACTCTAACCGAGCATTTTGCTGTGCCAATTGTGCTTGCTGGTTTAAACCAAAATAAGAGTAATACACATTGCGGTATTGCAAATCGGCAAAGAACAACAATTTGCTGACACGATAATTAGCTTTTGCAAACACATTAAAATCAGACTTAAATGCATCGTTATCTTCATACCTGTTGCGCAAAGAGTTTGATGCATCATAATTGGCATATTGAGCCCAAACTACCTCACCAAAGTGATTACCGTTATAAGCATTGTATGCACCACCAAATATTAACTCGGCAGCATTGCTGGGCTTATAATTAAGCGAGTATGTGGTGCCATAAAAACCATTGTCTAGCCAACGTCTTCTCACCAAATCACTTCTATCTATTTGTACACCACCTATAACTGGAGGTGTAATATTGTAATCGGCCAGTTTTCTGTTGGTTTTATACTCTTCATAATAGCCTCTGCCATAAGTGTAGTGAAAAGCAATATTGGCCAAAAGTTTTGTACTCAGGTTTCGGGTATAAAACAACTGGTAGTGATCTTGTTGGTAATTATCGGTCTGGTTGTCATACGTGTAGTCATTATGCCTTCTGTTTGTTGACAAAATACGCTCTTCTACCCCATTCCAAGCCTGATAAGTTTTCTCAAGACCGCTAAAAATATTAACTCTTAAAATATCTTTCTTGCCATAATAGGCACCACTAACAAAATAAGATTTTAGATCGGCAAAAGCCCTGTCAATATAACCGTCAGATTTTATTCTTGATAAACGTCCATCAATCGAAAAACGTCCGTTTATTAGCCCAGAACCCAAACTTAGTGTATTTTTCCAAGTATTGTAAGAACCTACCGTGCTGTTAATTTCTGCATAAGCACTATCTCTTTTGGTAAGTGTTTGTATGTTGATACTGGCTCCAAATGCGCCTGCGCCATTGGTAGAAGTACCCACACCACGTTGCACTTGAATATTATCTACAGATGAAGCAAAATCCGGAAGATTCACAAAATATGTAGCATGGCTTTCGGGATCGTTAAACGGAATACCGTTGAGTGTTACGTTGATACGCGAAGCATCGCTTCCACGAATACGGATACCAGAATAGCCAATTCCGGCTCCAGCATCAGATGTTACTACAGCCGAGGGCGTATTGTTGAAAAGATAAGGTAAGTCTCTACCTTGATTAACGTTTTCAATTGCTTTCTTATTCAAATTTTTGAAGGCAAATGCAGCATTTTTTTCAGCACGGGTTGCGCTCACTACAACCTCATCGGCTACAAAAACACGCTCGGCCAGTTGAATATTTACTTGTTTATTGCTTTTAAGCTCAACTTCGAAGGTTTTTTGCTCAAAACCTACATGGCTTACAACTAAGCGATACTGACCTGCTGATAAGTTTAAGAACTCAAAGCCGCCTTTGTTGTCGGTCAAAACTACGTATCCTTTATTAAGCAACTTGACACTTACACCGCTTAGAGCAGCATTCTGCTGGCTTTGTACTGTGCCAGAAAGTTTAAATTGCGCCATAACCCAGCAGGGCAATAGCAAGGCAGCTAGAACTGCCCATCCAAATTTTTTCAATTTTTTTGTTTTTAATTCGTAAAACCTATTGGTAATAGGGGTTACTACCAATCTTAGTTTAACTTATCAACCATCCCTACGCCGGCATTACCCGGATCAGGTACATTTGAAGTATTTGATTTTCTAGGCCCAAGATGTGCACCTTATTGCTCGAGCTCATAATCTAGCACTTCAAAATGGGTATGATCTCAGCCTTTATTTGTGTTTATGCAAAACAAGGCACCCCTTTTTGATGCTGCAAAGCTAGAATAATATTGTAACAAAAAAAAGCGTATGAAAAATTTCCATACGCTCAAATTGTAATTGTTTGGTTTATTTACTGTTTTATGATTTTTTCTATTTGTGTACCATCAAGGTTTTTATAGCGCAACAAGTATAAACCTGATGCCAAACTACTGCAATCTATTTCTTTTGTCTCGTTATTATTAACAGTAAATTGTTTCACAAGTTTACCCGAAACATCCAGCAGCTCAAACCTTTTATTGGGTAAAATTCCATCACCCACTTGTATCCAAAAATTGTTTTGTACTGGATTGGGGTAAATTTTTAAACTGCTTTTATTAAGATGTTCTACAAATTTTATTTGTTCGTTATATTCTCGTTTTCTGCCATCAAAATCAACCTGTACCAATTTATAATAGGCCGATTGGTTAAAAGATTTATCCAGATAATTGTAAGCCTGACGTTGAGAAGAATTACCTTTACCTGCTATTTCGGCAATTTTTACAAAATGTTGTCCATTGGTGCTTTTCCAAACTTCAAACAATTTGTTGTTGGCTTCGCTTGCAGTTTCCCAGTTCAGCAAAGCTCCATTTGTGGTGCCAACAGCATCAAACTTTAACAAATCAACCGGCAGAACCTTACTATATACCAAGGTTTTAGATCCATCATAAGCTACTGCATAAACCTTATCAGCTTCGGCAGGAAAATCAATAGTGGTCGATTGGTTATTGGCATCTCCTGTACCAACCATGTCCACACCAATCAGATTGTTCAAATTATCATAAGTTTCAAAAACTACAACATTTTTCCAAACCGAGTGACTGATATTCATTTTAGCGTTGTTAATGGTTAATCCTTGACCATAGGTACCACTCACCAACACCTTGTTTTTAAACGCATCCAAACTATTGGCACTTAGATAATAAAGTACTGGCGAAACTGGAGCTGCATAACCCTTTGCTTTAATATCACTAATGGTTTGATCTACCTGAGCCTGAGTTATTTTAAAATTTCTAACACCATAGTCATCAATATCCATATCAACTTCTTTGAGCATACCTACTTTTACAAAATAGTCTGTCAAATCTTCTTGTACCACATCACACACATCTTTCACAAAATTGAGCATCAACTGGCCATGGCTTACACCACTATCGTTTCTGTTTCGCAGGCGGTTCATCACATCACCCAACCAATACGCATAATCTGGCTGGCCAGGGGCTGGCGCAGCAGCCTCTCCCGAAACTCGTTGTTGTAGAGTAGGTGCACCCTTCAGTGCTCCAGCAAATTGGTAATAGAGCTGCAACTGCCAAAAAACTACAGCCTTGGCAAATACATTTTGGTCTTGCAAATTAGTTTTATGAATAAAGGCCTTGCGCAAAAATCCTTTATAACGACCACCAACCACACCGTAGGTTGTTGGAGCAAGTACTGTATCTCCTTCAAAAGGATTTGAGTATTCGTTTTCTAATCGGGCATTTTTATAACGTGTGGGTCCTAAGGTAAAAGCAGTGTAGGTAGAATAAATATTGTTGGTTACCTCGGTCATACCTACCCATCTAAGTCCTGGGCGTACTTGGTTTACGTGTCCAATCTCATGAGCTACCCCCCAGGTATCACCTTTAAAGAGTCCATCTACAGAAATATAACTTGATTCGCCCCAAGTATAATCGAAGTGCATTCCCATGCCCCCTGCATAAAGCCCACCACCGCTATGAGCAAAGGCAAACATATGGTTTTTGGGCTCAATATTATATTTTTTCAGCCCCATCATGTTAAACTGAATTTTGGCTATTGTATCGTAAGCTGCAATTAAAGGCCTGATATCAGTGGGGTTATACTTTCTCAACAAATCTTTATGGAAAACTGTATTCATGTATTTCCCTTTCAAATCTATCTGTGGGTAAACAGAGTTGTTGACCACTTTCAACCAAGTTTCAGGCCCATCAATTGCGGCATCTATCATACCACTAACTTTTCCGGTAGCGATGTGAATTTTTACCGGAGTAGCCGAGGTGTTGGTTGTATAATAGTCGATATAGCCTATGCCTTCGGTACTTATTGGGATAATATTGATACCTGATTTCAGGGGATACCGACGTACAACATAGCCGTTGTGAACTCGAAAATCAGCAACCGTCAATGCTATTGAAAAATTATCGGCTTGTTCACCTACTATCAATACGGCATTCGATCCGGCCTCGAAAAAAATACCAGTTGGGTTCTCATAGCTGTTGTAGGTACTGGTTTTTAGTTGCGAAGCCAGTACATTTACAGGCAAATATGGCGTATAATCTTGTATCCTAAACCGATAATTGTAGGTCTCGGCCTTCATACAATTGGCTACATCTTTAAAAAATGGAATAGTCAAAGCATCAATCGCTGTTTGTGTTACCCCGGTTTTCAAACCTGTTAACAAATCATCTTTAAAAACTGTATTTAAAGCTGCGTAGTCTATTGCTGCTTTGCGATAAAACTCCATTTCGGCACAACTGGCAAAATCATTACCAGCTGTTTTCACCTTTATTTGGATACTAACCACATTGCTCAGTTGAGTAGGGAAACGTACAATTGAAGGGCTACCGCTATATTGGGCATCATAGGTCAACAAGCTGGTATAGGCCGACTGACCAGACAATTTATACAGCACCTCGAACTCGCCAAAACGACCGTTATAGTTGCCGTCTTGCCTAGGATAGTACACCAAATAATCCATTGCTGTGGCAGCAAAATTAAATGTTAAGATAGCTGGATTACTTGCTGAGACCACAAACTTACTAGGATTATAGCGAGAGTGGTAAATTGTATTATAATCACCATCCATTAGTTTACTCATGGGTGCACTATTTTCGGCAGTATTGGCTGATACACTTGATATGGTAAGTTTAGTATCGGCAAGACTACTTACATCGTTAGCTACTAAATCACAAGACGGATCTATCTCTACCGGTGAAGGATCAGCTGATAAGAAATTCAGTTCGGAACAAGCCGAAAAGCCACCTACCCCATTGGTCACAATAATACGAATGATATTGGGTTTAATTATCGGGCTGGCAAAACTTAGGGTCTTGGGGTTATTATCATTGGCCAAATTTTGGCTAAAGTCTTTTACAAAAGTATTGGGTTGGTCAACCGTAGTATGATAAACATCAACCGAACGCCAAATACCGTTTGAACCTTTAGCTGCCAAACGAGGATTATAAACAATTTCGTTTATACTTTTAACATTATAGAAATAAAAGTCCAAAGTATCTGGGATACCATTGGTGTACCATTTGGTGTGGTAATCGGTATTGCTATCGCCATCTAGACATTTATAAATATCTTGACCAGGTTGCGATGGTCTGCTTGACTTTGCATAATAAACCGGAACTTGGGTTTGTGCAATAATAGACAGTGGAAATAAAAATCCCACAAAAAAGAGTAATAAGTTTTTCAAAGTGTAGAATATTTAGGTTAGAAGATATTATGTATTACCAAAAATATACAGTCAATCATACAATAACCAATTAAACACCACGCAAACGTTTGCTGTATTCTTCTACAATTGGCGTGAAAAATTTGTTGCAAGTTTATAAACAGCACAAACAAGTGCTAACTCTTATCTGCATTTCAACAAAAAAATAATACAATCTGCTCAACTAAACCTATATTATAAGGCGATACACAGCAATATCAAACGTTTGTTCGTTTTTTATTTAACCAAGCGTAATAAAATAAGTGTTGTATCAAGGCTTATTAAGTCTTTATCAAACCATATACGATATAAAGTTTTATCAAAGCAGTTTACTTCTTATGAATGAACTCAAAAAAAAAGGCCATCCTTATCGGACAGCCTTTTACATAAAATTCTATAAGCTGTATTATTAAGCTCTACTAGCTTGAAGTGATACTTGTTTAGATTTATAATACTCGATACCTAAAAATAAAACAGCCGAGTAAACTAGTGTTCCATACAAGAAATTCAGCTCAAAAGGAATTGCTGCCACCAAGCAAGCCCAAAAGCCAGCCAAAGTTTGTGGATACATTGTAGAACCTATCCATACACCATAGTCGGTCACTACCCAATGTATTAACACTGCAGTTAGGCTTGTAGCAAGCACCGAAACTACTTTAATTTTTTTGATGATAAGCTGGCTAGCCAAAACCATCAGTGCAAAAGCTATATAGGTAAAATACCAGCCACCGTACAAGGCATAAGAGCTACCCATAGTGAATATAAGTGCCAAATCGCTCAACAACAATATGGCTAAGGGTGTGGCATAGCTCAAAATCTTATTTTTGAAATAAGCCCCACTAAAGATTGCTACAGCACCCAATGCAGAAAAATTGGCGACAAACTTAAAAGTTGGCGACAATGGTGCCAAAGCCCTAACCCCAACTATTACAAGAATAAAAAGTAGGGGTACAATAATGTTATTTTTGGTGTTGTTTGACATGATAAACTTATTTTTGATTAACAAAAGTACTATTTATCCCCCATTAAAAAAACAATCTATAATAATTTATAGCCAAATGCTTATTAACTTTAACAGCACAAAGCAAACACACAATGAGAAAAATCAGCTTAATCATCAGTACAATTTTTATGTCATCTAGCACAATTTTTGCCCAAACAGACAGTCTGTTTCTTAAAAAGCTATTAGAAAGTAAACCGGATTTATTTGCCAATATACTTCAACATCCTCAACACAACGAAGTGCAAGTTATGTACACCCAAATCAATCGTGACGCTAAAAACAAGCCCAATTTTAAAACATACACCTACCGAATTAACCCCAAAAGATATTTCTACCCGGCTTCTACCGTAAAACTGGCTGCTGTTATTTTTGCTCTCGAAAAAATAAATCGCCTTAATATCCCCGGATTGAGTGCATACAGCACCATGATAACAGATAGTGCATACAAGGGACAAACCAAAGTTATTGCCGACCCTAGTGCTAAAGATGGTAAACCCAGTATTGCCCATTACATTAAAAAAGTATTACTTACCAGTGATAACGATGCTTATAACCGCTTGTTTGAGTTTATTGGCAGAGAAGAAATTAATAGCCAGCTCAAAAAATACGGTATGAACCATAGTCGTATTGTAAACCGATTGGCCATTGGCGATGGTGGAGAACGTGAAAAAAACACTAACCCAATAAGGTTCTACAATGGTAGTAAGCTCGTTTATCATCAAGCTGCGCAATACGACCCCAACAACTATCCTCTTGAGCTCGAAAACCTAATTGTTGGTAAGGGCTATATGAACGCCAAAGAACAATATGTGGACAAACCCTATAGTTTCGAGAACAAAAATGTCTTTACAATAGCAGATCAGCAAAACTTAATGATGCGTTTAATGATGCCTGAAGCTTTTCCTAAAGACCAACGCTATCTACTAAAACCAGACGATTACAAGCTGATTTACACCTACATGAGTAAGCTACCTACAGAAAGTGATTACCCAAAATACGACCCCAAAGAGTTTTGGCCAACTTATGCCAAAATGTTATATTACGGCAGAGAGAAAGATGCTAAAATAGAGCCCAACATTAGGATTTTCAATAAATATGGTGACAGTTATGGCTTTATCATTGATAACGCATACATCGTAGATTTCAAAAATGGCATTGAATTTTTTCTTACCGCTGTGGTACAAAGCAATGAAGATGGCATTTACAACGATGGGAAGTATGAATATGAAACTGTTTGTTTCCCTTTTATGAAAAACCTTGGTAGAGTGATTTATGAGCAGGAGCTAAAAAGAACAAAAGAAAGACAGCCCAAACTAGATCGTTACAAAATGTCGTATTAAATCTTTTAGTTGGCTTTTTTACCAATATATGAGCTTTTTTCTCCGCAATAAAGTTAATTTTGCGGATATGAGCGACGAAAAATACATGCAACGCTGCTTGGATTTGGCCACACTTGGTCAGCGCCATGTTAGCCCCAATCCTATGGTTGCTTGTGTTATTGTGCATCAGAACCAAATAATTGGTGAAGGATACCATCAAAAATTTGGTCAGGCTCATGCCGAGGTAAATGCCATCAACTCGGTAATTCAGCAATACGGCGAAGCTACAGCCGCCAAACTGCTGCAAGAAGCCACCGTTTATGTAAATTTGGAACCTTGTGCTCATCAGGGCAAAACACCACCTTGTGCCGACTTATTAATCAAACATCGGGTAAAAAAGGTAGTTATTGCCAATAGCGACCCACACGAGCGAGTAAATGGTAAGGGCATAGCTAAACTTATTGAAGCCCAAATTGAGGTAAAACATGGTGTTTTAGAAGAACAAGCCACTTGGCTTAATAGGCGTTTCTTTACCCGACAGGTCAAACATCGCCCCTATGTAATACTTAAATGGGCACAAACAACAGATGGATTCTTTGCTCCCCAAAATGGCCAACAACAATGGATTAGTTGTGCCGAATCATTAGCCCTGGTGCACCGTTGGCGAAGCGAAGAAGACGCCATATTAGTTGGCAAAAACACCGCTTTGATTGATCACCCTCGATTAAGTGCACGTACAGCCGGGGGCAAAAATCCAATACGAGTATTGATAGACAAAAATTTGGCTGTCCCCAACGATAACCCTATTTTTAATAACGAAGCTAAAACCATAGTACTCAATGAATTAAAAATCGATCAAAATGACTTGTGTTCTTGGGTGCAAATGGAAGATATGCACTATTATTTACCCGAAAAAATCTGCTACCAACTGCACCTGATGGACATTCAATCGTTAATAGTTGAGGGAGGCACTCAAACGCTAAAAAGTTTTATTGAAGCTGGTATGTGGGACGAAGCAAGGATTTTTTACAGCGAAAAAACTTGGGGAAAAGGCTTATCCGCACCAAACATACGAGGCACCGAGATAGACCGCTACCCTATTGGTACCGATCAGCTTTCAATACTTATCAATAAACAAGCAAAATGATTTATCTACTCATTAGCATTTTATGCAGTGTAACTGTGGGGGTTTTATTTAAACTGGCCAAGCGTTACCGCATTAACATTGTGCAAGCCATTACTTGGAACTACCTTTTTGCCATTTTGCTAACGCTACTACTTTTCAAACCGCAGGTAGAAAATATAGGCTTCCATTCGCTTACGGGTATTCATTACGGATTGGGCTTACTTATGCCCAGCTTATTTATAGTATTGGGATTGGCCGTTAGACATGCTGGTTTGGCTCGTACCGATATTGCCCAGCGCCTCTCTTTGCTAATTGCACTTGTGGCGGCATTCTTTATGTTTAAAGAAAGTAGTAGTTTGTTCAAAATTGCAGGTTTGTTAATTGGCTTTGCAGCAATTGGCCTCATTCTCTATAAAGAAACTGAACAGACATGGTCTAAGCGAGCTGTATTTTTCTTGCTGTTGGTATTTGGTGGCTTTGGCATTGCCGATATACTTTTCAAGAAATTGAGCCAATACAGTATTATTCCTTATACCGATTCGCTGTTTGTGATTTACTTTTTTTCGTTTGTGTTGGCACTATTGTATATGTTTTATCGCAGCTATCGGCACAAAGAGCGTTTGCAACTTATCAATTTCATTTGTGGTTTAATTTTGGGTTTCTTCAACTTCGGAAATATTTTGTTTTACCTCAAAGCCCATCAGCACCTATCAGACAATCCTTCGCTAGTATTCGCTGTGATGAACATGGGCGTAATTTTATTGGGTAGCCTACTGGGAATTTTTATATTTAAAGAACGTTTTAACCATTTGAACTACGTAGGGCTGTTTTTGGCCCTGATAGCCATAGTTGTCATTAGCCTAGCAAAAATTTATGCTATTTGAAGACCAATACCAAACTGTTGATCAAGTTTATGAGGGCACTTTTAGAGATAAAGGCAGCAAGTTTATTGCCTATCTATGCCCAACAAAGAACGAAAGCGAACTAAAAAATTATTTGGCACAATACAAAGCAGAGCATCCCAAAGCTCGACATCATTGTTGGGCTTGGCGTCCTGATACTAATCGTAACCATTTTAAGTTGAGCGACGACGGAGAGCCTGCCGGCACTGCCGGAAGACCTATTTTAAACACCTTACTGTCGCACAATTTGAGTAAAGTAGCCGTAATAGTTGTGCGTTATTTTGGCGGAACGCTATTGGGGGTACCGGGTTTAATAAATGCCTACAAAATGGCCACGCAAGAAGCCGTGTTAGCTGCGAACATCATTACAAAAACAATTAAAGACGTGTACGAACTACAGTTTGAATACCTACAACTAAACGAGGTGATGCGGCTGATAAAAGAAGAACAATTGCATATTTGCGAACAAAATTTCGATAATTTGTGTCTCATTAAGCTAGAAATTGATCAATCAAAAGTAAATTTGCTAAGCTCCAAGCTCGATAAAATAGAGAAACTGAGCTACAAATACCTGCATACCATCTAAAACAGCAAATGTTGGCTAACACAACAGCAAACAAACAAATGGAATTGAAAATACTTAGCCCCGAGGTACAAGACTACATTTTTAAGCACGCTGATGATGCTCATAAAATTGCATTAGCCAAGTCGCCTTTTGAGGGCTTAAGTAGCACGGTTTTAGCAGGTCAAATTTTGGGTAGAAAGAAAATTGAAAAAAAATTGCCCAGCTGGTTTGCCTCTTTGCAAATTTACTACCCTCAAAGCCTTTCCTTAGAACAATGCTCATCCGAAGAAACCGCTCGTTACAAAGCACAACTTTGCCGTGGTAAGCTAGTATTGGATATGACAATGGGCTTTGGGGTTGACAGCTATTATTTCTCTAAAAAAGCAGAAAATGTGCTGGCTTGCGAAATCAATACCGAGTTGGCACAACTTGTAGCTCACAATTTCAAGACACTTGGTGCACACAACATACAAGTTTACAATACAGATGGTTTCAGTTTTTTCAACACAGATACAAGGTGGTACGACACCATTTACCTCGACCCTGCCAGAAGAAACCAAAGCAACAAAGTATTTATGCTTGAAGACTGCCAACCCAATGTCATCACACTATTGCCACTACTTCTTGAGCGCTGCACCCGCATATTAATTAAAACCTCTCCCTTACTCGATTTGCAGCAAGCCCTAAAAAGTTTGAAAAAGGTAATTGAAGTACATTTAATAAGTGTACGCAATGAGCTTAAAGAACTCGTTTGGGTAATAGAGCAACAAGCCAATGATAGTGATACAAAAATTATATGCAGCAGCCTCAACAAAAACAACATAAAAACCATAGAACTACCACTTACAGATGATGATAACTGTATTTTTTCCGACCAAATTACCCCCGGAATGCAGCTCTATGAACCAGACGTAGCTTTACTAAAAAGTGGAGCTTTCCGAGCAATTGGTAATCGATTTAAACTTCATAAATTAGATTTGTTTAGCCATTTGTATTTGAGCGATGAAGTGATTGAAGATTTCCCGGGGCGTATTTTTAAAATCAACAAAGTTTACAGCTACGCCGAGTTTAAGAAACAAAAAAACCTATCAGCTAATATAATCTGTAGAAATTTTCCGGAAAAACCAGAACAGCTAAGTAAAAGACACAAAATCACACCCTCAAAAAATAACTTCTTGATATTTAGCCGAAAAGGCCGAGAAACTTTAGTTTTTGAAGCCGAAATTGTACAACACTATTAAACTGATGTTTGGGCAATTGAACAATCTGCTGCCTTATGATGGTGAGCTCTATTACCTGCCGCACTATCTCGATAACGAAAAAGCCAATCAGCTTTTCGATCTCCTATTTACGGAAATTACATGGCAACATGATAGGGTGAAGATTTTTGGTAAAACCATTATAACCAAAAGAAAAACGGCTTGGTACGGCGATAAAGCGTATAATTACCCTTACTCCAATCAATCAAGAAAAGCCAATACTTGGAGCAAAACACTACTAGAACTGAAAAAACAACTCGAAACAGATTGCAAACTATACTTCAACAGTTGTTTGCTAAACCTATACCACAACGGTGCCGAGGGCATGTCTTGGCACAGCGACAATGAAAAGCAAATGCAACACCAATTGGGCATTGTTTCACTGAGTTTGGGTGCCGAAAGAATTTTTCAGTTCAAGCATCGAAAAAGTAATGAAAGAATAAGTTTAACACTCAAAAATGGCAGCTTATTGCTCATGCAAGGAGCAACACAACATCATTGGCTACATCAATTGCCAATTCGCAAAAATATTGAAAGCGCCCGCATCAATCTTACATTCCGAAATTTTGCAGACAAATGAACAAATTGTGACTTTAGCACATTTTTTCTATATTCGTGGTAGATGATTGCTATCCACTCTAAGCTGCCTAACCTAGGCACTACCATATTCACTACCATGACCCAACTGGCCAATCAATATCAGGCCATCAATCTTGCACAAGGTTTTCCTAATATGGAGGTGGACAAGCATTTGACAAAAGCCGTAGCCAAGGCCATGCAATCCGGAGCTAATCAGTATGCCCCTATGGCCGGTTATCTCCCACTCAAAGAGCATATTGCAGAACATGTAGCTGCAAAGTACAATGCCAATTATCATCCCGAACACGAAATCACCATTACTGCCGGAGCTACACAGGCAATATTTACAGCCATTGCCACATTTGTACACCCAGCTGATGAGGTGATTGTGTTTGAGCCCGCTTACGATTGTTATGCGCCTGCTATAAAACTGATGGGAGGTGTTGTCAAAGCTTTTGAACTGAGTGCCCCCAACTACCAGATAGATTGGGAATTGGTTAAAAAGTTGTTTACGGCCAACACTAAAATGATCATCATTAATTCGCCGCACAACCCAACAGGCCGAATTTTGACCGAAGAAGACGTACAAGCTCTCATTAAATTAACCCGCGGTACGGATATCATCCTATTAAGTGATGAGGTGTATGCCGACATCATCTACGACCAAAAAAAACACCTCAGCCTGGCCCAATACCCCGAACTTGCTACCCGTAGTTTATTGGTCTATTCATACGGCAAACTACTTAGTGTAACAGGTTGGAAAATTGGTTATGTGCTAGCACCAGCTAATTTAAGCGCCGAATTTCGGAAGGTACACCAGTACAACGTGTTTAGTGTCAATACCCCAATGCAAGTTGGTATCCAGCAATTTTTGAAAAACAGCTCTATCTACGAAGAAATTGGCTCGTTCTTTGAAGAAAAAAGAAATCTTTTCAGCAAACTTATGCAAAACAGCCCTTTTGAACTACTTCCCTGCCAAGGAGCTTATTTTCAATGTATGAGCTATAAAAATATAAGCACACAGAATGATAGGGAATTTGCCATTCAGCTCACCAAAAAATCGGGTGTAGCTGCAATTCCACTTTCAGCTTTTTATACCAAAGCAAAAGATCAACACATTTTAAGATTTTGTTTTGCTAAAGATGATCAGACCTTAAAACAAGCAGCCGAAAAACTTTGCCTAATACCCGCTTAGCTATGGAACCCAAATACTTACAGATAGAAAATTTAAAAATCACTGTTTTTCAGGCCTACATTTTTTGGGAAAACATTGAAAAAAATCTACAAAACATCAGTTTGAAACTATCGGGTGGATTGCGAGAAAAAACCGACCTAATTATTCTACCCGAGATGTTTAATACGGGCTTTACTATGAACACCCATTTGGCCGAAGAAATGGGAGGCCCAACCATGCAATGGATGGAAAGTACTGCCCAAAAACACCAATGTGTCATTACCGGAAGTCTTATAATCAAAGAAAATGGTCAATTCTATAATCGGCTAATATGGATGCAAGCCAATGGTCAATATGAATATTACGACAAAAGACACTTGTTTGGCCTTGGCGAAGAAGACAAACATTATACCCCCGGTAATAAGCCCGTAATTGTAACATTAAAAGACTGGAAGATTAGGCTGGCTATTTGCTACGATTTGCGTTTTCCGGTATGGCTTCGAAACCAAAACACTGCCTATGATATTTTACTTTTAGTTGCTAGCTGGCCAGATAAACGCACCCTGCATTGGCGATCGCTCATACAAGCCAGAGCTATTGAAAACCAATGTTTTGCAATTGGTGTAAACCGTGTTGGGCACGATGGCAACCAAATTTATCACAGTGGACAATCCATGTGCATAGGGCCACTAGGCGACACCATTTATTACAAACCCGAGGACGAAGATTTATATACTTTCGTGCTCAATTATAGCGATTTGGAGAAAGCCAGAAGGCAATTTCCCTTTTTAAAAGATGCCGACGATTTTCAATTGCTTTAATTCATCAATTTAATATCTCGACTTTTTAACTATATTTAATCATAATCAACCAACAATTTTAAAAACATACCAACATGAACGAACAAAAACAATTTGTGGCTACTGACGAGGCCAAGGGTCAAGCCAAACAATTACGCTTATTTGCCATTTTAGCTTGGATTATAGCCATAGGTGGTGAGGTTTTCACCATCTTAAAATTATTACGCAATGACATGATGACCTGGCTTATCGTTGCCATCGTCGTGATTTTACTACTTTCTATTACAGGTTCATTACTCTGGAAAAGAGCAAACCGATTAGACCCCGCCTCAGAAAAAGATAAAGCCCGGTTTTTCTTTCAAAACCAATTGGGTGCTATTATGGCTGTTGTAGCCTTTTTACCTTTGGTACTTTTCATCTTCACCAATAAAAACCTCGATGGCAAAACCAAAGGTATAGCTGGCACTATTGCGGCAATTGCATTGGTTATTGCAGGTATCACAGGTATTGATTTTAACCCACCATCTATCGAAAAATATACCGAACAAATCAATGCTCAAACCGAGACCATTAAAAACATTAACAACGGTATCGACCACGTGTATTGGACCAATGCCGGCAACAAATACCACCTTTTTCCAGATTGCCAGCACATTAAAAACAGAGAACAACACGATGGAACCGTAAAACAAGCTTGGGAAGAAAGAAAAATAGGAGACTCGGAATTGTGTATCACTTGCCAAAAACGAGCCGAGAAAGAAAACGGTCTCAATAATGCTTTGCCCGATACCCAGGACACTACAAGCCCGGAAGAATAATTTTACAGACTACACCAAACCATTTATAACTGGGCAAGCAATTAAGCGGCATATATAGCTCTTTGTTGCTTGCTCATAAAAAAATCTTAATGTACAATCGTCGTAATTTTTTAAAAACCACTGCAGCTAGTGCCGCTTTACTAGCCCTAAAACAAGATAGCTTGGCTGCCAATACCAGTGTTTCTGGCCCAATGGTAATATCTACCTGGGATTTTGGTATTGCAGCTAACGCAGCCGCCTGGCAAGTACTCAGCTCAAAAGGCAAAGCGCTTGATGCTGTAGAAAATGGCGTAAAAGTGCCCGAAGCCGATATCAGCAACCAAACCGTAGGCTACGGGGGGCTACCCGATCGTGATGGAATAGTTACACTTGATGCCTGTATCATGGATCACTTGGGCAATTGCGGTGCTGTGCTAGCGATAGAAAATATTAAACACCCAATTGCTGTTGCTCGTTTGGTGATGGAAAAAACACCACATATAATACTTGCTGGCGATGGAGCTAAACAGTTTGCACTGGAGCAGGGTTTTAAATCAGAAAACTTACTGACCGAAAAAAGTAAAAAAGACTGGCTAGAGTGGCTTAAAACTGCAAAATATCAGCCTCAAATCAATATCGAAAATAAACTTTACCAACAAGCAGCCCCCGAAAAATTACCCGGCAACAAATACAATCACGACACCATTGGCATGTTGGCCATAGATGCATTTGGAAACATGGCAGGCGCCTGTACCACCAGCGGCATGGCCTACAAAATACACGGCCGGGTGGGCGACAGTCCCATTATTGGAGCAGGGCTCTACATAGATGGTGAGGTAGGTGGTGCAACCGCAACCGGAGTGGGCGAAGAAGTGATACGCAATGTGGGCTCTTTCTTGGTGGTAGAGCTGATGCGTCAGGGCTACTCACCTACCGAAGCCTGCAAAGAAGCTGTTAACCGTATCATCAAAAAAAACAAAAACAGCAAAAACATACAAGTTGGTTTCATTGCCTTACACAAAAGTGGTCAATACGGAGCCTATGCCATACAAAAAGGTTTTTCTTATGCGCTGTGTAATCAGCAAAAGCAAGATTTGTTAATAGACAGCGCCAGCTATTTCTAAACTGAATGAATTTTAAACTAGAAATCTGTGCCAATTCTATCAACTCGGCTCGTGCCGCTGCCCAAGGCGGTGCAGACCGCATTGAACTTTGCGATAATTTACACGAAGGGGGTACCACCCCCAGTGCCGCACAAATAACCTGGTGCAAAGAACAACTAGCACTCGAAGTATGGCCTTTAATCCGGCCTCGAGGAGGTAATTTTGTGTATAACGATGCAGAATTTAATTGCCTGCTTATGGACATTGAATTTTGCAAATCGGCAAATTGCAACGGTATTGTAACCGGCGTACTCCTACCCGATGATAATTTAGACATTAGAAAATGTAAAGAAATCATAAAAAAAGCTGATGGTATGTCCGTAGCCTTTCATCGTGCTTTTGATTGTTGTACCCAACCGGCAAAAGTTCTTGAACAACTTATAGATTTGGGCTTTGTACGCATACTTAGCTCCGGAGGCAAATCCAATGCTTTATTAGGTGCCCAACAACTGGCTCAATATCAGGCGCAGGCCAAAGAACGTATCGAGATTATGCCCGGAGCAGGCATACAGCCCGAAAATATTAGCCAAATTGCACAAATAACAGGAGCTCACAACTTTCATGCAACAGCCAAAATACCTATAAGCAATTGTTTGGACGAACAACAGCCAACAATGGGCACAGCGGCAAGCGACACATATCGATACGAAAGCTCTGCAGCCATCGTACAGCAATTGCGTCAGCAGCTGAACCGTTTTTTCAAGGCTAAAAATTAATTATTCAAGGCTCGTTTAATATCTACAGCAAAACGAGACATAATGAGCTTAAACCAAGGAGTGTACTTGGCCGGATATTTTTGCATATCTATTTGCAAGTCTGCTAAGCTCATATATTGCCAATTGGCTACTTCATCGGTATTGATTTGTGGTGTAGCACTCGTCTTTGCCCAAAACACATGATCATACTCATGCTCTATCAAACCGTTGTCAAACTCGGCACGATAAACAAATTCGCCCAATTTGGTTACTTCGGCAGCAAGCCCTAATTCTTGCTGTAAACGGCGTTGTACAGCTTTGGGCAAAGTTTCGCCGGGTAGCGGATGGCTACAACAGGCATTGGTCCACAATCCGGCAGCATGGTACTTTTGCGCCGAGCGTTGTTGCAACAACATTTCATTAGCTTCATTAAAAAGCAAAACAGAAAAAGCTCGATGCAGTAGTCCTTTTTGGTGTACGGCCATTTTTTCCATCTGTCCAAGCTCCTCATCATGCTCTCCAACCAAAACCAACATATCTTCCATAAATCAATTTAGATGTAATAAAAACATAAATATAGTTCAAATAAAAAGGATACGACTATTTTAGCGTAATAATTCAAGTTTTCATGCTCAAATTAGCACACAGCCTAATAGGCCATCGAAATCCGGTTTATTGTTTAAGTCCTTTTGATCAAGACCTTTTTTTCTCTGCCGGGAGCGATAAGGGCATCGTAATGTGGTCCTTGGCAGCACAAGCTTTCAAAAAAGTAGTCATCCCGGTAGCTTCGTCAGTATATGACATGAAAGTGTGGCAAAACCTACTCTATTATGTAGAACGAAACGGTTTTTTTACTTGTTATGATCTGTCAGCTCAGCAGATAAAATTTAGGGTAAAAGCACATGCCAAGCCAGCTTTTGCATTACTACTTCTACCCGAGCAAGGTAGGCTGATTACTTCGGGAGAAGACGGTACATTTGCCCTTTGGACTGCCGACAATGGTATTGAAATACAACGCATTGAAGTTTCAAATGTCAACATTCGTAGTATGGCCCTATCACCAGATGGAAAAGACTTGGCTTTGGCCTGTAAAGACAAAAATATTTACCTCTACAACACTAGCGATTTTAGTTGCAAACAGGTATTAAGTGGGCACCGATTTGGTGTAACTGCTTTAGCCTATCATCCCGAAGGCAAATACCTCATCTCTGGCAGCAGGGATGCAAGTTTAAAAATTTGGAGTCTCCCCCATTATGAGGAAATACATCAATACAATGCCCATTTGTATGCGATATATGATATCAAATTTCATCCACAGCTCAAACTATTCGCTAGCAGCAGTCAAGATAAAAGCATAAAAATTTGGGATGCCGAAGATTTTAGACTCTACAAAATATTGAGCATAGAGAAAAACGGCGAAGGGCACAGCCATTCGGTCAATTCTCTTTTTTGGAGCAAAGATGGGCAATACTTGGTTTCGAGTAGCGACGACCGCAAAGTATTGCTTTGGCAAATGGAAAAACAATAAATCGAACCTAAAACCAAAACGCACTACAAGCCAAACCCATGCATCATGCAGGGTAGTTCAAAATATTTTTATAGATATTTTTACAGTACCTGAAAGTGCTTTGCAAAGCACAAAAAAATAAGGGCCTAAGCCCTCGAAAATTAGTCTTAGTTTTATGGATTTTACAAACCTTCTCACAGACTATGATGTATTTACAATAGTAACACTAATAGTTTTTGCCTTCCTCGGAGGATTAATTGATGCCGTAGTAGGCGGAGGTGGCTTGTTACAAATTCCGGCTTTGCTAATTTCGCTCCCGAAAACTCCTTTACCAAGCATTTTTGGTACCAACAAAATTGCGGCTTTGGCTGGCACCAGTATTTCGGCATGGCGATACGCCAAACGCATAAAATTCAATTACAAGCTATTGTTGGTCATCTCTGTGTGTGCGGCAGCAGCAGCTTTTTGTGGTGCAAAGGTGGTAAGCCTTATTGATGTAAATATTTTGAAACCTATTATTTTGGCAATATTGATAGCTATTGCCTTATACACCTTCCTAAAAAAAGATCTCGGATCGGTGCAAACCAAGCTATTACCAATGCGGCAACAACTAATTTATGGGGCACTAATTGGCCTTAGTATTGGTTTTTACGATGGTTTTTTTGGCCCAGGCACCGGTAGCTTTTTTGTTTTGGCCTTCGTAGTGATTTTGGGTTTCGAATTTGTGACTGCTTCGGCATACGCCAAAGCTATCAATTGTGTAACTAACCTCTCTGCGCTGTTTGTATTTATTAGGCAAGGAACTTACCTGCTTGAACTAGCTCTTCTTATGTCGCTCTGTAACATTATCGGAAGTTGGCTAGGCACCAACCTTGCTCTAAAAAAGGGAAACGGCTTTATCCGTATATTTTTCTTGATGGTGGTAACACTAATGATCTTACGCTACGGATACGATGTATTTGTTAAATAGAAAATCTGCTTTAATCTGACCTATTTTTTTACTAGCAAAACACAATTTATCCTAAGCATTTAGGACACTATTGATTTTACAGCCAAGATATTCTAACTGATAATCACAATGAATTAGGGTAAACACTTAGGCGCTGAGATTTTGGTTAAAACAATTTTTTTTAGTTAGCAACTGCCTTTTAAATCCTTTAAAATAAAACTAAAGTAAGTGATCATTCTGTAAAATATAACTAGTTTATTTTTTTTTGCAAAATACCTTCTAAATGCCAAAAGACATCTATCGGGAATTCAATACAATAAACAACAATTTAAATTTTAATATCTAAGATTTTTATTTAGAAAAATGAAGTGCTTCATCTTAAATATCAACAAAATAAAAACTAAAATTTCAGTTATATGAAGCAATAGAAATACATTTTGCTGTACTTCTAAACTATAATTTTGATTACGTAAATATAAATCCCTAATAGAAAACAAAACAGTGATTATACCAATAACATACGAAGGTACGGGTGTTGTTAACCTAAATCTCATTAAGGGAATTACAATAAGAACTATTTGCAAGATTTTAAATATTAAATACCCTGCTAGACTTACCAATAATAAAATCCAAAGCCAGCTTTGTAATGACTTTAAAGCTAAATTTAGACTAAAATATAAAACTCCTTGCAACAAACGAAGAAAGATTACACTTATAACAACCACGATGATAGGCTTAAAAAATTTCATTTTATAAGTTTTTTTATCTAAATAATTAAATAGGCTATTAAAAAAAAGCTAACTATAGTGTACTCCAATGTTAGTACAACTATTAAGCTACGCTAAGATATTTTTTTTTTTTGGTTTTATATAATTTTTCTGGTTTTATATTTCTGGTTTCTTGTTGTTTCCTTTGTTAAATACATAAAACCCTTATCCATAGAGACATAACTGACGTCAATCTGCCAGACTTGATTGCTACGGTTGATCGCTAAACCTCTCAGTAAATAAGGTTGGATGCAGTTTGCTTTTACCAATTTACAGAGATTTCGTTTGGGATAAATAGCCTCTATGCCCATCAAACTCATTAATCTTGCATATCTCGGCATTCCATTGTTATTCATGTAACTTGATGCCCGTCGTGATAGTTGCGCTTACCCTATTAAAAGTAAGTCAAATTACTACTGGATAAATTGAAACTGATTTCTTTTTTTTCGAATCTAAAAGTACTTTACAGTAAACCATAAAATTGCTGTTATGAGTTACATTTGTACTAACAACGTACTAACAAAGTGCGTTTAAACACAATTCAAGAAGATTGCCTTATTTAGAATTCACACACCCCTCAAAAAACAAAAAAAGCCTTTTAACTTCTGTTAAAAGGCTTTTAAATGTGGAGATTACCGGATTCGAACCGGTCACCTCTTGCCTGCCAGGCAAGCGCTCTAGCCAAATGAGCTAAACCCCCTTGTGTGGCTGCAAAAGTAAATAAATAAATTATTTTTCCAAATACAAAATAAAAAAAGGGAAGACTATCCAGTCTTCCCAAACACAATAACATGATTAAGCAGAGACAGACAAACAAAACTCTTAACGCTTAACCTTGATAAGTCAAATCTAAGTAGAAAAAAAGTGATACCTATACCAACAATTTGGTATTTTGCTTATTGGACTTTAGCTTCTAGCGTATTGATAAATATGTTGGGCTGTGCGCTCGGATGCTCCGGCATTACCCATTAGCTTTTTCAGTTCGCTATAGCCTTGCAGCATAGCTTGACGGTATTGCCCCTCTTTTAGCTTACCCAACTCGGCAAGCAGTCGTGCCAAATTACAGTCTGCTTGTATCAACTCTGTCACCAAGGCCCTGTCCAAAATCAAATTGACGAGCGAAATAAATTTTATTTTAATCAACATTCGGCCTATTGCAATGGTCAAGGCTCCCCCCTTGTACACCACCACCTGTGGCACAGCAAAAAGAGCGGTTTCCAATGTAGCTGTACCCGAAGCTACAATAGCCAACTGTGCTTGAGCCAACAATTGATAGGTCTGCCCGAAAACAAGGCTAACATTATCGGGCATACCAAATGAGCGGTAATAAGCCTCTTCAAAATTGGGAGCTGCAGCCACTACAAAATGATACCCGGCAAAGTGTTTGGCCACAGCAAGCATTTCTGGCAGCAATCGCTCTATCTCTTGTTTTCGGCTACCTGGCAATAGGGCTACAATTTTTTGGTCTTGTAGGCCATTTTTCTCTCTAAACGTTGGATCGGCCTCAAATCGAGCAATTTCATCGAGCAGAGGATTGCCTACATAATGCACCTGCATACCCCATTTTTGGTAAAAATCTACCTCAAAAGGGAGAATACAATACAATTGATCAACCACCTTTTTAATTTTAAGTACCCTTTTTTGGTTCCAAGCCCACACCTTTGGCGATATGTAGTAGCATACTTTTATACCTTGTTTTTTGGCATACTCGGCTATTTTTAGGTTGAAACCCGGGAAATCAATCAACACAAGCACATCGGGACGAAAGTCCAATACATCAGCCTTGCATTTTTTGAGATTAGCTAAAACCGTTTGCAAATTAGCCAGCACCTCAACAAAACCCATAAAGGCCATTTCCTTATAGTGTTTAACCAAGCAGCCCCCAACAGCAGCCATTTTTTCGCCTCCAAAAAACCGAAAATCAGCCTGTTCGTCATACTTTAGCAGGGCTTTCATTAGATTGGCACCGTGCAAATCACCAGAAGCTTCACCCGCTATCAAATAGTATCTCATACGCTTACAAATATCAATTAATAGGTGCTTTCTTGCATCATCTTGTAAACGAAAAACACAAAGGCATATATAAAAGTTGCCGATATGATACCTTTTGCAGCATTTTCTTTGTGCTGTTTGAAAAACCAATTCATCCACAACACATTGCTAGCCACACAGCCAATCAACAACAAATCGGCCTTTTTAAAGGCAACAAAATTAGTCCTTAAATAAAATGCCAAAACCGACAATATCGCCGGCCCCAACAGACCTAATACTAAGCCCCAAAGCACCCGATCTTTAATACGACCTAATAAATTTTGCATTTTACCCTAAGCTAGATCCGTCTGCAATTTTTGTGGCATTTGGTGCATCACCACTCAACAAACCACCAAAATCCCAAGTATTGAGTTGCGGTATAGCGTGATGAGCGGTCAAATCAAACTGCACGGGCACTACCGAGGCAAAACCATTTTCAAGTGCCCACACATCGGTATCTTGTCCTTTATCAAAATTATCAAACACGCCAGTGAGCCAATAATATGGTCTATTGTGCGGGTCTTTACGCTCATCAAACTCTTCTGCCCATTTGGCATTGGCCTGACGGCAAATTTTAACTCCTTTAATACCTTCTCCAGCCGGAAAATTTACATTGAGCAAAGTCCCATCAGGCAGACCTTTTGCCAACACTTGAAGGGTAATAGCTTTAATGAAAGGTTTGCAAAACGAAAAATCGGCATCTGCGGCGAAATCATCAAGTGAAAAACCGATTGAAGGTATTTTTTCAATAGCACCTTCTACAGCTGCAGACATGGTTCCGGAGTAAATCACATTGATGGAATTGTTGAGGCCATGATTAATTCCCGACACACATAAATCGGGTTTTTTGCCTTTAAAAACTATGTTAACAGCCAACTTCACACAATCAACCGGGGTACCACTGCATTTATACATCTCAACACCGGGGTATAGGTTTACCTTATCAAAGCGTAAGGGTTTACCGATGGTGATGGCATGTCCCATACCCGATTGTGGCCCATCAGGAGCTACTACTGTTACCTCTCCTATTTCCTGCATCACTTCTATCAGTGATTTTATACCTTTTGCGGTTATCCCATCATCATTTACCACTAATATTGTGGGTCTTTTAGGTGTTTTCATGTTTCAAAATTAAAACTATTATCGGAGAATTTGCCTCTATTTGCTTTGTAAAACTGCCATTTGTTGGTCGAAGAGTTTTAGGCCATCGGCCAAACTGTGTGGTTTATATTGTAGTACACGTTTAGCTTTATCCAATACAAAACCCGTTTTTACCGGGCGTTTGGCTTCCTGTGCCAAACTTTCTGATGTAATTTCGCTAATAAGTCCCTTATCGAGCTGCCAGAAATCGGCTATTTTGGCTACCATCTCGGCAATACTCATCATTTCATTACCCGAAATATGGAAAATTCCATCAGCACCTTTGTTGGCAATTTGCAAGCAGGCCCAAGCCAAATCTTCGGCCAAAGTAGGCATACGCCATTGGTTGTTCACTACACGTATAGCTTGTTGGTTTTCTAATGCGTTTTTTGCCCAAAGTACAATATTGCTTCGGCTCATATCTGCCAAAACACCGTACACCAAAATAGTACGTACAATGCTCCATTTTGCTTGCATTTGCCTCACTATGTTCTCGGCCTGCAATTTACTTTGGCCGTAAATGCTCACAGGTTGAGGTACATCATCTTCACTGTAAGGACCGGCAAGCCCGTCAAATACAAAATCTGTAGAAAGGTAAACCATGTGTATCCCTAAACGATCACAATGTTGAGCCAATTGGTAGGTAGCTTCTACATTGAGCAATTGGCAAGCTTCGGGGTTTTGGTGGCACTGATCTACTTGGGTCATAGCAGCAGCATGTATCAACACATCAGGTTGGTACTTATTCAATACATCTGCAACTTGTTCGGGCTTCAGCAAGTCCAGCTCTTCGTAGCAATAACCTGCTTTGGTTGTACATCGGTTAGGCCCTTTACTGGTAGCTATCAATGAAATAGTAGGCCAATTGGCAGCCTGCTCAATTATTTTTTGCCCCAACAAGCCGTTGCTTCCGGTAAGTAAAACTTTTTTCATAAGGCTAATTTACCCAAATATGTTAAAGCAAAGCAGGACGATTTAAAAAATAGCTTAACTTTGTTGCAATGGACAATTTAGCTAAAACTACCGCATTTCAGTCTTCACCTCATTTGGTTGAGAAACTATATGAACACAGTATTGTTAAAACCTACCAAGCAGGCGATGTTATACTGAACGAAAACTCGCACATACGCTCCATACCTATTGTAAGCAGAGGAATTTTAAAAGTGATACGATTAGAAGAGGATGGCAGGGAAATACTGCTCTACTACATCAAAGCAGGCGAAAGCTGTATCATGTCTTTTTTGGGTGGTTTGCACAACGAAACCAGTAAAGTAAAAGCCGAAGTTGAGGAAGAAGCCGAGATTTTATTTTTGCCTATAGAGAAAGTATCACTCTTTATACGTGAGTATCCGCAATGGCTCGATTATATTTTTAAGCTCTATCACAAACGCTTCGAAGAACTTTTAGACATCATCAATGCTATTGCATTTAAAAAAGTGGACGAAAGATTGCTTGATCTTTTACACAAAATAGCCGAATTAACCGGCTCTAAAACCGTACAAATTACCCATGAGCAATTAGCCAATAAATTAGGTACGGCCCGGGTAGTGGTATCTAGGCTCCTCAAACAGCTAGAGGACAACGGCGTGGTACAATTGGGGCGTAATAAAATAGTATTGAGCTGATTGAGCTTTTCTGCATTTTTACTTATCTAGCCTTTTCAATTCTAGTTGTACTTCTTAGTACTAATAAAAATTGCTAAAGTAACTATAAACAAATTGGTAGATTTTATATTATTAAAATACCAACTTTTGGGTAGATACACGTTGTAGTTTTTATTGAGATTTGGTGTGTCGTTTCAAAGCAATTGAAGCGAAAAACTAACAATAATCAACATGAAAACACTAAACACAATCAAAATTGGGCTATTGGCTTTAGCGCTTCCGCTATTCTTTATGGCCTCATGCAAAAAGGACAAAAACTCATCCAACTCGAGCGCCTCGGGACAAAAAGGTTTCTTTTATGCAGAAAACGGAGCTTCCACCCAAATTAAAGCAGACGATGCGTGGGTAAACGGCAGCTACAAAACAATTATGGCAAAAAAAGGTAGTGCAACGGTGCTCGAAATCAACCTGAGTTCGATAGCGGTTGGCACCTACTCCATTGCATCGCCCAATGCCGTAACCTATATTCCGGGTGGTGTTTGGGTGGCAAGTGCCGGGACAGTAAAAATTACCAAAAATGATGGCAGTAAAGTGTCTGGTAATTTTGATGCCACTACCGGTAGCGGCGTATCTGGTGTAAACAAGGTTAGTGGTAGTTTTACCGATATCCCTATCAAATAATAACATTTCAATTAATGCTACCAATCATCTCGTACTTAGGTCGGGATGATTTTTTTTTGCCTTATTGTAACATTTGTCACTATTATATCCTGAAAAATCTAGCAATTTTGTTTAAAAAACAATTTGCAATTAATTTCATTTTTTATCTTTATTCTAATCGGTATCTCGCTTGGGCTATTAGGCAGTGGCGGCAGCATACTAACGGTACCGGCTTTGGTTTATCTTTTTGATGTAGAAATTGTACAGGCCAGCACCTATTCGCTTTTTATTGTGGGTATTACCAGCCTAATCGGTGCTTTCAACTATTATCGTCAAGGAAAAATTCGATACCATTCGGTTTTGTGGTTTGGTCTGCCATCGGTTCTTAGCGTTTGGATAAGCCGTTATTTTTTGCTTCCTGCTTTACCTCAAAATTTTATTCTATTAAAACGTTTCAATTTTCAGCTTGACCAACTGCTGTTACTCTTATTTGCATTGTTGATGATTGGGGCTGCCCTAAGCGTATTTAAAGAGCAGCGAAACAAAACAGCTAGTGTCAGCAACACACATTTTTTCAGCTTAATTATACAAGGTTTGCTGTTGGGTATAGTAACAGGTCTGCTTGGTGCCGGTGGTGGTTTTTTGATTATTCCGGTACTCCTCAAGTACCAGCAACTTGACATGAAAACCGCCATTGGCACCTCGCTGTTCATCATTAGCCTCAACGCCTTTATAGGCTTTATGAGTTCGGCACAACTATTTGCAATAGATTTCCCCCTACTTGCTTTACTAAGCTCGCTTGCAGTTATTGGCGTTTTTATGGGCACATATTTTTCAAAAAAAATTAGCAGCACTAAGCTAAAACCAGCCTTTGCATATTTGGTGCTAACAGTAGCCATCTACATACTTATCAAGGAATTGATTTAGATAAATGACAAAAATCATTCGGCTTTGTAACTAAAGTAACCGAATATTCGAGTTTTTTATCCGATTTTTGCTCATAACTTAAAACTTTATAAAAATGGCACACGAAATTGATGTACAATGGATGGGTAAAATGCAATTTAACGCATTAGTAAACGGACATACAATTGTTATGGATGCTCCTGAAAGAGCCGGAGGCGAAGATAACGGCCCTATCCCAAAACCTTTTGTTTTAACCGCATTAGCTGGCTGCACAGGTATGGACATAGCCGCTATTTTGCGTAAAGCCAACCAAAATCCAGACAATTTTGAAATGAAAGTGATTGGCGAAATCAGCAAACGAGCACCTATTGAATATATAGCGGTACATATTGTGTACAGTTTTAGCGGAGCCGAAGAGAATAAAGCGGCAGCTTTGGCTGCCGTAAACGACTCGCAAGAAAAATATTGCGGGGTAAGCAGTATGCTTAAAAAAGCATTACCAGTAAGCTGGGAAGTACACTATAACGGCATAACAGTTTTCAACAATAAAGCCACCGAAGAGCTATCAGCACAATAATTCGGCCTATTTAGATATAAATTTGATATTGGTCGGACAATAAAACTTTAGATTAAGCACTAAAAACAGCAACTTTGCAAATACTCAATAATTAAAGAATTTATTTATGTTTTTTGAACACATATACGACAAAAGCTTAGCACAAGGAAGCTACCTTATCGGTTGTCAAGCTACAGGCGAAGCCATTGTTATTGATGCTAAAAGAGATATTGACACTTATTTGGACATTGCTCGTAAAAACAATTTACGAATTACCCACATTACCGAAACACATATACATGCCGATTTTTTGTGTGGTTCGAGGGAGTTGGCTAAAGTAAGTGGTGCACAAATGTACCTTTCAGACGAGGGTGGAGCCGATTGGCAATACGAATTCCCTCACATCGGGCTGAAAGATGGCGACATCATAAAAGTGGGTAATTTAACCCTTAAAGTGCTGCACACTCCGGGACACACCCCCGAGAGTATCAGTTTTTTGCTAACCGACCACCCTGCAACCGAGCAACCCGTGATGTTGTTTACCGGCGATTTTGTGTTTATTGGTGATATTGGACGTCCGGATTTGTTAGAAGAAGCTGCAGGCATTGTGGGTACCAAAGAAATTGGCGCCAAACAAATGTTTCAATCCCTAAAAAAATTTAATGCCCTCCCCGATTTTGTACAAGTTTGGTCGGCACATGGCGCCGGCTCTGCTTGTGGCAAAGCCTTGGGGGCAGTACATAGCTCTACCGTAGGCTATGAAAAAATTAGAAACTGGGCTTTTCAGTTCGGCAATAACGAAAAGGGATTTATAGATACATTGCTTGACGGCCAGCCCGAACCTCCAAAGTACTTTGCTATGATGAAAAAGCTCAACAAAGTAGAACGCCCATTGTTGGTAGAGGTACCCCGACACCCTAAATTGAGCCAAAGCGAATTTTTATCGGCTTATGAAAAAGGAATAAAAATTATCGACACTCGCAACAAAATAGACTTTGCAAAGGGTTTCATTCCGAATAGCATCAACATACAGGGTAATAATTCCTTTTCTACCTGGATGGGTTGGCTACTCAATTATCAAGAACAATTTGTTTTAGTTGCTGCTGAAAGCGAACTTGAAGATCTCACAAGAAAACTAATGCGAATTGGACTAGACAATATGTTGGGCTATATCGAAACACCCGAAGAAAGTGGTCTTGAACTTCTCAACGCATCAACAATTGGTTTCAACGAATTTAAGGAAAAAATTGGCCGTAAAGACGTACAAATTGTTGATGTAAGAGGAACTTCGGAATATAAAAACGGACATATAGAAGGTGCAAAGCACGTTTTTTTAGGTACTTTGACCGAAAATTTGGACAAAATTGACAAAAACCAAGAGCTTATTATACATTGTCAGGCTGGCGACCGTTCTTCAATAGCCTATTCTATCCTCAGAAAAAATGGATTTGAAAATGTAAAAAACTATAGCGGCGGTATGAAAGAATGGTTAGAGCAAAAACAACCTACCTTTAGCTAAGTGTAATAGCTGTAAACTACTTAAGGTCATTCCTAAAAAGAATGGCCTTATTTTTTTCAAAACACTGGTTTATTTTTTCTTGACCAAATTGTACATTTGAATATACTTTCACTAACTTAAAATCAAATGAAAATTAAATCTTTATTGTGGGTAGGCTTAGTCATTATTGGCTCAAACCTATTCGCTCAAAGCCCCGTTTACCAATGGAAAACGGCTACATCAGCAGGCTACACCTACAAGTATGTAACAAACGATCCTTCAAAAACCCGATTTTACACCCTAAAAAATGGGCTGACGGTTATTTTATCACCCAACTACCAAGAGCCTAAAATAGAGTTTAGAATGAGTGTGAGAGCTGGCAGCAATACCGATCCCAGAAATGCCACCGGCTTGGCCCATTACCTAGAGCACCTTTTATTTAAAGGCACTGATAAGTACGGCACCCTCAATTGGGCCAAAGAGAAACCCTTGCTCGACCAAATAGACGCACTTTACGAAAAATACAACAAAACCACAGATCCTGAACAGCGTAAAGCTATTTATAAAGAAATTGACCGAGTATCTGGTGAAGCATCTAACTATTCTATCGCCAATGAATATGACAAAATGATGCAAGGAATAGGCGGCAACTCTACCAACGCCCATACCTGGTACGAAGAAACAGTTTATAACGAAGATTTCCCTTCTAATGCCTTAGACAAGTTTATCAGCATACAGGCCGAGCGTTTTCGCAAACCTATTTTTAGGATTTTCCATACCGAGCTCGAAGCAGTTTATGAAGAAAAAAACCGAAGCTTGGACAATGATGGCAACAAGCTAAATGAAGCCATGATGGATAAATTATTCCCTACGCACAATTACGGCCAACAAACTACAATAGGCACCATTGAGCATTTAAAAAATCCATCACTAGTTGAGATAAAAAAATATTACAACAAATACTACGTACCCAACAACATGGCCATTATTATGGCTGGTGATTTTAAGCCTGATGAGCTGATAAAAAAACTGGATAAAGCATTTAGTTATATGCAAGCTAAAAGTTTTACACCTTATCAACCAGCTCCAGAACAAGCACTTACAAAAATACAACGTGTTGATGTCAACGGACCAAGTGCCGAAAATGTAAATATCTACTACCGTGGATACGCTGAAGGCACCAAACAAAGCCAAATGCTTAATCTTATATCCAGTATCCTAACCAATGGTAAAGCTGGTTTAATAGACATCAACCTCAACAAACAACAAAAAGTGTTGCGTGCGGGATCTAGCTATCAGCAAATGAAAGACTACGGTGTTTTCTATCTTTTTGCACAACCTAAGCAAGGCCAAAGTCTGGAAGAAGTATCGAAATTAGTACTTGAACAAATTGATTTATTAAAAGCCGGTAAGTTTGATAACGATTTGCTAAAAGCCATCGTTGCCAACAATAAACTCAGCTTTCTTCAAGCATTTGATAGTAATGGGAATAGGGCTGAGTACCTTTCAAATGCCTTTATCTTGAACAAGGGAAATGGATGGGCTAAAGATTTGAATGAGATCAATGAAATGGCCAAAATAACCAAAGAACAAGTAATAGCATTTGCCAAATCTTTTTTCAAAGACAACTATGTAATAGGTTTCAAGCATAAAGGCGAAGACAAAAACACTGTTAAAGTTGAAAAACCTGCTATTACACCCATCAATGCCAATGCCGGAAAAGCATCACCTTTTGTAAAGCAAATATTAGAAAGCCCTCTAAAACCCTTAAGTCCTAAATTTCTTGACTACCAAAAAGATATTGCTTTTGGGAAAGCAGGTATAGCTACAGTGTTGAGCATAAAAAACACAGAAAATGCTATATTTAGAATGACCTATCGCTTTAATTTTGGTTCATACAATTATCCAATGCTGCAATATGCAGCTAGCTATCTCCCCTATTTAGGTACCGACAAATACAGTGCCGAGGAGCTAAGCAAGCAATTTTATAACATAGCTTGCAATTACAGCCTAAACGTAGGCACAGAAACCACAACCATCAGCATAAGTGGTTTACAAGAAAATTTTAACAAAGCAGTTTCTTTGGTAGAGCATATTTTTGGAAACTTGGTTGCCAACAATACTGCCCTCGAGCAACTTAAAAGCAATATCCTAAAATCGAGAGAAAACAACAAAACCAACAAAAGTGCTATAATGAACGCACTTACTGTTTTTGCACAATACGGAGAAAACAATCCTTTTAATAATGTTTTGAGCAACGAAGAGGTAAAAAACATCAAAGCTGAAGATTTGATTGTACAACTGAAATCTTTGAAAAACCTGCCACACGACATTACATACTACGGACCTAAAGAGCTCAGTGCATTTAGTGCCGAGATACAAAAAGTACATCATTTGCCAATTAGTTTTGCTGCAGTACAACCAGCAAAAAAATATAGCTATAGTGTGCAAGACAGTAACCGAGTGTATTTTGCCAATTACGACATGGTACAATCTGAAATAAGGTGGCTAAGAAACACCGGATTGTACCACAAAGAAGACGAACCTACCATAGAGTTGTTTAACAATTATTTTGGTGGAGGAATGAGTTCTATCGTTTTCCAGACCATTCGCGAGTCGAAAGCCTTGGCTTACTCAACCTTTGCACGTTACGTTTCGCCCGACAAGGCCGACAAACAATACAGCATGATTGCTTATGTGGGTAGCCAAGCCGACAAAATGAACGAGGCCGTAGCCGGAATGAACGAGCTGCTGAATGAATTGCCACACAATGAAAAATCTTTTGAAGGCGCAAAGGCCAATTTATTAAGCAATTACGAATCGCAACGAATAGTAAAGGATGCCATTTTTGGACACTATTATGCCGACAAAAAGTTAGGATATAGCTACGATTCGAGAATGGATCGTTACAAAGCAATAAAACCCTTGAGTTTTGAAGATATTAGAAAATTCCATAGCAGTAAAATTGCTCACAAACCCTACACTTATGTAATTGTAGCATCAGACCAAAAGGTAAAAACAACAGACATGGCCAAATTTGGAAAAGTTACCAAATTGAGCCTAACTACGCTTTTTGGCTACTAAAAAATCCATAAACAAACGCAAAAAAGACCTGAATTTTCAGGTCTTTTTTTATGCTTAATAGCGATAACAACTATTGATACATTCTAAATTACATCGTTAATTTCCCTAATATGATGAACTTGCATTACATCAACTTCGGAAATTTATTTGGATTAGCTTCGTTCATCATTTCATAAACCAACTCTACCACATCATCAACAGATGGTTTAGAGAAATAATCACCATCTGAGCCATAAGGTGGGCGATGTGCTTTGGCCGTCAATGTTCGAGGCGGCGAATCAAGGTGATTATAACCATTTTGATTTTCTAAAACTTGTTGAAGTATAAATGCACTTGCTCCACCCGGCACATCTTCGTCCACTATCAACAGCTTATTGGTTTTGTGTAAAGATTCTACACATTGTGATTTCAAGTCAAAAGGTTGGAGGGTTTGCACATCAATAATCTCAATATGAATACCAAATTGTTCCAATTCTTCGGCTGCTTCTTCAACAATTCGTAAAGTAGAGCCGTAGCTAATTACAGAAATGTCTGTTCCGCTTCTAACAACTTCTATTTCGCCTAGCGGCACGGTAAATTCACCAACATTATCAGGCAATTTTTCTTTAAGTCTATAACCGTTTAGACACTCAACTACCAAGGCAGGTTCATCCGAGCGAAACAAGGTGTTGTACATACCGGCAGCTTGTGTCATATTACGAGGCACACAAATATGTATCCCTCTAAGGCTACCCAATAACATGGACATTGGCGAACCCGAATGCCATATCCCCTCAAGTCGATGACCTCGGGTACGTATAATTAGTGGTGCTTTTTGGCCGCCACAGCTACGGTACGACAAACTGGCCAAATCGTCGCTAAGTACGGTAATGGCATACAATAAATAGTCGAGATATTGAATTTCGGCAATCGGGCGTAAGCCTCTCATTGCCAAACCTAAACCTTGCCCTACAATGGTGAGTTCTCGAATACCTGTATCACTTACACGCAATTCGCCATATTTTTTTTGAAGACCTGCAAAGCCTTGGTTTACATCGCCAATAGCTCCCAAATCTTCGCCAAAAGCCAGCAATCTCGGATCTCTAGAAAAATTAGAATCAAAACAAGCGTTTAAAAGTTCCCTACCATCAAGCATTTTTGCTGCCTCACTATAACTGGCGTCAATAACAGGGACATTTAGAGGCGACTCGATACCTTCGGTAAACAGTTTCGAATGGTAAGCCTGCTCAAACTCACTCTTTTTAGCTTGGTACCAAGCAATAAGCTGGTCTCGTTCGGGTGAAGCTAATTGTCTGCTAAGTCGTATTGCTTTACGAACCGAGGCAACAATTTCACGTCGGGTTGCATCATGAGTAGAGGCCAATTGAGCTGATATTTTCTGAAACACCGCATGTCTGCTTCCAAGTTCAGCAATCAGTTTTACAGCCTCTCCTTGTTCTTGCTTTATAGTATCCAAAAATTCGTTCCAAGCCTGCTTTTGCCACTCTTTTACTTGGTGTTTTGCTCCTTCTTCAATTTGTTTTATTTCGTCTTCTGTAGCTATAGATGCCTCAAGCATCCATTCTTTCATTTTCAAAATACAATCAAAGGCTCGCTCCCACTCCAATCTTTCTTTACTTTTATAGCGCTCGTGCGAGCCGGATGTAGAGTGACCTTGTGGCTGTGTTAGTTCTGTAACATGCACCAGAACAGGCACATGCTGCTCTCTACATATTTTGGCTGCTAGCTCATAAGTTTCGCAAAGTGCAGCATAATCCCAGCCTTTTACTTTAAAAATCTCTATGCCGTTGGTGTTAGCCTCTCGCTGAAAACCTTTAATTATAGCTGAAATGTCCTCTTTAGTGGTTTGATATTTTGCAGGAACAGAAATTCCATAACCATCATCCCAAACTGATAGCAACATGGGCACTTGCAAAACACCGGCGGCATTGAGAGTCTCGAAAAATGCACCTTCAGAAGTTGAACCATTGCCAATAGTACCAAAAGCTATTTCATTACCATTGATCGAGAAATGACCTAGATAATCCAATTCTTTATTTTGCCGATACAATTTAGAAGCATTGGCCAAACCCAAAAGCCGAGGCATTTGACCTCCGGTGGTAGAGACATCTGCTGAAGTATTTTTTTGTTGCAATTGGTCTTTCCACGAGCCGTCATCATTCAACAAACGAGTTGCAAAATGAGCGTTCATCTGTCTGCCTCCAGATGCCGGATCGGCTGTTATGTCTGTATTGGCGTATAACTGTGCAAAAAATTCTTTTATATTAGATATGCCACTCGCAAACGCAAAAGTTTGGTCGCGATAATAGCCCGATCGCCAATCTCCTTTTTTAAAAACCTTGGCCATGGCCAATTGAGCAATCTCTTTACCATCTCCAAAAATACCAAACTTGGCTTTACCGGTTAACACCTCCTTACGACCTAACAAACTTGCCTGCCTACTTTCATAAGCAAGCTTATAATCTTGTAACACAATATCTTTGAAGCTGTCGTAACTTAGCTCTACTCCGTCTATTTCATTTTTTTGTAATTCGGCTAGCATTATTGAGTAGTGTTGGTAAAGGACAAAGATACAATTCTTTCTCTTTAAGACTGCCCAAAGGCGGCAAATAATATTTGGTCAATATTGCTTTTTATAATAAAACAAGCTAATTTTGGTAAACATCGTTGAGCCAAACAATTATGGCTTGATTTTTGAACATTAGTAAATTATTAGCATTTATTTGAACACTAAATCATGAAAAAATTACTCATTCTAATTGTTGCCTTGTTTAGTTTAAGTTTTTATAGCAAAGGACAAGAACAAGCACCCAATTTTAAGTTTGAAACAGAAACTCACGATTTTGGAAAGATTGAATTGGACAAAGCAGTAAGCTTTACTTTCAATTTTAGCAACGAGGGCGATTTACCTTTGATTATCACTAAAGTTGAGCCTACGTGTGGATGTACGATTGGTGAGTTTACACAAACACCTGTTAAAAAAGGCGAAAAAGGTTTTATTAAGGTAACCGTAAAAAAATCTGGAGCACCAATGCGTTTTAACATGGCTGTAACGGTGAGTTCTAATGCTCGCACTCCTACAAAAGTGCTTTACCTTAAAGGTGAGACAGTAAACAGTAGTGCTAAACTCTAAAATTTAAAGTATTTTTTACAAAAGCCTCGTTTATCAACGGGGCTTTTTTAGTAGTTTTGCAATATGCCAACAATTTCAGACAAGGGGCACAAGATGCCCGCATCACCCATTCGTAAATTGACCCCCTTTGCCGACAAGGCCAAAGCCGAGGGCAAGAAAGTATATCATCTCAACATTGGTCAGCCCGATATAGCTACCCCAGAAGGGATGCTAAACGCCGTAAAAAATATCGATTTTAATGTTTGGGCCTATACCCCATCAGAAGGTACACTCAGTTACCGCAAAAAATTGGTAGAGTATTACAATAAATTAGGCTATAACATCAATCCAGAAAATATTCTTGTAACAGTTGGTGGTTCAGAAGCCATTACTATTGCCATGCAAACATGCATCAACGATGGTGACGAAATTATCATACCAGAACCTTTCTATGCCAACTACAATGGTTTTGCATGCATGAGTAACGTAAAGGTAAAACCCATCTTATCGCACATTGAAAATGGGTTTGCGCTACCTCCTATTTCGGAATTTGAGAAACTAATAACAGCAAAAACCAAAGCAATCATCATTTGCAACCCCAACAACCCTACGGGCTACCTTTACTCGAAAAAAGAACTCGAAGACCTTAAAGCACTTTGCTTGAAACACGATTTATTCCTTTTCTCGGACGAGGCATACAGAGAATTTTGCTATGACGGCAAAACCTTTATTTCGCCCATGCACCTTGACGGTTTGGATGAGCATGTGGTAGTGATGGACACCGTATCAAAAAGATACAGTGCCTGCGGAGCACGTTTGGGTTGTTTAATCACTAAAAACAAGTCAGTTATTGCTGCCGGACTAAAATTTGCACAAGCCAGGTTGAGCCCGGGATTGGTTGAACAAATTGCGGGGACAGCAGCTGTAGATACTCCCGACAGTTATTTTGAAGCGGTGAATAAAGAATACACTTTACGCAGAGACACCTTGGTGAGCAGACTAAACCAAATAGATGGTGTGTATTGCCCCAATCCGGGCGGTGCGTTTTATGTAGTGGCCAAATTGCCTATTGACGATGCCGACAAATTTTGCCAATGGATGCTCGAAAAGTTTGAACATCAAGGAGCTACAGTAATGTTTGCCCCAGCTACAGGCTTTTACTCTAGTCCAGGTGCCGGCAAAAACGAAGTAAGAATGGCTTATGTACTTAATGTTGATGACTTAAATGCGGCTATGGACTGTCTGTCTATTGCTTTAAAGGAATATCCGGGTCGTAGTTAAAATTAAGCCATCTGCCTTGTAGCATCTGGCACATTATTTGTACTTTTGCAAGCAAAATAGAGGGGGTAAGACTTACATTTACCTCCTCAAAACAATGGGCCCGTTCTTGGATTTGACAGGGTGACGCTGAATAGGTAAGCATGTAGTGCCTTGTACGTAAAGCACTTAAAAGGTAACGTTCAAAACAATAACTGGCGAAAATAACTACGCCTTAGCTGCCTAATTTAGAATTACGCAAGCTTTTGTCTCGTCAAGCTCAAGTCCAGCGGTTTGACATCAGAGGCATCGAATGCAGGACTGGTTGTAGTGATATTGCTAAGCTACAATGAGAAACAGCAATTAAGGAGTACGGTATAGGTAAGCGACCCACCTTCCCACTCTCGAAAAATAAAGGGAAGCTAAACGTGTAGAAAGCCTAATTTATCACACAACTGGACAAGGGTTCGAAGCCCTTCGGGTCCACAAAAAAAGCGTAATAACCTAAAAATTATTACGCTTTTTTTTTGTCCTCGGTTCTACCTGTCTTTTGCTCTCTCGGAAGGCTGAGGGAAAACAATTTCCCCCAAAACACCTTCTGAAAGTTCTAACCAAAATATAACCTATAGAGATAAGTTAAAGGGCAGCAATCAATTGTCGGCATCCACCGTCACAACAGGATTGTACCCTTTAGCTTAATTGAAAAACATTATTTGAGTACCGTTACTCCGGCAGCCTTTTCAATATCTGCCAGTTTTAACTTTGTGATACTTGACACATCGGCCACTTTATCATTGCACAACTGCACATAATTGGTGCTTCGGGGCTTATCCCATTTTTGCTTGGCAACATTATAAACCCCACCTAACATTAAGAAAGCTCCCAGGTCGAGTGCTAGCCCTACACCCGTTGCATTGGGGTATAGGAAAGCGGAGGTATTGGTTGCATCGGCAAAAAATTTACTTTTTTTGGTGCTATACATATCATTGTCAGGCACCAAATAACCCACACCTTGAGCCGGATTATAACTAGCAATACGAGCTGTGTTGGAGATTGGATTTGCTGTGGCAATAAAAATCACATCAACGGGTACGGTGTTGGCGTTTACATCTGTTCCGGCAAACACAGCAATCCCTACCGGATGAGACTTACCGTTTGGTATTAAACCATTGGTTTTTTCGCCAAAACCATCACCTACCACAATACCATCAGGCTCACCTTTATATTTCAGGGTTCTGATCCAATTGGCACGGTTCTCAACAAGTTCTGCTTTCTCGCTAATGTCGCTACTTTGTATGCCTTGCCAATAGCCTGCAATACGTTTTTTCTCGCCGCCTACATAAAAGAAAGCTCCTTTGCTAACTTTACCCTTGGTCAAATTAAATTTAAAGGTTCTTTCGCCTCCGGTTGCCCATCCCTCGGCACCTATGGGGCCAAAAGAAGTGGTGTTCATACACCTAACCATTGCAAATGGGGTCTGACTAAAATCAATATCCTTAGTAGCCATCAATTGCACGTACTCGTAACCCGCATCGGCACCAGAGGGATCTACCATTACCCCGGTAATAATAATTTGTGATTTAGCTTGAAAGGCCAACATGGCCGACGCTATCAAAACTCCAAATTTTAATCTCATTTTTTAATCTTTAATAAATTTTAAACTGATTTGTTCGTTCCCTTGCTGTACAGAAAGTAAATATACCCCTTTCTGGAGTGTACCTCCCATATCTACCTCATTTTTACCCTGCTGCAAAAGGCTTTGTACTTTATATCTCAAACGGCCTTGCAAATCAAATATTTGTAGTTGTGCTTTACCAGCAACAAGAGCGTTTATAGTTACCAAAACTTTTTCGCGAGCCGAAACACTAACATTGTTTTCCAAAATATTATTTTTAACCGAAACAATTGGACTTAGTGAGGTTTGTCCGTTAAAGTCCACCTGCTCTAGCTGATAAAAATTATCGCCAGCTAATGGCTGCTTATCTGTATAATAATAATTTGTTGTAGTATTCGTGTTACCATTGCCCACTACCTTTGATAAGGTTTGGAACTGCGAGCCATTTGCCGAACGCAACACATTGAAGTGACTATTGTTTTTTTCTGAGGCTGTGGTCCATTGAAGGTTTACAGATGAATTCTGCTTTTTTGCACTAAAACTGCTTAAACTAACCGGCAATATCGATACTAAATTGGTTGCACCACTTCCCTCAATCATATCTAGTGTAGCAAAAGCAGCACCAGCAGCATCACTAGTAGGTACTAGAGTAACATAGGTCATAGACCTTGCTGTTGTCCAAGTGTTGTTAATATCATTGTATAAACCACCAAGTTTTAGGAAATTCCCTCTATCTACTGTCAAGCCAACACCTGTTGCACTCTGATACAGAAATGCAAATTTATTGGTAGCACTACTCCCAAAATAATTTGCACTTTCATAATGATCATTATCGGGCATTTTGTAGGCGCCACCTGCATAGGTTGTTGAGGTTGCGTTAATTGGATTAGCCGTCGCAATAAATATCGCATCAATAGGTTGTGAAGTACCAACCACATTAGTTCCGGCAAAAACACCAATACCCAAGGGGTTAGCACTACCATTTGGCATTAAGCCGTCGGTTGAATAACCAAAACCATCAAAAACTATTGTATTCGATGATCCATCACTATAAGGTATTGTTCTAATCCAGTTTAAACTACTCATGTCTAAAGTAGGTGTATAGACATTTGAGAGAGTCAAATAACCTGCAATACGTTTTTCGGGTCCTCCGACATAAAAAAAAGTACCTTTGGTAGCTGTACCAGAAGTAAGATTAAACTTATAGGTTCTATCGCCTCCTGCTGCCCAAGCTATGTTGGGATCGGGCGCACCAAAAGCAGTCGTGTTTTTACAGATTACCACCGAATAGTTAGTTACCGAAAAATCGATATCTTCTGTTGCCATAAACTGTATGTACTCATAGCCCCCTTTATAGTTATAACCATTATTGGACGTTCCCACTGCAGGGGCATCACTACCTTTTGGGTCATACATCACCCCGGTAATGATAATTTGGGCTTGGGCAGCAAGCCCACAAGCCAAGCTTAATAACAAAGTAATTGCTTTTTTCATAATTTACATTTGGTTTTAAGTTATCTAATAAAGGTATGCATCCTTACAATAAGAAACATATCACAACACATTACACGAAACTAATAATAATATTTTAAAACAAAAACAAATTTCAAATAAAATCTCAATTTAATTCAATCACCACATATTTTCAGTTATTTGATGCAAATATGGTGACACTAGATTAATTTATTGTTAAATTAACTTTATTACTATCAGCTTTAATATTGTTTTTTTATATTTGTTTTGTTCAAAAGAATTCACCAGAATAAACCACATGAAAGATAAGCAATCACAACAATACAAAAGCACCCTAAATCGGAGGCAATTTTTAGTAGGGGCAACAGTAGTTGGCGCTAGCTTAGGGCTAATTGGCTGTAAAAAAAGCAGCACCCCAAAGGCAACTCCGCAACCCGGCACACCTGCATTTAAAATAACAGGTTTTACACTCCCTGCAAAGGTTACTTTTGTTGTAAAAACCGATTTTTCTTTTAGTGGCCAAGGTTTTGCTGTTGGCGATCAATTGATTTTTAGCTCGCAAACCGACCCCAGCAAAAGCTTTACCGCCATTGTAAAATCTATCACCAATAACTCGTGCACCTTCTCTGTTCCCGATAATTTTATCGCCGGCAATTACCGTGTATCCGTGAGCCGCAACAATAACAGCATTTACCTTGGTGCAACGCAAGTTGAAACACCTTTTGCCAATCTGCCCGACAAAGCCAATATGACCATAAAAGGAGTAGTGCATGCCGGAGGTGTTGGTTTGGCCAATGTGGTGGTGTCTGACGGGGTTGAAGTGGTTAAAACCGATAGCAACGGTGCTTATTACTTACCTTCACAAAAGAAAAAGAATTTTGTTTTTGTTTCTATTCCGGGCGGATACGAGGTAGAACAAAGTGGGCCACTGCCGCTCTTTTACAAAAAACACAGCGGCAATGCGGCAATAGTTGAAGTGATAGACTTTGAATTACAAGCTGTAAACAACGACAAACACGTAGTTTTAGCTCTAGGCGACATGCATTTGGCCAACCGGAACAACGATGTTTCTCAGTTTCAAAAAGGCTTTTTGACAGATGCTCCTAAAACCATCACCAAATACAAAAACGAAGGTTATAAAGTTTACGGGCTTACGCTGGGCGATATGACTTGGGACGCTTATTGGTACGACAACAACTATAGTTTTCCGCAATACCTCAACTTGGTCAATAATATTGGCATACCATTGTTTCACACTATGGGCAACCACGACAATGATCCTTATGTGGCCAATGACTGGAGTGCCGAAAGCGCATTCAGAGCTTCTTTAGGTCCTACTTATTACTCGTTTAATCTAGGCAAGGTTCACTACATTGTTTTAGATAATATACAATACATCAACACCGGAGCCACACAAGGCACCGTAGGCCAAAGAGAATACAACACTAAAGTGATTGCCGAGCAGATGGAGTGGTTGAAAAAAGATTTGGCCATGATCAGTGATAAATCAACCCCTATTATACTGGCTATGCATGCACACTTGTATAAGCAGCCTAGCACCAGCAACACTGCCACACTAAACATGAGCAATGGCACCGAATTACTGAACGCTCTATCCGAGTTTAACGACGTGAACATTTTAACCGCACATACCCATATTTGCTATGGACACGAGCACAACACTAAAATAATGGAACATAACTCGGGTGCAATTTGCGCCACTTGGTGGTGGACAGGCAAAAACGGCTACTCGGGCAACAACACTTGCAAAGATGGTGCCCCTGGCGGCTATGTAATCTGGAAATTTGATAACAGAGACTATACTTGGCGCTACAAATCGGTTGGTTTTGAGGAAGATTATCAGTTTAGAGCCTACGATTTGAACAAATGTCTTATAACTGCCGGAAAATATGCTCCTAACGCAACTGAAGCAGCTTTTGACCCCTACAAAGGCAGCTACGGCACAGCCAACAACAACAATGAAATTTTGGTAAACGTGTGGGGTTATGACAAAGCTTGGAAGGTTGAAATGTTTGAAAATGGCACCAATCCACTTAGTGTAAGTAGAGTAAGTACTTTAGACCCTTTACACATCATTTCTTACGAGGCTTTCCGTGTAAACGAAGGGAAAGTACCTACCGAAGATTTTTGTAGTAGAAACAGCACAAACATGTTTAAAGCTAAGGCCAATAGTGCTACCTCATCAATACTTATTAAAGTAACCGATCGTTTTGGCAACGTTTACAGCGAAACCATGAGCCGTCCCAAAGAGCTTACGGTAGCGACAAAATAAAGCTTTATTTCTTTACAATTTTGTTTTCTCAAAGCCCAATTGTTTAATTGCGATTGGGCTTTTGTAATTTATTTTATCCAATTAACTCTCCAATAAATAGAAACCAATTACATCTATACCATAATACATTTAGATCAATCCTAGACTGTAAGGACAATCGAGAACTTTATCAACAAACACTAATAGTTATCAACATTTGTTGAGAGTTTTCAACATTATATTTTTGTGCACATCTTTTAAAATTCATTAAACAAATTAATTTTGTAGAATATTTTACACAAATAAAATATTAAGTTTAATATTTTTCAACATTTAACACTAAAACACAAAAAAATGATTATTGAAAATTCAAAAATATTTTGGTGTTATTTAAGCCTGTTATTTTTTACAAACATTTTGAGTACAGCTATCCATGCTCAAAGTAATTGGCAAGACTTTGGAGAAACTAACAGTTCGCTATCTTCTAGCAATTCGGCAGATCAATACACCAGCCTAACAGTTTTTAATGGTGTACCCTATGTCGCTTATAGCGATGGTAGTCAAGGTGGCAAACTAACAGTTAAAAAATTTACTGCAGAAGGTTGGCAGTTGGTAGGATCAGCCGGCTTCAGCACCAGTGTTGCTAGTCAAATTAACTTAGCAATGAATCATTTAGGTGTTCCCTATGTAGTTTTTAAAGACCCGAATGGAGGTAGTTCAACCGCAATGAAATATAACGGTAGCACTTGGGAAACATTGGGTAGCAGTACAGGTATTGAATGGCCAAAAATTAGTTTTGGAACGAATAACATTTTATATCTTGTATTTATAGCGACAAACGATGAAAACAAAGCTCATTCTATGACGTTTGACGGCACAAGCTGGACAGATCTTGGAGCAGTTTCTCCTTCTGCTGTAGGATATACCTCAATTGCGGTTTATAACAACGAACCTTATATTGCTTACTCCGATTCGAGCTCTCCAAATAATGCCTTTCGGGGAATTTTAAAAAAATACAATGGTTCTACTTGGCAAACAATAGGCGGTGATTACTTTACATCAAACAGTACCTATCACCTCAATTTAAAATTTAATGCTAACGGAGAACCACATGTGCTTTTTGCTTCAGCGAGTGACAACAATAAAGCTGTAGTGGCTAGATTTAAGAGTGGGCTTTGGGGATTTTTGAATTCAAATTATTTCTCATCCGGTGCTATTCAATGGTCAAGCCTATCTTTTGATAGCAGCAACAAAACATTAGCAGCATTTGCAGATGGTGGACTAAGCAGTAAAGCAAGTGTTAAATCACACAACGGCACAGCTTGGAGCAATTTAGGTGCAGCAGGTTTTAGTATAGGCGCCGCAAGCCAAGTAAGTATTGCCTATGATTCCACAAACGGCATTACTTACCTTGCTTGTATAGATGCTGGAAAATCAAATCAAGCCACCTTATACCAATACGTAGATGGTGCATGGACTGAAGTAAAAAATGTTCTCTCAAATTCTGAAACCAATTACACCTATGTTGCAATTAGCAAAACGGGGATACCATATATGGCTTATGGAGACGAAACAAAATCGGGCAAAATAAGTGTTAGAATGTACAATAGTTTAACTAATAGATGGGAATTGGTGGGTACATCTGGATTTTCTGCCGCAACAATCAATTCATGTCAAATAGCCTTTGATAGTGGCAATACTCCTTATGTAGTTTTTACCCAAAGTAGTGGTACAAAAAAAGCATTTGCAATGAAATTTGATGGAACTTCGTGGGTTTCTCTTTCGGGTTCTGGAGTAGTATCCGCAAATAACGCAACATATTGTTCTATTGCTTTTGATGGACTAGTTCCTTACGTATGCTACAATGACACCAGAGCAAGGGTACGCAAGTTTGAGGGGGGTAATTGGGTAAATGTAGCCTCAGAGGTGAGTAGTACAAACAATATTTTTATGCCTACCATCACCTTTGCTGGTACAACACCCTACGTAATATATAGAGATGCTACACTTTACTCAAATAAAGCAAAAGTCTATTATTATAACGGTACCAGCTGGGTAGCACTTGCAGGATCTCCTTCTGATGGAGCTATAAACTTTCCGGTAATTACTAGTGATAGTAATAACAACATATATATTGCCTATAGTGATAGCTATTTGTTTAGAGGAGGGAAAATGACCGTCAAAAAATACAATTCTGGAGCTTGGACAACAATTGGCTCAGCTGGCTTCACATCAGCAGCTGCCTACCCCAGAACAATTTTAGCTCATGACAACGAAATTTATGTCGGTTTTAAAGATGCTGGTAATTCAAACAAAATTAGCCTCATAAAATACAATAGCTCTAACTGGGTAAATGTTGGTTCAGCAGGCTTCTCGGATGAAGAAGTTAACGACTATTCCAATGGTGTAGCCATTAACAGCGATAAGTTTATTGCAGTCTATGGCAATGATAATGGTTTATTCTCCAAATCCATAAATATTGACAATACTCACAGGTATTTCAGGTCTAAGAACAACGGAGACTGGAACATAAGTACAAGATGGGAAAAATCAGCAGATGAAATTACCTGGATCAATGCAGACGTATTTGACCCCTTACCTAGTGCTGCAACCCTAAAAATATCCATTTCTGCCGGAACAACCGTATCATTAAACACTCCAATTACAGCAAATCGTTTACATATTGAAAATGACGGATTATTGGAGTTGAATACAGGAAACACGTTAACACTTGATGCATCAGGAGTAGCTCTGAGTATTGCAGGTAATCTCAAAAACTCAGGAAGTTCAATTTCGTTACAAAATGGTGGTACAATACAAGTACTCTCAGGAGGAAAATATCAGCACAACTATACAAATAGCTCCGGCACTATACCAACTGCTGTTTGGGAGCTAGGCTCTTCTTGTGAAATTATTGGTTATACCAATTTCATTGGTGACGTTTTAGGAAGTAATCAAAATTTCAAAACCTTCATTTGGAATAACCCGAATCAATCTTTAATAAATAACGGACCTAGTTTATTAAATGGCTTTAGTGCATCTACATTACGTGTGCTTTCTACCGGTACTGGTCTTTTAAATCTTGCAACATCAGGCGGGACAATTCACATCAATAATTACGAACAAGAAGGTACCTCAAAAGTTGTTGTGAACAAAACAAGTGGAACGCTGAACCTAAATATTGCAGGAAATTTAAACATTAGTGGAGGAAGTTTTACTAAAGGAAATGGAAACAGCACCATAAAATTTAACGGTAGCAGCAGTCAAAATATTTCAGCAACACTGAATGGGGGAATTGATTTTTGGGATGTTGAATTCTCTGGTGGAGACACCAAAAATTTAGTTTCAGGGAGTTTTGCAGTCCTGCCCTCTGGATATTTACGAGTAGGTGCTACAACAACCCTAAACACCGGAAACAATTTACTCACCTTAAAATCTAACGCAAGTGAAACAGCACAAATAACAGAATTACAGGTAAATGCACATATTACTGGTTCTGCTAAAGTAGAAAGATTTATTAATGGTGGAGATTTAGACTATCGGACTTTCAGAATGTACTCTTCTCCTGTTTACGACAACGTAAATCCGAGTGATCGGAAGTACAATCTAGCTCAACTGAAAAACTCTGTTATAGTAAGTGGAAATGGTGGAACAGCCAACGGTTTCGATAATACCCCCCAAAACAAAGCCAGTGCTTTCATCTATGACAATGGTTTTAAATCGATTACTCAGATGAATACTTTGTTAAGTATTGGCAAAGCCGTTCACTTTTTTTACCGAGGAAATCGTGATAATATATCTGCAAAGACCCTTCCCCCTTTTATTGCCCCAGAAAGCGGTCCCATCATTTTTTCGGGTACTCCCAATCAACACGATGTTGTCGTAACTCTACAAAGCGGAGGCAACTTAGTGGGTAATCCCTATGCTGCAACAATCGACTGGAATCATGTAGATGTAAGTTCTGCCAACTTAAAAAACGAATTCATACGTGTCTGGAATCCCGAACTTAGGGTGTATTCTACTTATGACAGGCAATCACAAACTTCAACAAATGGTGGTTCTCGGTATTTAGCTTCCGGCCAAGGTTTTTTTGTAGAAGCAAACGGCGTAGGAACACTTACATTTAAAGAAAGTGATAAAGCCACAAACCAACAACCTTCAGCCTTGATGCATATTGCCGAGAGCAATTCTCTAACACTTAATAGTCAGAACCAAAATCTATCGGCATCAACTTTGGGAATTCCTCCTACAATAGTAAGATTAACTTTAGGAAAAATTTCAAATAAGTTTTATGAAGAAGGTGTAATTGTATTTCAAGAAGGCAAATCTTCAGCTTACCTAGCCAATGAAGATGCAATGCATCTTACCGATGCCAATGAGCAACGTGTTTTTTTCTCAACCCTATCCAGCGATAATAAAAAATTGGCCATCAACTATATGCCTCCTATATCTACCACAACCATTACCAAACTAAATTTAGACACCAAAAACCTCAACGATACTTACATCTTAAAAATAGAAACACAAAATCTTCCTGCTGGCTACACCCTACTCTTGATGGATAAATATCTTAATAAGACAACAGCTATTGCAAATGGAGGAACCTATAGTTTTAACATTAACAAAGCTGATGCTGCAAGTTTAGGTACTGAGCGTTTAAGCATTATCTTCGACCCCCCAAGTGTACTATCGGCTAAACTGATTAGTTTCAGTTCGCAAAAAAAAGACCTTGGTGTTTTAAATACCTGGAAAATTGGAGAAGAAAACAATATTGATTCATACCTCTTAAAAAGAAGCTCATCTTCAGGAGCTAGTCAGCTGCTGTATTCTAATTTGGCAAAAGGAACCAATAACACCTATTCTTTTTTTGATAGAAACCCCGTATCTGGTTTAAATCACTATAGTTTGTATAGTCTTGATAAAGATGGAAAAGAAGAACTCCTAGCAAATTCTGATGTGTTCTATAATGTAGAAAGCCAAGTAAAAATAGAACTTTGGCCAAATCCATGTAAAGAAAATTTAAATATAAAGTTCACAAATATATATACCGAAAGAGCAAAATATTGGAGGATTTACAATACCACCGGTAGTATTTTACTGGAAGGTAGTGTACAGTCAGTAGAACTTGAGAAAGGCAAAAACATAAACATCAGCACCTTGCCCAAAGGGGTGTACCAAATGGTTTTGTTAAATAATTATGGTGATAAATTATTCAGTGAGAAACTTCTAAAAGAATAATTAATTTAATTGAAGTCTAAAGCAATTAAATTAATAAGTTTAACAATTATAAACCATTAGTTTAGCTAATTGTACTTTTCATCTCCATATAGCTTATATAGTTGTGAAATCAAATAGACTTTACAAAAAATATTACGGCTTTAACAGTTCTACAATCGGCTTTCCGACACTACCGTTTGGTGCTTGAATTTTCAATAAATTAGCAAGTGTAATTGCAATATCTTGCTGATGGTAGATACGATTGGTTGTACCCGGTTTTATACCCCAGCCCATGAATACCAAAGGAATATGTGTGTCGTAAGGATTCCAAGTACCGTGTGTTGCACCCTCCCTTTTGCTGGCTTCAAAAGAACCTGCTTTCATTACCAAAAATATATTTCCAGTACGTTTACGGTTGTCTCCATTGGCTATCATAGTTTTTATAGGTTCGGGTACAGCACTTGCTCCTACGTTATCGGCATCAACCGCAAACTGTATCTCTTCTTGTTGTTCTAAGAACCCAATAGCTGCCCTTTTCACCTTTTCGGCATCAAGACTTTCTAACTTAGCCTGATCAAGGTATAGACTGTAATTTGCTGACCCAATTACCAATGACATCACTCCAAACTTTTGCTCGAGATAGGTATTAAGTTTTTTGATAATAGGAGCAAAAACAACATTGCCATTGGGCAGTTTGTTTTCTTCTAAGAAATCGAGCGAGTGGGCAGCTCCATGATCAGCAGTGAGGAACAGTGTATAAGCGTTTTTACCAAAACGAGTGTCGAGGTAATTAAAAAACTTGGCCAAGCTTCTGTCTAAACGTAGGTAAACATCCTCAATTTCGATTGAGTTAGGCCCAAACTGATGACCTATAGCATCTGGAGATGTGAGGTTGATAGTCAGAAAATCAGTTTCTTTTCCAGCACCCAATTGATAGCCCTCAATTGCAGCTTTTGCCAAGTCTAAAGTCAAATCATTGCCAAATGGAGTGACCCGAATAGCTGATTTTGAATTTTTATAAATTGCCGCTAAATCATAAGGGAAACTGGTAGTTTTATACCCTTTATATTTTCCTTCCCACTGGGCCTCGTCTCTACTACTCTGCTGATAGGTAGCTATCGGAAACAAAGTATTCCATTGTTGAGCCATCCATTTTGCAGGTTCATTTCTCTCGTTGAATTGCACTAACCATTGAGGAAGCTCTTTCATATAATAAGAGCTAGTAATAAATTTTGCCGATTTATCATCGAACCAAAAGGCCCCTACCGCAGCATGACCAGCCGGCAAAATAGCTGCCCGATCTTTAAAGGAGACTCCTACGGTTTTGGCTCTAAAATTGGTAGCCAACCTTAACTCGTCGGTGATGGTGTTTACCAACAAATTTCGGGGCGACATTCTCTCCGACTTACTATCAGTAATACCTACTGCTGTTACGGTACTATCTTCCACACAGTAAACAGATTTTCCGCTTAAGCGTTCTTTAAATGAATTGCCCGTAATACCGTGTAGTGCCGGTACAGAACCAGTAAATATAGTAGCATGGCCAACTGCCGTTTTGGACGGAGTGTGGTTGATGTAGGTATTTTCTACCGAAAAACCTTCACGTTGCAATCGTTTAAAACCATCATTGGTATAACGATCTTGGTAGCGATACAAGAAGTCCCATCGCATCTGATCAACCACTATACCTATCATAATTTTAGGTTTAGTTAAAGACGGGGTAACTGATTTTTGGGCGTAATTAGCTAAAGAAGATACCAGAATGAAACAAAGAATTTTTGGTTTAAGCATTTTCAATAAATGATAATTTACAAGACAAATGGAGAATTTGAGAATCTATTTTTAAACGCCCTAAAATATGCTTTTTAATCGAATAACTTAAAACAAATTAAATTTAGAGCAACAAACTTTAGGACTGTAAATAACATCAATTTTTTATATCTCTACTTTTACCCCTAACTTAGTAGAAAAAGAAAAAACAATGGCAATATCACTAAAAATAGGCGACCAAGCCCCTCAAATATATGGTACAGACCAACACGGCAAACCCATCAGCTTAGAGCAATACAAAGGCAAAAAACTTATTTTATATTTTTATCCTAAAGATGACACTCCGGGCTGCACTGCCGAAGCCTGCGATTTTAGAGACAATTACCAACAATTGCTTAAAATGGGGTTTGAGGTGCTGGGTGTGAGTGTTGACGACCAAAAATCACATCAGAAATTTGTTTCAAAATACGATTTGCCTTTTACCTTGTTAAGTGATACCGAACAAAAAACAGTTAGTGCCTACGGGGTATGGGCTGAGAAGAATCTATACGGCAAAACCTATATGGGTACCGTTAGAACCACCTTTGTTATAGATGAAAATGGAATAATCTCGCACATTATCAACAAAGTGGACACCAAAAATTCGAGCAAACAAGTATTGGATTTGCTAACCCCATAACCAATCTTATTTAAGGTAATAACACAAAAAAAAGCTCCTCACAAAAATGAGGAGCTTTGTGGGCCATGATGGGCTCGAACCATCGACCAAAAGATTATGAGTCTTCTACTCTAACCAACTGAGCTAATGGCCCCGAAAACCTATTTTGGTTTTGCGAGTGCAATGTTACATATTTGCATCGAATTTTGGAAACACTTTTAATGAAAAACATCAAAAATATTATTTTCGATTACGGTAATGTTATCTTCACTATCAACTTTAAGCTTACCCAACAGGCTTTTAAAGAATTGGGTATCAAAAATGTAAACGATTTTTTTGCCCACAAAGGACACCATTCTCTTTTTGATGATTTTGAGACTGGAAAAAGCACATCAGCACAATTTAGAGACGGCATACGCCAACAAGCCCATAATTTTGACCTTACAGACACCCAAATAGACCAGGCATGGAACAGCCTTTTAATCGGAGTTGCACCCAACAATCACCAAATTTTGTTAAACGTTAAACAACGATACCGCACTTTTTTATTGAGCAATACCAACCAAATACACTACGATTGTTTTAGTGCCTACATTAAAAAAGAGTTTGGAATAGATAACTACGATAATCATTTCGAAAAAGCCTATTTTTCTCATTTATGTGGCATGCGTAAACCTCATCCCGAGATTTTTAAACTTGTGCTTGACAACCATCAGCTAAAACCAGAAGAAACTTTGTTTATAGATGATAGCCCACAACACCTTGTCGGCGCACAAACCTTGGGTATCAATACGCTATTGATGGACAGACCGGCAGCTCAACTTCAAGATTTTTTGATAGAGCACCAAATACTCTAATTGTAACATGAAAAAATTCAAAACTTTAAAGGAGTTTTACCCCTATTATCTTAGCGAGCACCAAAATACCACCTGCCGGGTGTTGCATTTTGTGGGTACCGCATTGGTGGTATTAATGCTAGTTGGGGCTTTGCTTTTTCATCAATGGCGTTTGTTGTTGGTGCTACCATTTGTTGGTTACGGTTTTGCCTGGATAGGCCATTTGTTTTTTGAGAAAAATAAGCCTGCAACTTTTAAACAACCTATCTACAGCCTAGCAGCAGATTTTTTACTATTTTGGGACATCTGCACTGGCACACAAAGTTTTTCGAGCAGCAACAAAAAGATTTAGTCAGCGTTTTTCTTGCTTTTTTCAATTTTGCATGGCATCTTTGTTAAATGTCCATCGCAAAAACAAATAGCTATTCACTTTACTTTCCTCAAAAAGGATGGTCAGAGTTGTTTATGCAAAAAATATTTGCAAAATACCCGATGGTTTCTAATAACGGCAGACACTTTATTTCTCCAAATATTTTTCTGTCCTAAACCCCGATTTCAAAACCAATCTTTAGCGAATCGGGGATAAGCCTTTTCGCAATCTTATTTTATATACGCAATTTATTCACATTAACTACATAAAAGATGGGAACAAAATCAATTTCATTATCAAAAAGTGATCTTAAATTTTTAAACGAGCATTTGGAAAAAGCCGACATGAGCGACTACAACAAATCAAAGCTTAAAGAAGAAATAAAAAATGCTAAAATATATGCTGATGACGAACTACCCAACGATGTAGTATCGCTCTACTCGGAAGCCAAGATAAAAAGCACCGCCAACGGACAAGAGTTTGTGTTTAAATTGGTACTTCCCAAAAATGCTAATTTCAAACTGCAAAAGGTATCTATCTTTGCTCCAATAAGTATTGCTCTTTGGGGCTACCAAACCGGCGACAAGATTAATTGGGAAATGCCGGACGGTATAAAAGAATTTGAAATTATTGCTGTGAGACGTCTAAACGATGATGAACGCCAATAAACAATTAAGCAAATAGTGAAAAGAGCCGAACAAACTAAACTGTCCGGCTCTTTTTTTAGTTTTTAGGTAAAGTCTTATGCACATCCATTACCGGGGTAAGCCCTTCTGATGGTACATAAATAATTTGTGGTAAGCTCCCTTTATCAGCCAATTTTTCTAAAGTTCTGATAAACAAATATTGGTTATAGGTGGGCGACAAGGTACCGTTCTCTACTTTCATAGCCTCGGCCATACCTTTAGCTCTTTCAATCTCGGCTTGTGCATTTAATCGCTCGGCCTCTAATCGGGCTTTAGCCTCCTCTACCAAAATGCGTCGGTTTTGCTCTGCCTTTGCCATCTCGGCTTTGCCGGCCATTTCTTGCTGCCAAACATTGTACTTGGGTAATCCCCACATAAGTGCTACAATAACCAACAAACCAATAACAATTAGCGGTAAAAACAATTTAGTCAAGTTCATAGTATAAAGTTTTAAGTTTAGCCTGATAACAAACATAATAAATTTGGGGTCATAAAAAGAATTATCACCTTCAAGAAAGCACATAATTCATTAATTTAGCGTTTTAACAACAACATTATGACTAAGAAAAAAGAAGAAAACAAAAAACACGTTCCGGTGGTTACCAAAAAATCACTGGATTTTTTTGAAAAATACATCAACAACGCCGCACCTACCGGCTACGAGTGGCAAGGGCAACGTTTATGGCTAGACTATATCAAACCCTATATCGACGAGCAATTTGTGGACAACTACGGTACTGCTGTTGGCGTTATCAATCCAAAAGCAGAATACAAAGTAGTAATTGAGGCACATGCCGATGAAATTTCGTGGTATGTCAACTACATCACCAACGATGGGTTAATCTATGTCATCCGCAATGGTGGATCTGACCATCAAATAGCCCCTTCTAAAAGGGTAAATATCCACACCGACAAGGGCTTTGTGAAAGCTGTTTTTGGTTGGCCGGCTATACACACCCGCCACGGCGAGAAAGAGCAAGCACCCGAACTAAAAAACATTTTCTTAGATTGTGGCTGTACCAGCAAAGAAGAGGTGGAAGCCCTAGGAGTACATGTAGGCTGTGTGATTACCTACGAGGACGAATTTATGTTGCTAAACGACCGTTATTACGTTGGCAGAGCCCTAGACAATAGAGCTGGTGGTTTTATGATTGCCGAAGTAGCCCGTTTGCTAAAAGAGAACAAAAAGAAACTTCCTTTTGCTCTTTATATTGTCAATTCGGTACAAGAAGAAATTGGCTTACGTGGAGCTGAAATGATTGCCGACCGTATTAAACCAAATGTTGCTATCGTTACCGATGTAACCCACGATACCACCACCCCCATGATCAACAAAAATACACAAGGCGATTTATCATGCGGCAAGGGGCCGGTGGTTTCTTACGCACCCGCTGTACAAACCAACTTAAACAAATTGTTGATTAAAACTGCTGAAAAAGCAGGTATCCCATTTCAACGTCAAGCTTCATCACGCTCTACCGGCACCGATACTGATGCTTTTGCCTACTCAAACGGAGGCGTACCATCGGCATTGATATCATTGCCATTGCGCTATATGCACACTACCGTAGAAATGATACACAAAGAAGACGTGGACAATGTAATTCGCTTAATTTACGAAAGTCTGCTAAACATTGAAGATGGTCAAGATTTCAGAACTTTTAAGTCTTAATTAATTTAACCGCAGGTTCGACCTCGCAAGCTATTTCTATAGTAAATGTCGAACCTGCATTTTCAACACTCTCTACTTTCAGGGTGCCTTTCTGTAGTTCAATCATTTTTTTGGCAATATGCAAACCTATTCCAAAAGAGCGTTCTCCTTTTAGCCCTACCCTACTTGCGGGCGAGAACTGGTCAAATACCTTATCTAAATCTTTCTGTGGGATACCTATACCATAATCACGAACAGCGATACTCACCTTATTATCCAAACGTGTTATCAAGACATCTATTGGTTTTTCAGATTTAGAAAATTTATGGGCATTTTGTATAAGATTATCTAAAACTCGCTGAAATTTTTCAGGGTTGATGACTATAGTCAAAGTCTCGTTGGGAATAGTGCAATTCAGATTTCTTTCGGTCTGATTTTTCCACTGCTCCAACAATTTGGACATAAAACCGTTTAGATTTACTCTTTCAAGTTTCAATTCGGTCTTATTTCGTTGAAGTGCCTCCAACAAATCGCCTATAATTGCTTTTGCTGATTGTGTAGCTCTACCAATTAACTTAGGCTCATCAAGCTGAGGATGCTCTTCGAGCAAAATATTATTCAGCATCTCTATATTAGCTAAAGGGCTTCTCAAATCATGAGCTACGTAAGCCAAAATATCGGTGTTTTGCCTAATTAGGGCTGCAATTTCTGCATTTTTTTGTTTCAGCAACTTTACTTCAACAAAATGTCTCGATTTGAAATAGAAACTATATCGAGAAAACACGAAAAGCACCATCGACACTAAAAAACCGGCTACAACATTGAGTGCTTTTTCTTGTGTTGTTATTTTCTCAAAAGTAATGGTAAACAAGAATGCAACAAACAAAGAAAACACTACAAAAAGCAACTCGCGATAACTCAATGTAAAAAAGATGGCGGTCACAATAATCCCTACAAGTAATATAAGTAGTGTATTTTTTGTATTGTGTAAGGAGATAACTCTACTAAAATTTAACGAAGCACCCAGTAAAAACAGTACAAAAGTTCTATACAATAATTTCTTAGCACCGGAGCGCAAACGTAAAAAAGAAAGGCCAAAAAAGGTACTATAACCACAAATAGCAATCCAATTAGCTACCGACATTTCTCTGTAAAAAACCTGATTATCATAATCTGGTATCAATGAAATAGCAAAAATGCGGGTAACAAACGCAATAACAAAAATAAGACCCGATATTAATCTAACATTTTTATAATTTTCAACTTCTGAGAATTTTGTAAATGCTTCACCAAACTCTTTTGGAGTAGTGTAACTTAGGATAGAAAATGTCATTAACAAATAACGTTAGTTTGGCTATTAAAAATCCCTACCTCCTTCATAAAAAAAAAAGACGGCATGAAAATTTAACCCCTAAAATACAAATAACATCCAAAAATGAAATAATATTTGCTTTAGAAATGACTAAAACTACCTGTTTTGTAGATTAAATTGGACAAAACACCATTAAAGTTTAATTTTTTAATAAAAACTTCCGTCGCCTCTACGCATTATTGGTCGGCCATTTCGGCCTTTTGCTCCTGTCCATTTTTGCAAACGCACATTGGCTTTCAACATAAAATAGCGGCTAAGTGCATTGGTGCGTGTCTCTGTTTTGCCCTGCTCGGTTACATTCAGGTTTACAAAATTGTTCTGTTTTAGCAAATCGAAAGCCTGAAAAGTTACCGAGGCCCTTCGACGCCAAAACTCTTTTTGCAAATACGCATTAATAACCAAGGGATTGCTTGTAATATTTGCATTGATACCGTCAACATAATTTTTACTAGCACTATAACCAAAAATCAAGCTCTTCCACAGGTAAAACTTTCCATCAATATTGAGTGCCAAAGTTTGGGTGTTGACCCGATTGTTGTTGATGGTATTGCTCGACTTGGTAACATTATACGATATATTGGGGTTTACCTCTAGCCAATCGTTGGGGTTGATACGCGGCCCAAACCTTTCGGTGTAATTCCAAATATTGGTTACACCTGTTTTGTTATTACTCATTGACACCCCATGGGTATAACTCACATTTCCGCTAAATGCTAAGTTGTATTTCCGGTTGTTCAATTGTTTACTGATAGAATAGTTAGCTCCTAATCGATAGGCACCGTTCATGTTCAAATAGTGCGTCTCATTACGTATTAATTGGTTATTGGAATTGAAAACCTGAACTACATTTCTTACTACCGAATTGTCGGTAAAAGTAGCATTGGTATTGAGGGAGTAGTTGAGTTTGGCATTGGCCAGATAGTTATTATAGCTCATATTGATTGAATGGGCGAAAGTAACTTTCAAATCCGGATTACCAACAATGGTGTTTTGTGGGTTAGAAACATCACGCACAGGCTGTATCTGATCAAAAGTAGGTTCATTTGCTCTGCCCGAGTAGTTGAGCTGCAAGCGGTGGGTACGCGACCACGCATACTGTACACGGGCAATAGGCACCAAATTGAAACTACTACGGTGGGTACTGGTTCCCAAACTAGCTTTTGTGCCCGACAAAAGACCAGGTATAGCAGTTAAACCTAAAGAAAAACTTAGCTTTGAGCTGTTGCCCAAACCGTAACGATAATTGAGTGCTAAACGTGCTTGGGTAAAGGAGTAATCATAAATATTGCTCAACGAATCGACAACAAAACGGTTTTCAAAAGCATCTATATTACTGGTTATCGCCCTATTATCATAGCCGTTGTACATTACTTGACTATTCAACTCCAGCTGGCTATTACTACCCAAAGGCTCTACAAAAGTAAAACTAGCCCTGTAATTTTTTGTAAGGTTTTTGCGCTCTACCAAACGATGCACTAATGAATCGAGTACATTGATGTCGTTTTTATAAAATTTGGTGTTGCGCTCTTGATCGGCTTCGGTTTCGTTCGAGTTGAAACTCAATTGCAAAGAAAAGTTTCGTCTAGCTTTCTTGAATAAATGCTGGTAAAATACCGTAGCTCCAAAACTGGGTTTGATATTGGAACCTATGGTGTTACCTTGTTGGTTTTGAGTGATTAGCGAACCCCATTGACCTATGGTTGACAAACTATTATTGATAGCTGACGAATATGAAATCTCGGGAGTGATACGCAAAAAATTAGCACTGTCCAAATCAGCCTCTAGTTCAAAAGAGAAATTGTGCGACTTATTTTTGTTGCTACGTTGCCCCTCGTTGGATGAAAAAATAGTTCCGTTGGTACTGTACAATTCGGATACGCTACTGTTCAATGAATTGACATTGCTAAAATTATAACGGTAATTGGTGTTGATTTTAACTTTTTTACCCAATTGATCGCGATAAGAAAAAGCCGAAGCTCCTGTATTAGTCGTGCCACCACTCCCTCCAGTAGCGCCTCCTCCTCCTCTATTACCACCACGCCCACCACCACTATTCCCAAAATTTTCGCCACCGCTTGCTGCAACACCATTAACCGTATTGTTTAATCGCAAATTAAGTGCAATATTTTGGTTGCCGTTTAGGCGTGTACCAAAGGCAGAGCTTTCAAACCGTTGATTGCTACCACCTCCGGCATTTAAATTGGCCGAATTACCAACTGATTTGTCTGTACGGGTTACTATATTGAGAATTTTTTCGGGGTCGCCATCTTTTATACCTGTTCTTGCTGCCTGATCGCCATAATCATCAACCACCTGAATTTTATCCACAATTTCGGCTGGCAAATTCTGTATTGCCGTACCCACATCACCGCCAGCATATACTTTACCGTTGATTTTGGCTTTGGTCACGTTTTCACCGTTGTGGGTCAATGTACCGTCGTTGGCTACTTCCATACCCTCCATCTTTTTAAGGAGTTCATCAACGGTAGCATTCTCTCGCACAATATAATCGCTAGCTCTGTACTCTACCGTGTCGGTTTTATACACAATAGAAGGTGCTCCTTTTACCACTACTTCGTTTAATGTATTGGTTTGCGCTTGTAATACAATCGGATCCATCACTATCCTTGGCACGGCATCGTTTTGCTTGTATTTATTAATTTGTGGCTTAAAACCCAACATGCTAATATTTAAGGTATAGGTAGCCATTTTTACTTGTTTAAAAACAAAAACCCCGTCCGAGTTGGTTACTGTCACTAAAGTATCTTTGGCCGAACTAAGTTTTAGGGTTACACCGGGCACCCCCAAATCTTCAGCATCTTTTACAATTCCACTTATTTCACGTGTGGCCAATGGCGGTGGAACATTTCTGCCCCGTGGTGAGTTTTGTGCATATACCCTTAAAAAACCAAACACCAACACGACCCCTAGCAAGAGACTAAAAAATAAAGTTTGCTTAATTTTCATCCCAATTTCTCTATTTATTCAACAAATATTTGCCCCAGAAAAAAGTGGGTGTCCATAAATCTTGTTGATTTACTCCTGCGCCAAAGCCTCCGCCTCTGTTAGCTCCGAAATTGTTGCCTCCTCCTCTAAAATTCATACCTCCTTGACCTGTCCTACCGTTGAGTTTAATTTGATAGACCAATTCTAATGCGTGGTTGGCGGGTAGCTCTAGCAAACTTAGTGGTAGTGCCATTTCATAAAAGTAGTTTCCGCTATCATCTATTTTTGCAGAAGCTTTAATTCCGTATTCGTTATAAATCGATATTAAACTATCTGTTATAGATTTTATACCCTTAACACCAATTTCTTTGGCGGCCAACAATTGTGTTTTACGTTGTGCTTTTTGTAGCGAATCTCTTTGCACGGCACTCTGCTCGGTACGTATGCCTTGCCCCATACGCTGGCGGTTTTGGCCGGCTGCTCGGCTAATATTTGGAAAGGTTATCTGTATGCTCTCGTCTTCTTTTTTCTTGGCTTGGGTATTGATGGCCAATGTTATGCCCCCTGCCAATGCTTTAGTAATGGTTTCATTATGTTCAATTTGTAGTGCTAGGTAGATGTACTTAGCATCGTTAGCTATCGTATAAAAGATGGATGTCCTTTTGTTGAAGGCCGAAAAACTACCCCACTCTGTATTTTTACCATCTATTTTGGGTAATGAAACAGGTTTAATACTTTCTCGTTGAGTGTCGGGGAGCTTTTGCGCCAATGAAACAAAGACAAAAAAACAGCTTAAGAAGGCAGAAAAAAGATATCTCATCAGGTTTTATAAAGTTTATGAATTGATGTTGACTAAAAGAGGCCGCAAAGGTTTAAGCTTTGCGGCCTCTATATTAGCTGTATTTGTGTAACAAATCTATATCAATTTTTATAAGTGGCAGCCAGTTTCAAAGCCTGGTAGGCGTTTACTACCCCACCACTTACCGATAGTTCTGAAAAACTTACACGCAAAGTTTCGTCATTCTCTCCTTTATATTTCACTTTCCTATTCACCTTCACAACCGATTTCATGATAATATCCTTAATTTCTTTAGCACTTAATTGGGGATAGTATGACCAAATAAGGGCAGCCAAACCAGAAACTACCGGTGCTGCCATGCTGGTACCGTCAAACTCTTCATAATTGTTATTGGGTGTGGTTGATTTGATTAGAAAACCAGGCGCAAAGACATCTACATTGTATTTTCCGTAATTAGAAAATGAAGCCTTCAATTCATCATTGTCTAAGTATGCACTAGCACCTACTTCTATCCAATTTTTGGCATGTGGCAAATTAAATTTAGCCGTATCAATAGGTGTTTTCTTGAAGAGCTCATCTTTTCTTGGTGTGCCGCCCATTGGTGCATTAGGATTTTGCTGGTTTAAGGGTTGAAACACCATTTTAGGTTCTGCTTTTTTGTGCTTCTTGGCATATTCTGCTGCCTCTGGTCCATCAAAATATTTGTTGGGATAGTTATCTACTTTATCGTTGTCTTGGTTATCGTTGCCGGCAGCATGAACGAGTAAAACATCTTTCTGTTCGGCATATTTCACCGCCTCATCAACCGCTTTTTTATCCCATTTATACCCTTTACCAAAACTCATGTTGATAATTTTGGCCCCGTTATCTACTGCATAACGAATACCATTGGCCACATCTTTGTCTCGCTCATCGCCCTGTGGCACTATTCTTAGTACCATAATGCTGGCATTATTTGCTACCCCTTTTATTCCTATATCATTATCCCGATTGGCTGCAATAATACCCGCTACATGGGTGCCGTGGTCGGCATCAGGCCCTATCACATCGTTATTACCATAGTGTCGTTCGGCAGAGTTGGTATAATCATCGCCAACTTTTTCGGTACGCTCGTCATATTCTTCATTGAGGTTGTATTTGAGCATTTGCTCAAGCTCTTTACAGCCTTTATTGATGCTAGTATAAAATTTATCTATCCCTCCTTCTTCTTTAGCTCCTTTTCTGATGATTTTTTTTATCATTTCCTCGGTTTCATCATCGGCTTTATAAGCATCTATTTCTTCTAGAGAAGGTACACTTTTTTTATGCGTAAACGCAACGGTATCCATCACTTTTTTTATTGCCAAATAGAATGGATAGGCCGAACTGGCTTCGTCATAGCGTTTACCAAAATCGGCCACTACTTTCCGATAAAGTGCATATTCTACTTTCTCTGCACTATCTAAAACTGTGCTACGTATTACTGAACGATATTTAGGCTCGAGCTTTCTTTTAATACGCACCAACTCTAAGTTATCATAAACCAAGTCTCCTTTGTCTGAGCCTAAAAAATTCCAGCCGTGTAAATCGTCCACATAGCCATTACCATCGTCATCCAATTTATTACCCGCTTGTTCTTTTGCGTTTTTCCAAATCACATCCTTCAAATCTTCATGGTTAATATCGGTGCCACCGTCCAATACAGCCACAATAACTTTTTGCTTTGGTTTAGTATCCTTTAGCAGTTCTTTATACGCTTTTTCGGTGCTTATGCCAAAATAACCATCTTCTTTTAGGTCAAGATTGAACCAATTGGGAGGCAATTGCACATCTTTTTTTTGTGCAAACGCTGCCAATGAAAAAAACAGGGAGCAGCCAATTAAACAAAGTAATCTAAATTGTTTCATGTGTGTTCTTACTGACATCATACAACAAAGTTAAAAGCCCACGTTGCAAGTGATCTGGCTTTAACATAAATTAACAAAAAAGCCCCGAATTTTATCGAGGCCCTAAATAAGGTTTTCGGCTATTAGCTCATTTTCAGTTTTTTCTGAATATCTTGAACATAAGCTCTGAACTTTTTATCTGTTTCTATCAAATCTTCAACAGTTTGGCAGGCATAGATGACGGTAGAGTGATCGCGGCCGCCAAAAAATGCACCAATTGTTTTTAATGAAGATTTGGTATGGCTCTTTGACAAGTACATCGAAATTTGACGAGCCTGTACAATTTCACGTTTGCGGGTTTGTGATTTAACCATATCAACTGGTACCTCAAAGTATTCACATACAAGTTTTTGAATGTACTCCATCGAGATTTCTTTTGATGTATTCTTGACAAAGTTCTTCAACATTTGTTTGGCCAAAGGCAAGTCAATGTCCTTGCGGTTCAAGGTAGATTGCGCTAATAAAGACACCATTGCTCCTTCCAGCTCACGAATATTGTTATCAATATTATGAGCTACATACTCTACAACTTCATCCGGCAATTCAATACCGTCCGAATACATTTTCTTTTTCAGAATTGCAATTCGTGTTTCCAGGTCGGGCACTTGCAAATCGGCTGATAAACCCCATTTAAAGCGGCTCAACATACGCTCTTCAAGCCCGACAAGATCTTTTGGTGGTTTATCAGAAGTAAGGATTATTTGCTTGCCCGATTGATGCAAATGATTGAAAATATGGAAAAAAATATCCTGAATTTTTTCTTTACCGGCAAAATTGTGTACATCATCCATAATGATTACATCCATGGCTTGATAAAAATTCACAAAATCATTGATGGCATTGTTCTTCAACGAATCGACAAATTGCTGGCTAAACTTCTCACATGCCACATAAATCACCAATTTATCAGGCTGATTGCGTTTTATTTCGTTACCTATGGCTTGTGCCAAGTGCGATTTACCTAAACCCACCCCACCATAAATCATCAAAGGGTTAAAAGAGGTACCCCCCGGTTTGGCTGCAACAGCAAAACCTGCCGACCTGGCCAGTCGGTTACAATCGCCTTCAACATAGTTATCAAAGGTATAATTGGCATTTAGTTGCGGGTCAACATTCAGTTTCTTTAAACCGGGGATGATAAAGGGGTTTCGGATATCTTTATTGATAGAAACCGGCACTGGCATTGACTGTTGTTTAGCTTCTACCCCATTGCCGTTTGAGGGCATATTGGTGGTATAGGGTGAACCCGTTTTTGATGATTTGTCAACTACAATATTGTACTCCAATCGGCCACCATCACCCAATTGTTTTTTGATGGTTTTACGGAGTAAACCAACATAGTGTTCTTCCAACCACTCGTAGAAGAACAAACTTGGTACTTGTATGGTTAAAACTTTGCCTTCTAATTTAAGAGCTGATATGGGCTCAAACCAAGTCTTAAAACTTTGAGGCGGGATATTGTCTTTGATAATCTGCAAACATTCATTCCATACTTCATTACAAGTTTTTTCCATTTCGTTTCTTCTTAATCTGTTGGTTTACAATCCTAATTGATGTGTATTTGCTACACAATTTCGGGAGCACTAATATTCAAAAACTTATTAACATTTTGAAACAATTTTTGAAATATTTTACAAGACACTGCATACCAGTAAAATACTATTGTCTTGCTCAAGTTTTTGTGTGGAAAACTCTTTTTAAGCCCAATTTTAATACTCGCCATACACCTCTCGAAGCACATTGGCTATTTCGCCCAAACTGGCGTATTCTTCTACTGCCTGCAATATGTAAGGCATTAAATTATCTTGGCTGTTTGCTGCCATTTTTAAGGCCTGAAGTGCTTGATCAACCTTAAGCTGATTGCGTTTTTCTTTTACCATTTTTAGCCTAGCCGATTGAAGCTCTCGAATGGACTCGTTTATTTTCAAAATATCATTAAAATCCTCTTCTTCCTCTTCAAATTTATTCAGACCTACAACAATACGTTCTTTACTTTCTACATCTTTCTGATACTGGTATGCGGCAGCAGCAATCTCTTGTTGCATGAAACCGTTTTCTATTGCACTCACCGCTCCGCCCATAGCATCTATTTGATGCAGATAGTCCCAAGCTGCGGTTTCTACTTCATTAGTTAGGTTTTCAACAAAATAAGAGCCCGCCAAAGGATCAACAGTATCAGCTACACCGCTTTCATAAGCTATAATTTGCTGGGTGCGAAGTGCCAATTTTGCGGCTTTCTCGGTTGGCAATGAAAGGGCTTCGTCGTAACCGTTGGTATGTAATGATTGCGTACCGCCCAAAACTGCTGCCAAGGCTTGGTTGCTCACCCGTATAATATTATTAAGTGGTTGCTGTGCGGTTAAAGTAGAGCCGCCTGTTTGGGTATGAAAACGCAACATCATGGCTTTTTCATCAGTAGCACCCAAATCACGAACAATTTTTGCCCACATTCGTCTTGCCGCCCTAAATTTTGCTATCTCCTCAAAAAAATTGTTGTGCCCATTAAAAAAGAAAGACAATCGCTTGCCAAACACATTAATATCCAAACCTTTTTGCATAGCTGCTTGCAAATAGGCTTTTCCGTTGGCCAAGGTAAAAGCCAATTCTTGTACTGCTGTTGAGCCCGCCTCTCTAATATGATATCCAGAAATTGAAATGGTATTCCACTTGGGTAGCTCTTGGCTACAGTAGGCAAAAACATCGGTAATCAGACGCATTGAGGCTTTTGGCGGATAGATATAGGTGCCTCTGGCTACATATTCTTTCAAGATATCGTTTTGTATAGTACCTGATATTTCTTTTAAATCTGCGCCTTGTTTTTTGGCTAAGGCCACGTACATAGCTAAAAGTATAGCAGCTGTTGCATTGATGGTCATTGAAGTGGTAATTTTTTGTAAGGATATCCCCTCAAATAAAATTTCCATATCGGCCAATGTATCTATGGCTACGCCTACTTTTCCAACCTCCCCGTCGGCCATCGGATTATCCGAGTCGTAGCCAATTTGGGTCGGCAAATCAAAAGCTACCGACAAACCTGTTGTACCCTGCGACAGCAAATAATGATACCTTTTGTTCGATTCTTCGGCTGTAGAAAAACCAGCATATTGCCTCATAGTCCACAAACGCCCCCGATACATATCTTTTTTAATACCTCGGGTAAAGGGAAATTGACCGGGGTTTTCTACCGAAAGCGATTCGTTGGTATAAAATTCTTTGATCTCAATACCTGACGAAGTAGTTATTTTTTTAGAAGCTGCCATAAAACAATGTTTTAAAATAACTGATGTATCTGTTTTTTTATCAGTCCTATGCTCAACTCGTAGGGGTTGTCTTCAATTTTGCTCATTTGTTGCAATACCATTTTACTCAACTCTAATCCCGCAGCGGTATCTGGTAGTTGTGCAGCTGCAGTGTTGACCATTGCAATGGTATCGTCTTTTAATTTTCTGATTACCTCCCAAGTGTTAGCATCTACATACAATTGCTGACTGATGTTGTGTTGAAACTCATTTTTGATTTCACTTGTGGCTAAAAGCTGTAGTGCTCTTACCTCGAGCCCATTTTGAAAAAGCCTAGGTAGTAAGTTTGCCGGGTTTATCCGATCAACATAAATTACCATACGCTCATGAGCCTGTAGGCGAAGGTTGTCTAAAGTAGACTTTGTGTCCGATTGTGAGGCTGTTGTTGGTGGTTTGGTCTGCTCACCCTGACCAGAACGGAAAAGATAATGAACAACCAAAGCCACTACACTTCCGCCAATGGCCAATGCAGCAGCCTGCTCCAATATGTGGTTTATATTCATGCTTAAATTGTTTTGTGGAGGTAATATTAACTATATGCAATGACAAAAATGTACATTAATTTTTATATTTGTTCATCAATATTTGAAATACAAGATGAGTAACCAAACTGAAAGTTTATTAGCCCCTGTTACATTTACCGAAAGTGCTATACAAGAGCTAACCCGTTTAAAAACACAAAAAAACATAGCAGAAGATTTTGGACTAAGAGTAGGCGTTGAAGGTGGTGGATGTTCGGGCATGAATTATGTATTAGATTTTGACCAAAAGAAAGCTGGCGATAGTGAATTTGAGGTGGAGGGTCTTAAAGTTTTTATCAATAAAACCCACCAGCTGTATCTTTTTGGCATGCAAATAGACTGGAGCGGAGGCCTTAATGCCAGAGGTTTTACCTTTAGCAACCCCAATGCTAAAAGCACCTGCGGCTGCGGCACTAGCTTTGCAGTTTAGCTTTTAAAAAATCAACGATTGTGTGTAACAATTCGCAATATCCCATCGTCTTAACGTTGGGATTTTTTATTTCCCACCATTGACAACTACAAGCCCAAATTGCGCATGAACTTTATCGAAAATGTACGTCTGGCCATCGAATCAATAAAAGGAAATCGTCTGCGCACCTTCCTGACTGCATTAATTATCGCAATTGGTATTTCTGCACTGATTGGCATTTTGACCACCATCAACGCTATTGAGCACAAAATGACCGATGCATTTTCGAGCATGGGAGCTAATTCATTCAGTATCCGCAATAGAGGTTCCGGCATCCGAATTGGAGGGCCTGGTCAAAGACCAAAACCTGCAAAATCTATCCGCTATTATGAGGCTTTAGAATTTAAAAGAAGGCTTCAAACCCCGGCAAGTGTATCAATCTCTGTTTTTGCATCGGGTGGGGCTACTGCAAAATACGAACAAGAAAAAACCAATCCCAATGTCAGCATTCAAGGCATTGATGACAATGGTTTAAAGGCACTGGGTTTGGAGCTTAGTCAAGGTAGAAATTTCAACCAAGCCGAAGCAGAGAAAGGCCCTAACATCTGCATTGTTGGTGCCGAAACCGCCAAAACACTTTTCAAACAACAAAACCCAATTGGCAAAACCATTCGTGTGGGTAATGGTCGTTACCAAATTATTGGAGTATTGGCATCAAAAGGTAGTGGTATGGGTTCTAATGTTGACCGGGCAGTTTTTGTTCCTTTATACAAAGCCAAAACTATCAATGCAAATGCAAACCCTTCTTATACCATTACCGTAATTGTACCCAAAGGTGTAGTCATGGATAATATTATCGGCGAATCGATTGCTACTTTTAGAAGTATCAGAAAAGTTAAAATTGGCGAGAAGAACAATTTCGAAATCAACAAAAGCGACGCTATAGCACAAACCATGATCGAGAATTTACAGGTTGTAGTTGTTGGTGGTGCGGCAATTGGTATTATTACCTTACTTGGTGCTGCTATTGCGCTTATGAATATTATGCTAGTTTCTGTAACAGAAAGAACTCGCGAAATCGGCTTACGCAAGGCCATTGGTGCCAACCCAAACATTATACGAAAACAATTTTTAATTGAAGCTATTGTTATCTGTTTTATGGGGGGTGTAGCCGGTATTTTCTTGGGTATTTCTTTGGGCAATATTATTTCTATGTTGATGGGAGGTGGATTTATTATTCCGTGGTTATATATTTTTATGGGTTTAGCCTTATGTATTGGAGTTGGTGTAATTTCGGGTTATTATCCGGCACAGAAAGCTTCCAAACTTGACCCAGTTGAGGCCTTGCGATACGAATAGAAATTATAATTTTTTAATTTCAAATCTTTAGATTTTATAATTTTGGATTATAGAAACACTCCAAAATTATGATTAAAAGCCATTACAACCAAGTAGCTGGGCGTGATAATAACCGAAGCATAGCTCTAAGCGATGGTATTTTTGCAGTTGCGATAACGCTGCTGTTTTTAGACATCAGAGTACCCCTGCAAGAAAATGTAGCCTCAGATTTTGAGCTTATCAACCTATTTACCTCGCTAAAGCCAAAGTTTATTGTGGCATTCTTAGCTTTTATGACGATCGGTATCTTCTGGACTGGTCATTCCGTACAATACCAATACATCACTAAAAGTGATCGTAATCTTTCGTGGATCAACCTGCTTTTTTTACTATCGGTAATTATTCTGCCGTTTTCTACCTCTTTTTTAGGAAATTACATCGACTTTATCTTTCCAATGGTTATATATTGGTTTAACTTATTAATAATGGGACTCCTACTATACCTACACTGGAACTATGCTTACAAAAAAGGTTTAATAGATGAAGAAAAGAAAGATTTAGTTAGTAAACCCATCAAAACTCGAATAATAATTGCCCAATCTCTCTATTTTATTGGCGCACTTTTATGCTTTTTCAATCCTTATATCAGTATTGCATTTATTATTCTTGTACAGCTCAATTATGCTTTTGCGTTTATCAACGGTATAAAAAGCTAATGGAGCTTTACAGTTGTTCATCTAAATATTTATGGATGAGCAATTCCTCATTTGGCTGAAACCAAGTAGTTGTGGTGTCTTTTCGGAACCAGGTAAGTTGTCGTTTTGCAAAACGACGAGTGTTTTGTTTTATCTTGTCAACCGCTACCTCTAAAGTAGTTTTACCATCCAAATAATCAAACAATTCGGTATAACCTACAGTTTTTAGCGCATTCAGGTGACGCAAACTCATCAGCGAGCGTACTTCGTCCAACAGGCCGGCTTCCATCATCAAATCAACCCTTTTATTAATTCGTTCGTAAAGTAGTGATCGTTCGGTGTTGAGCCCAATTTTTAATATCCGAAAAGAACGTTCTTTAAATTTCCCTTGTTGCAAATCACTGATTTTCTTACCGGTTGATAAAATCATCTCCAATGCCCTGACTACTCTTTGCGTATTGGCTGTATCAATTTTAGCAAAGCACTCGGGGTCTAAAGCCAGCAATTGTTGCTGAAGTGGTTCAAGTCCTTCGCGTACAACCTGTTCGTTCAGTTGGTTTCGTATCGCCAAATCGGTATCGGGCATTTCATCCAAGCCTTTGCACAAGGCATCAACGTACAAGCCTGAGCCGCCAACAGCTACTACCACTTGATGTTTTTGAAAAAGAGTATCTAACAGTTTTAGGGCTTCATGCTCAAAATCACCAGGACTAACAAGCTGATTGATGCTGTGTGAGTTGATGAAATGATGTGGCACAGCAGCTAATTCAGCCGGACTGGGTTTGGCCGTACCAATAGACATTTCTTTGTAGAGTTGACGCGAATCGAGCGATAAAACTTCGGTATCTAAATATTTGGCTAGCTTAATAGCACATGCAGTTTTACCTATAGCTGTTGGTCCTACAATAACCAAAAGTGTTTTATTATCCATTTTAGCGAAATCCCTAATTTTAGGTTGCCAAAAAAAACAACACCCTAGTAGTCATCATCTTGACCGTAATCGTTTTGGCTATAATTTTCTTCTTCACCATCGCCGTATTCGTTTTCTTCCTCTTGGTTTTCTGTATCGGCGTTGATACCTCTACCGTCCATAGCTTCCAATTCTTCGGGATCTTCGGCCACGAAGTTCATCTCATTGAGAAAATCAAAATCGCTTTCGGCATCAGCAACACCCGTAGCAATTTGGGCTACATTATTTTTGTCAACAATTTTAGGTGCCTCTCCTACCCGCTTTACCAGAAAAGGATATTCGATAGCTGGATCATTCTCCAGAATAATTTTAATGAGCTCGACATGAAAATCGTATGGACGATCAAAATTATAGGTGTAATAAAATTTTTGATGAGGATCTTCTACATAAGCACTCAATTTAGATTTTGCCATCAAGGCTACGCCACGATCCTGCTTACGCTGATTGGGCAAATAAGCTATTTCCTCACCTTTTATCCAGTTGTCTGTACTAACATAGAATGATGAAGATTTTTCGGCATCGTATCCTGTGCTACGGTGTAAGGCTTTGTGCAGGTCTTCAAAAGTTTGATTGGTTTTGATATCAATCTCTCTGATTACCTCGTCATAATCCTCAAACGTAATCCTAAATCTGTAAACTGCCATGTGAAATCGAGTAGTTTTTAATTTTAAGAGGTCAAAAATAAGAATAAATCAGAAATTCGTTCAATTGATTTTTGCTTTTGGCTCAAGACCCAACTCGGCTGCTTTTTCGAGCATAAAAGAATATGCTTCGTTGCGATCGTTTTTTATAAGTCCATCCAAAATTGCTTCACGAATTGCATTTTTTAGCAGCCCAACCTCTTTACCGGCGTTTAGGCCAAAAGCTTCCATAATATCATGACCTGTAACGGGTGGTTGCCAGTTTCTTAATTGGTCACGCTCTTCAACGTCTTTCAATTTCTGTTTTACTAGCTCAAAATTATTGCGGTATTTCTTGATTTTATATTCGTTTTTGGTGGTTACATCGGCTTGGCACAAAAGCATCAGGCTATCTATATCTTCGCCGGCCTCAAAAAGCAAACGCCGTACTGCAGAGTCGGTTACGGTATCTTTGGCCAACACAATAGGCCGTAAGTGTAGTAAAACCAGCTTCTGAACAAACTTCATCCGATCGTTGAGCGGTAATTTAAGCTGAGCAAAAATTTGAGGCACCATTCGAGAACCTTTGTCTTCGTGACCATGAAAAGTCCAGCCTTGTTGTTCGTCAAAACGTTTGGTAGCTGGTTTAGCAATATCGTGCAATATGGCCGCCCATCGCAACCATAAATCATCACTGTGCTGGGCTACATTATCCAACACCTCTAAAGTGTGATAAAAATTATCTTTATGACCTTTACCCTTTCGTATTTCTACCCCGTACAAATTGGTCATTTGCGGAAAAATAAGTTTCAACAAGCCCGTATCAAACAAATATTTAAAGCCTATAGACGGTTGTTTTGCCAGTATTATTTTATTTAGCTCATCGGTAATGCGTTCTTTCGACACTATTTTTATACGTTCTTTTTGAGTTGCTATGGCATTTAGAGCTTTCTCATCAATCTTAAAATCTAGCTGGGTAGCAAAACGTATGGCACGCATCATCCGCAAAGGGTCGTCAGAGAAAGTCAATTCGGGATTTAACGGGGTTCGTACGGTACGATCCTGCAAGTCTTTCAATCCATTAAAAGGGTCGATAAGACTACCAAAATTTTCCTTATTCAAAGAAATGGCCATGGCGTTGATACTAAAATCTCGACGCAGCTGATCATCTTCTAAGCTACCGTTTTCTACAATAGGTTTACGAGAGTTGGCCCGATAGCTTTCTTTTCTGGCACCCACAAATTCAACTTCAATATCACCCATTTTTAACATGGCTGTACCAAAATTCTTAAAAATAGCCAAATTGGTGTTTAAGGCTCTGGCTACTTTTTCGGCAAAGCTAATACCATTGCCCAACACCACCACATCAATATCTTTTGAAGGACGACCTAAGACCATATCCCTTACAAAACCCCCAATTACATAAATTTCGGTTTTGCTTTGTTTTGCGATGTCTGACAATAGTGCAAACAATGGCAATTCTAGTTCGATATTTTTGATAATTGATGTATTGGTTTTCTCGGACATAAGGCTACAAAGTTAAGAAAAGATAGCCACATTGCTTTTAAACCGTGAGCCGGAAAACAAGCTATCCGCCATTGATATTACAGCCTGGCAAAGGTCTTTACTGCAAAAACCAAATCTGCACCGATGAAATTTCAACATTCTTCACAGTTCAGCTATTTTTATTTAATTTCGGCCATTATGAAAGAAACAGTCGTTAGCGGAATTAGATCCACAGGAAAATTACACCTGGGCAATTATTATGGTGCAATCCAGAATTTCATCAAGATGCAAAAAGAGTACAATTGCTTTTTCTTCATCGCCGATTGGCACTCGCTAACTACGCACCCCACACCCGAAAACCTGCATGGCAATATCAAAAACGTGTTGATTGATTATTTGGCTTGTGGCCTCAATCCAGAGGAAAGTACTATTTATGTACAATCAGACGTGCCCGAAATCATTGAGTTGTACCTGTATCTCAATATGAACGCCTATTTGGGCGAGCTAGAAAGAGCCACTTCCTTTAAAGATAAGGTACGTGCCAACCCCGACAATGTGAATGCCGGATTGTTGACCTACCCCGTTTTGATGGCAGCTGATATTTTGATACACAAGGCCGTAAAAGTACCCGTAGGCAAAGACCAAGAACAGCATTTAGAAATGGCTCGTACTTTTGGAAACCGTTTCAACAGGCTGTACAACAACGATTATTTTCCGGAGCCTTATGCCTTCAGCTATTCGGACAAATTGGTAAAAGTGCCCGGCTTGGACGGCAAGGGTAAGATGGGAAAATCTGAAGGTGATGCCAATTGTGTTTACCTTTCGGACAGTCCAGAAGTAATTCGTAAAAAAGTACTGAAAGCTGTAACCGATAGCGGCCCCAGCCAAGAAAACCAAGAAAAGCCCGAGGCTATACAAAACTTGTTTGATTTGATGAAAATCGTATCCGCAGCAGATACTTTAGCCTTTTTTGAAGAACAATACAACAAAATGGCCATACGCTATGGCGATTTCAAGAAACAATTGGCCGAGGATATGATTATCGCAACCAATCCAGTGCGTGAACGGATAAACGACATCGCCCAAGACCAAGAATACTTGAAACATGTCACCAAACTGGGTGCAGAAAAAGCCCGAGAAAGTGCACAAAAAACCATTAAAGAAGTACGTCAGCTAATCGGTTTCAGAAACTTCTAAACAGAAACACCAAAAAACTAAGAATATGCATTTAGCAATTGTGGGCAATATTGGCGCCGGAAAAACAACACTAACCGAACTACTGGCAAAAAACTACGGTTGGGAAGCACTTTTTGAGGCTGTGGACAAAAACCCCTACCTCGAAGATTTTTACAACGATATGAAACGTTGGAGCTTTAATCTGCAGATTTATTTTCTGAACAGCAGATTTCAGCAAATTGTTGATATTCAAAGTAATCAGCGTAATGTTATTCAGGATCGTACCATTTATGAAGACGCCCATATATTTGCCGACAACTTGCATGAAATGGGATTAATGACCACAAGAGATTATGAAAACTATCGAGCAATATTCGACAACATCACCTCTTTCATCAAAGCCCCCGACTTACTCATCTATTTGAGAGCTTCGGTACCAACATTGGTCAATAATATACAACGTAGAGGTAGAGAGTACGAAGCCAGTATCCGTATTGATTACCTCTCAAAACTAAACGATAAATACGAAGACTGGATTAGCAATTATAGTGCAGGCAAGTTGTTAATTTTGGACAAAGACAAGCTTGATTTCGCCAACAATCCCGAAGATTTGGGCTTTGCCATACAGGCCATAGAAGCCGAAATAAACGGTCTTTTTACAGTATAAACTCCCTTATTTGGCAAGCTTATGCAAACTATTAAAATTTTGGGGGTTATCCCTGCTCGTTTTGCCTCTACCCGTTTTCCGGGCAAGCCTTTAACCATTATAAATGGTAAAAGTATGATTCAAAGGGTGTACGAACAAGCCTCCAAATCAAATAGTTTGAGCAAAGTTGTAGTAGCAACTGATGATGAGCGCATAGCAACCGAAGTTGAACGCTTTGGAGGCGAATACATTATGACTGCAGCAACACACCAAAGCGGCACCGACCGTTGTGCAGAAGTTGCAGCACAGCTACCCGATTTCGACATCATCATCAACATACAGGGCGACGAACCCTACATCAATCCCGAGCAAATAGACCTATTGGCTTCTTGTTTTGAGCAGAACGATGTAGAAATTGCTACTTTGGTAAAATCCATTAATGATGTGGAAGAACTGTTCAATACCAATATCCCCAAAGTGGTGCTAGACAACCAACAAAACGCCTTGTACTTTAGTCGGCAAACACTTCCCTACCTACGCAACGAAGCTTCTGACAAGAACTGGATAAATCAGTACAACTATGTAAAGCACATCGGTATTTATGCCTACAAAAAAGAAGTGTTGAGCCAAATATCAAAACTAAAACCCTCTGGCCTAGAGCTTGCCGAAAGTCTTGAGCAGCTACGCTGGATTGAAAATGGCTATCGGATACGCACCAAGCTAACCACGCATGAAACCATTGCGGTTGATTGTCCGGATGATTTAGAAAAAATTAAAAGATTAAAATTGTAAATTGAGCAAAAAATTAGGCTCATGAAGATTTTATTGTGTTCAATTGTCCTAGGTTTGGCACTTGTTTCTTGCCAACAATCTGAAAAAACTACCTCAGCAAGTCCTGAACTTGGTAACAGGTCAAAAACGATGCTATACAAATTTAGCGACACGCTAAATGCCGATACCTTTCGGGTTGAATTGCAGGGTACAAACAGTAAAAACATGAACTTGAAGTTCAGTATCCGCAATCACAAAGGGCATTTAATCTATGAAAACCAAATTACGGCAAAGGAGCTACTTAAAAGCTATGAAAACAGTGCCAAACTAAAAAACGAGGCAGACAAACAAAAAATGCTTATTGAAGAGTTAAATGCATTTTTTGACGAAGAACACCTGCTTGAGCCCGCACTAATGCCCGATGACGTGCCCGACAAAAATGTACCCGACATCAAATTCTACAAAGAACTTAAAGTTTCGGGACTAAACGGTTTTGAATACCGTTTAGGCAAGGACAGCAATTACTACATTGCTTGGTCAAATACAGAGAAAAAAGTAAAAATCTATTATAAATGCTGCTAAATCTTTTTGTGCCCAATGCAAGATTGACTATTTTAGAGTTTTAAGGCTGGCTAATCACATGTTAAAACACATTAAACTAGACCAAGTATTTGTTATTGATATTGAAACGGTACCACAACAAGCCGATTTCAAGCAGCTTAGTCCCGAGTTTCAGGAACTGTGGGAGCAAAAGAGCCGCTATCAGCGTAACTTGGAGCAAAGTGCCGAAGAGTTTTATGAAAAAGCAGGTATTTGGGCAGAGTTTGGCAAAATTGTTTGTATCAGTATTGGTTTTTTCCATCTAGAAAACAAACAAATACACCTTAGGCTACGCTCATTTATCGATCACGATGAGAAAAAATTATTAAAAGATTTTATCAAGTTGCTAAATCAGCAGCCAAGCAATTGTATTTTATGTGCACACAACGGCAAAGAGTTCGATTTTCCCTATTTATGCCGCAGAATGATTATCAATCAGCTAAACATACCTGTACAGTTGCAATTATCAGGCAAAAAACCTTGGGAAATTCAACATATCGACACCCTTGAACTATGGAAATTTGGCGATTACAAGCACTATACCTCATTGCAACTACTTGCAGCCATTTTAAATTTACCAAGTCCAAAATCCGACATAGACGGCAGCCAAGTAGGCACTATCTACCACCAAACCGGCAATTTGAAACGAATTAGTCAATATTGCCAAAATGATGTAATTTGCACCGCACAAATTCTACTTCGTTTCAAAGGTCTCAACCCCATTACAGAGCACAACATTAGTATTGTAAATTAATGCTTCACATCAAAAATCTATGTATCAACTTTTACCAAGCCGCAACAAAGCAATGGCTAGAGGTGGTACATCAACTAAATTTTGAACTCGAACAGGGTAAAACATTGGGTATAGTAGGCGAATCGGGGTCTGGCAAATCTGTAACTTCTTTTGCCATCATGCAATTGTTACCCCAAAATACTAGCCGTATAACTGGCGAAATCTTATTTGAGGGCACCAACCTGCTAAAACTAAACGCAGCTACGATTAGAAAGTACCGAGGCCAGCAAATAGCCATGATTTTTCAGGAGCCCATGACCAGTTTAAACCCGCTAATAGCTTGTGGGCAACAAGTAAGTGAAGCAATACGACTACACCAAGGCGTAGATAAGGAAAAAGCTAAACAAATTACCCTATCGCTTTTTGAGGAAGTGCAATTGCCCCGTCCCGAGCAACTTTTTAAAACTTTTCCGCACGAGCTATCTGGGGGCCAAAAACAACGAGTAATGATTGCTATGGCCTTGAGCTGCAACCCCAAATTGCTCATTGCTGACGAGCCCACCACTGCTTTGGACACCACAGTGCAAAAAACCATTGTGAATCTACTAAAAAAAATCACCGCAGAACGCAATATGTCCATGATATTTATATCTCACGATTTAGGTTTAGTGAGTGAAATTGCAGACGAAGTATTGGTCATGTACAAAGGCAATGTGGTAGAGCAGGGTTCCATAAAGCAAGTGTTCGAACATCCGACACATGCCTATACCAAAGGGCTAATTGCTTGCAAACCCTCACCAAAGCTACTATTAAAACACCTCCCTACTGTTGATGATTTCTTAAAGGGTACTGCCACAGAAAAACTCAATGCAATTATAAGTCCGCAAGAAATTGCCAAGAGACAAAGCCAAATTTATGCGCAACCCGCTTTACTTAAGGTAAGCAATCTGCTTACAAAGTTTGAAAAAAACAAAGGATTGTTTGGTAAAAGCAAAGAAGAAGTGATTGCGGTAAATAACGTTTCGCTACAGGTTTTTGAGGGCGAGTGCCTCGGTTTGGTGGGCGAATCGGGCTGTGGCAAAAGCACCTTAGGCAGAAGCCTATTACAACTGATACGACCCAGCTCTGGCAGTGTGGAGTTTGATGGCACAGACCTTTGCACACTCAGCGAAACTGCATTACGCCCCCTGCGAAAAAATATGCAGTTAATTTTTCAAGACCCCTACTCTTCCCTTAACCCCAGGCTTACTGTTGGGCAAGCTATAGCCGAAGCACTACAAGTGCACCAAATATTGCAGAACAAAAAAGAACAAAAAGACTACATCATCAATCTGTTGGAGAAGGTAAACCTCAATCCGGAGCATTACGACCGCTATCCGCATGAATTTTCTGGTGGCCAACGCCAACGCATTGTCATTGCCCGAGCCATATCTTTAAAACCCAAACTAATTATTTGTGACGAATCGGTATCGGCATTGGATGTTTCTGTACAAGCCCAAGTTCTTAATTTACTTCGCGACTTGCAAAGCGAATTTAAACTGACTTATATTTTCATTTCGCATGATCTTACCGTGGTAAAACACCTAACAGATCGAATAATTGTGATGAACAAAGGGAAAATCGTTGAAGAAGGCTACCCCAATCAGCTATTCGAAGCTCCGCAAGAAGAATACACCAAAAAATTAATTGCTGCCATACCTGGATATGCCAGTTGATAGCGAATTTTTTTACTCATAAATCCCCAAATTTACCTAAGCAAAAGCAATCACATATTTCAGTAAATAAGGAAAACAAAGCCATACACCTCATTTTTAGAGATAAAAAATTTTGGTATAATTTTTTCTTATAGTTCGCTGCTTAAATGACTGAACTATGAAACGTCAAACTAAACTATTGGCAACTTTATGTGTACTTACGGCGCTAGGTACTTCATGTAAAAAAGAAACGGTAAACAAAACCGAACAAGCCGATAAAGGAAAAATTATCCAAATCAACAACAACGTCAACGCATCACGTTTAGATTTATCAAACGCCGGACTAAAACTAAGCTTTGAAAGTCCAAGCATAAATTCCAAAACTGGCCAAAGCACAGCTAGTGCCTACCCTTATGAGCTGGTTTACAAAGGTAAGGTAAACCCACTAAAAGGTGTAAACAACAATGACCTTAGTGCACTAGAAGTATCGGGCTGGGCCGGTAAATTTGCTATCGGTTACCAAACACCCGGTAGTGAGTTTGGCGGAGGTGTAGATGTGATAGACCTGAACGCTGGTGTGCCTCAGTTCATGTCGAGCGCCAGCATGGCCGATGCAGATGTAACTTGCGTAGCCAACGGCGGTGGTCGTCTGTACATAGGTATGGATATGGGGAATTTTGAACACTACGATTTTCCTGCACCAGCAGTATTGGGTGTAGTAAAAACTAATGGAGGTAACCTAGAAAGCCCAGTTACCGTTGGATTAGAAGGTTACTCGACCAAAGATGTAAAATACAACAGCAATAACGACAAAGTATATGCAGCCACATCTACCCAAGGTGGAGTAAGCGCAATCTCTTTTCAAGGTAATAATGCAACAAGAACTGCTTACCAACCCTATGGCACCGCTCGTTCTATCGCTTTTTCGGACAATAATTTATACGTAACCAACGGATACAGTTACTCGAAATTTGATGCCAACACCCTGGCCATGTCCAACTATACTTGGTGGCCTATACCTAGCACTCCGGAACCCATAGGCAGAATGGCCACTTTGAGCAACGGTAATTTTGTATTTGGCAATAGTCTTACCTTGGCTATGGTGGACAAAACCAACAACAATTTGTTAGACCAAATTGATGTAGGCGGTATTGTAAATGGGGTTTCAATTGTAAATGACAAAATTTACATCTCTACAGGCAATAGCTTGGTGGTAGCAAAAGTAAGTAACAGCAATACGCTTGAGGTGATAGCCAAAACCCACTTTTCTAGTGCATTTGGTGGTAATTTCAACGTAATTGGCTCAAAAGTATCCGGTAATTATGTGCTAGTAGCTTGCGGTGTAAGAGGCACTTACATCTTCAAACTGACAGCAAGCGGCGTATAAGCAAAATCTATTTTATAAAAAGCCCAAACGAAAACGTTTGGGCTTTTTTTATTACCATACTGAGCTACCCAAAACCACCAATTCTACATTTTAATTGCGTTCATATAATGCGTTTGGAGTTTTTTTAATTATAAGAAGAGAGCTTCTTTAAATTCTACTTTGGGGCTCGACCTATATCACGTATAAAATGTTACGAAACAATAATTAAATATACGCAATAGTTTTTTATTGTAAAGTATTGGAATAAAATAATTAAGTGTAATATTTTAAGTTAAAACAAAAGTAATTATATTCGTCAATAAATAAGATGCTGCGAAATCCGCTCCGCTCCTTTCGCAGCATCGGCCCGGCGGCTTCCACCGCTTGATGTACTCCAGTCGCTTCGCGG
>JBDHXL010000006.1:0-104595 GCA_039810685.1 Pedobacter sp. | reverse complement strand
GATGCCCGAATGCAAAACAAACTAACTCAAAAAGAAGTGATTGTTAAGGGAAAAATTACTAAGGAATTAGAAGAATTATTAGCCAAACTTGATTTGTTGCACTAAAGTGGACAAGTCAGGAGCGATAATCTTGTCAGTTTCATTTTCTAGACTTTTTTAATTGAACTTAAAAATATAAAGCCCTTTTTTCGAAAATATAAAATGAAAAAGTCCTCTAATTTAGTCGTGTATTTCTTGTATCTTTGCACGATTTTATAAGGCTATCTATAACATTTTAAACATCTTATTTCAATCTATATGTCATCAAAGATTTTTTACACCAAAACAGATGAAGCGCCTTTGTTGGCCACTTATTCTTTTTTGCCAATTGTACAGGCTTTTGCTAAAACTGCCGATATAGACGTCGAACTTCGTGATATTTCATTGGCTGGTCGTATTTTGGCCAATTGCAACGAGTTTTTAAGTCCCGAGCAAAGAACAACTGATGCACTTGCCGAGCTAGGAACCTTGGCTACTACACCAGAGGCCAACATTATCAAACTACCCAATATCTCGGCCTCAATTCCACAGCTAAAAGCTGCCATTGCCGAGCTGCAAAAAGCCGGTTATGCTTTACCCAATTATCCTGATAGTCCATCCACAGCCGAAGAAGAACGTATAAAAGCGATTTATGCCAAGGTGTTGGGCTCGGCGGTAAATCCCGTGCTTAGAGAGGGTAACTCTGATCGTAGGGCTCCCAAAGCCGTTAAAAACTACGCTAAAGCCAATCCACACAAAATGGGTACTTGGTTAGCAGATAGCAAAACATCGGTAGCTTCTATGAGCGAGGGTGATTTCTACGAATCAGAAAAATCGTTAACTGTTGAGAGCGAAACCCAATTTAAAATAGAGTTTGTAGGAGCTGATGGTTCGGTAAAAGAGCTTAAACCTTTGGCAAAATTAAAAGCTAAAGAGGTGATAGACTGCTCTGTTATGCATATCGATAAGTTGAAGGAGTTTGTAGGTAAAGCCATTGAAGAAGCAAAGGCAACTGGTGTATTGTTGTCGGCACACCTAAAAGCCACCATGATGAAGGTTTCGGATCCAATTATTTTTGGTGCTATTGTAGAGGTTTACTTTAAAGATGTTTTTGCCAAATATGGCGAACTGTTTGCTAGCTTAGGTATTAACAAAAATAATGGTTTAGGCGAAATTTACGCCAAAATTGCGGGCAACGAACAAGAGGTAGAAGTTAAGGCCGCTATTGAAGCCGCTATTGCCAACGGCCCCGATTTAGCCATGGTCAACTCCGATAAAGGAATTACCAATTTGCATGTGCCCTCAGATGTTATTGTGGATGCTTCTATGCCGGCCATGATTCGGATTGGCGGTAAAATGTGGGACAAAAACGGTGCAGAGCGAGATACCTTAGCACTTATTCCTGATCGTTGTTATGCCGGGGTGTACGAGGTCGTTATAGCAGATTGCAAGGCTAACGGTGCTTTCGACCCTAAAACGATGGGTTCTGTGCCCAATGTGGGGCTAATGGCTCAAAAAGCCGAAGAATACGGTTCGCACGATAAAACTTTTCAGGCTGAGGCCGAAGGAAGTATCCGAGTTGTTGATGCCGATGGACAGGTACTTTTAGAGCAGAAAGTAGGAACCGGCGATATTTTTCGTATGTGCCAAACCAAAGATGCTCCTATACAAGATTGGGTAAAATTAGCCGTAAACCGTTCGAGGTTATCAAACACACCGGCTGTTTTTTGGTTGGATGAAAACCGAGCCCACGATCGTGAAATTATTAAGAAAGTAAAACTTTATTTAGCTGATTTTGATACCAAAGGATTAGATATCCGCATTCTTTCTCCGGTAGAGGCTACCAAATTTTCTTTAGAGCGCATACGCAAAGGCGAAGATACCATCTCGGTAACGGGCAATGTCTTGCGTGATTATTTGACCGATCTTTTCCCAATCTTAGAATTGGGTACCTCGGCCAAAATGCTTTCTATTGTTCCTTTGATGAACGGAGGTGGATTGTTCGAGACCGGAGCCGGAGGTTCTGCTCCAAAACATGTTGAGCAGTTTTTGCAAGAGGGTTATTTGCGTTGGGATTCGTTGGGCGAGTTTTTGGCTCTTCAAGCCTCGTTAGAGCATTTGGCACAAAGCCAAAACAACCAGAAAGCTCAAGTTTTGGCCGACGCACTAGATGAAGCCAATGCTAAGTTCTTGGCCAACGACAAATCACCGGCTCGCAAAGTAGGCCAGTTAGACAACAGAGGTTCACACTTCTACCTGACACTTTACTGGGCTCAAGCGCTAGCTGCACAAAAGAATGATAACGCTTTGGCTGCTGTTTTTGCTCCTTTGGCCGAAAGTCTTACAGCGCAAGAAAGCAAAATTAACGATGAGCTGATTGCAGCACAAGGACAGCCACAAGACATAGGGGGTTATTATTTCCCTAATAATGATTTGGCCGCAAAAGCCATGCGTCCTAGCGTTAGCTTTAACCAGGCACTAGCTACATTGTAGGATAGCTAAATTTGAAACCTATAAAGCAGTCTCGGCACAAACGCTGGGACTGCTTTTTTTGACCAATTATTTTCCGTCTTTCCAGTACCACCATTTTAACTTTACGGGCTCTTGCAAGTGCACCTCGGTTTCGGCAAAGTAAACGGCACACCTAAATGTGTAGAGTAAGCAAGGGTCCTGTACGGTTTTGGCCAATCGGTTAGATTGCTCGTAGAGCTGATTAGGATTTTTTCCTTTTAGGTCGTCTAGCTGCCTTATGCCTAGTTTGTATAAGTCCATAGCTATTGATTTTCCTACCCCCGGAATAAGCATCAATGCTTTGAGTTCGGGGTTTTGCGTTTTCTTTTTCATGGTATGTCGATTTCATAAAAATATCGTATATCTTTAAATTAAATTTCTGATTTTTTCTAATTTGTACAAATGAAAAAGCTCTACTTTTTATTGTTAGCACTGATGATAGTTTTTGGTTTTTCTAGCGATAAACCAAGTAGTAGAGCACTGTTTGTACTTCCAAAAGGGATTACCGAGCAAGATTATCAGCAAAATACCCTTATCATAAAGATCAGAGCAGCAAAGCAAACTGCTCGTGTAATGGCCAATATGAAGTCCAGTCTCAGTAGGTCGGGGGTGTCTATTAGTCGTATAGAGGCCGTATTTCCTAATGTTGAACAAGAAGGTAATTTGTTGACCAACCCTACTATAGTACCGGGTTTCTCGGCTGAGAATTATTTTCGGGTTCAATACCAAGGAGCAATGACTATTGATAAGGTTATTAATACACTGCTGAAAGATGCGGCAATAGAATATGCAGAGCCCAGTTACATTTATTCGACCGTTTTGGTGCCCAACGATCCTCGCTACGCCAATCAGTTTTTCTTGCCACAAGTAAAAGCACCGCAAGCTTGGGATATTTTACACGATGCATCAGGGGTGATTATAGGTATAGTTGATACGGGTTCGGAAATTACCCACGAAGATTTGGCCGCCAATATTTACCTCAATCCTCAAGACCCCATCAATGGTGTTGACGACGATGGCGATGGATACGTCGATAATTATCACGGATGGGATTTGTGTGGAGCACAAGCTGCTGCAATGGTAGATGACAATGATCCTAATGTGAAATCGGCTCCGGCAGATCACGGGGTGCACGTAAGCGGAATAGCAGCAGGGGTTAGCAACAATATGCTCGGTATTGCCAGTATAGCCGGCAATGCCAAATTACTTATTGTTAAAGCAGGCCCAGATGATAAGGCAACCTCTATATACAAAGGTTACGAAGGTATTAAATATGCTGCCGACCACGGCGCACACATCATCAATTGCTCTTGGGGAGGGCCTGGCGGAGGGCAGTTTGGCCAAGAAATGGTTAATTATGCAATTAGCAAAGGCTGTTTGGTAGTTGCAGCAGCCGGAAATTCGGCCAACGATACCCCTTTGTATCCGGCTGCTTTTGAGGGCGTTTTGGCAGTTGCTAATGTCGAGTACAACGATGTAAAAGGACAATATTCTAATTATGGTACTTATGTCGATATTTCTGCCCCGGGGCAGGGCATTTTGAGTACTACATTCAACAACAGCTATACGGCTTATTCCGGAACTTCTATGGCCGCTCCATTGGTAGCTAGTGCTGCGGCTTTGGTTAAGGCCAAGTACCCCAGTATGTCGGGCTTGGAAATTGGCGAATTGCTTCGTGTTACTGCCGATGATATTGATTCGCAAAATCCAAATTACCAAGGTTTGTTGGGCAAAGGCCGATTGAATGTGTATCGAGCACTTACCGAAAGTGGACCATCGGTTCGTTACCAAAACCTGAAAATTGAAGATGATGGCTTGGGGAATAGAGCCAAAGGAACGGTATTTTCAGTTCAATTTGATCTCAAAAACTTCTTGAACACTGTAAATGGTTTGAGTGTTACGCTTACGGCAAATAGCCCCTATGTGCAAATTTTGGACGGACATTTAGATGTTGGAGCGCTCAACCATGGAGAAAGCAAAAGTAACATCGGCCCGATAAGGGTAAAAGTGTTAGACAATGCACCCGATAACCTTGCGGTTATTTTTACCCTCAGCTATACCGGTAATGCCGGAGCCTACCAAGATACAGAGCACTTTAAGCTGCAGGTGGCTTTAGATTATTTAAACGTAACAGTAAACGAGATTAGTACCAGTTTTACCTCCAACGGTAGGGTTGGCTATAGCAGAGCCAGTGCCGAGGGTGGCCTAGGATTTATGTATAAGGGCGAGAACATGCTCTATGAATGCGCTTTGATGATTGGGAAATCAAGCAATCAGGTCTCCAACAATGCCCGTTATGAATCGGGCTCAAATGATGATTTTAATCGTTTGCAAACAGCAGCTTTGGTGGCGGGTAGTGAGGCTGCTTTTGAAGCAAAGAGTGTTTTTGCCGATCAAAATTCTGCTAATCCAATTGGTTTGGAACTGAGCTCTAAACTTTTGGCTTTTAATGAAACAGGGCGTAATAAATTCGTAATTGTGGAGTATGAGATAGAGAATAAGGGAGCAAATGATTTGGAAGGTATATACCCGGGTTTATTTACCGATTGGGATTTGGATGATGCGGCATTTAATGCTACCGAGTGGAATACCGATGTGCAAATGGCTTATGTATATGCAAAAAAAAACTCAGCCTATCCCTATGCTGGAATAGTGTTGTTAAATCCTAAAGCTTTGCCCAGCTATTACCCAATGTCTTATCAGGTGGCCAATGATCCACAACAAGATGGAAAATTTACCACGGCCGAGAAGTACACCAGTTTGAGTTCGGGTATTAAAAGCCAAGGCCTAGGACACGATATTGCTAATGGTTATGATGTTATGTTTACTGTAGGGAGCGGTCCCTATCGCATTGCTAAGCAGAAAAAAATAAAGGTAGCCTATGCTTTTGTTGCGGGTGATAATTTGGATGATTTGCTTGTAGCAGCCAAGCAGGCCAAATTGGCTTATAATGAGTGGCTAAGTAAAGAAGTTCCTGCTAGTTTCTTTCTGATGCAGAACTACCCTAATGCAGCAAAAGATTATACCACTATATCGTTTGGTTTGCCCCAGAAGGCTTTGGTGCAGTTGAGTCTTTATGATGTTAGTGGCCGACGTTTGCAGAAATGGATTGACCGAGAATACGCGGCCGGTAGCTATGAATACAAAGCCTCAGTTTTTGGCTTACGCTCTGGTGTTTATATTTATGAGTTGAAGGCTGGCAATCAACGCTTACAAAGAAAAATGTTAGTTGTTAAATAGTTGTGGTGTTATCCTGCATAGTTATAGCAGGCCCTGCATCTGGGCTCATAACTTTCCTTCTCGCCGAGCAAAACTTTAGCATCATTGGCTACGGTTCTAAAAGAATATAGTGCAGGGTTACCACAACAAACACACACAGCATTTACCTTGGTAACATGTTCGGCTATTGCCATAAGACTTGGCATTGGCCCAAATGGTTTTCCGGTAAAATCCATGTCTAGCCCGGCTATAATCACCCTTATCCCCTTGCGAGCCAATTTATTGCAAACATCAGGGAGTTCTTCGTCAAAAAATTGAGCTTCGTCAATGCCTACTACCTGGGTGTTGGCTCCCAGTAGCAAAATGGCTGATGAATTATCGACTGGAGTAGAGGGTATAGAGTTCAGATCGTGTGATACTACAGCCGTTTCATCATAACGAGTATCGGTTTTGGGTTTGAAGATTTCTACTTGAAGTTTGGCTATTTGAGCACGTTTCAGGCGGCGAATCAGTTCTTCTGTTTTGCCCGAGAACATTGATCCACAAATTACCTCAATACTGCCGCTAAATTCGCCTCTTCTGAAATTCTGCTCACTAAACAACATGACAAATCCTCTTTTTTGCCAAATATACTAGAATTTAATAGTATTTTTGAGGCTCAGTTATTAACATAAATTGTGCTTTTTACCGTTGAATGGTTATGATGAAACAAGAAATGCTTTTTAAGAAACTGGGAAACATTCTGTCAGAACTGAACGATCAATATCAATTTCTATTGAGCAACCCCAATCAGCTGACCGAGTTGGAGTTGGAGCTTTTTTTGGCAAATGTAAATTTTTTGGCAGATCATATACAGATTATTAAAAAACTACGGGTTTCAACAGAACCGCTTTCAGAAACTGATGATTTGGCTCCTAGTACCCAGATTGAAGAAAAAAAAGAAGAACTGCCTAGTCATGAGCCTGAGCACAAACCCGAACCCGAAGACTTACAGGTAGAAAACTTTGAATTTGAGGCCCGCCCATCACATTCATTCGAGTTCATCATCAATAAAGATAGCTATCACGAAGATCGTTTTGATTTTGAGGAGAAAGATGCCGAACTGCTTTTTGATAGACCATTGACCGAAGAAGAAAGCCGCATCATCAAACATAGAAAGGAACTTAGTACACAAGAATTGGTTGATGAACAAAGAAAGAAGGTAAAGGAGAACTTGGTTCGTAACCCAGCTGAATTGGTAGAGGATGAGATAGGACCAGAACCTTTCTTAAGTACCGAAACAATTGCAGAAAAGCCAATAATCTCGGAGAAGAAACCAAATTCAGTACAAAACACTACAAAAGCTGCGGAGCCACGTACAACAGAGACTATTTTGCTTGATGAAAAGAAGACAGAAACTAAGCCTTCGTTAAATGATGTATTGGCTGCCAATCAAACTAGCAATAGGGGGCTTAACCATCATTTGCAAGAAAATATTGTCAGTCTTAAATCTTCTATAAGTCTTAACGATAAATTATTGTATATCAAAGATTTATTTAATGGATATAATTTAGCTTATGCCGAGGCTATTGAGATAGTTGATAAAATGCCAAATTTCGACTCAGCAGATAATTTCTTGCAAAAAAACTATGCAGCCAAAAACAATTGGTCCGAAAAACAAGCAACTGTTGATCGTTTTTACCTCTTGCTCAATAGACGATTTAAAGACTAGCCATCTTCAAATCCTTACTAGATAAAACTCATTCGGTTCGAATCAAGTTTAATAAATGTAAAAAGCAAAAGGGTAAAGCTCCAAAGAGACGAACCACCGTAGCTGACGAAAGGCAAAGGAATACCGATAACAGGCATAATTCCGATAGTCATTCCAATATTAATTGCAATATGGAAAAACAGAATACAGGCTACGCTATAGCCATATACTCTAGAAAAACTAGATCTTTGTCGCTCTGCCATATTGATTAGTCGCAAAAGTAATATGGTGTATAGTGTAATCAGTACAAAGCTGCCAACAAAACCCCATTCTTCCCCTATTGTCGAGAAAATAAAATCAGTACTTTGTGCCGGTACATAACCGTATTTGGTTTGTGTACCTTCTAAAAAGCCCCTGCCTGTGAGTTGTCCGGCACCAATGGCAATTTTTGATTGGATAACATTATAACCAGCACCTTTGTTGTCTTGTGTGAGACCTAAAATCAGCTCAATACGTGTTCTTTGGTGAGGTTTAAGAACTTGTTCAAAGATTAAATCGGCAACAAACAAATAGGCAATAGCCGCAAGTGCTAGTAGCGCTAGGTTGATGAGCTTTTTTGTTTTTTTGCGTTGCAGATAAGCAATACAGCCTGTTATGAGTAAAATAGAACCAATAAGCCACGTATTTGGAAAGTAAAGGTTAAGGATGAATAACACCACCATTGCCCAAAATATCGCCAATAGGTAGCCAGGCAAACCCTCTCGATAGAGTGGAAACATGAAGGATAAAAATACCAGCGTTGAGCCCGCATCTGGCTGTAGTATAATCAAAAGCATGGGTAGCATAATGATAGCAAAGCTGATAGCTATGGATTTGATATTATTGAGTTTGGGATTGAATGTGGCAATGTATCTTGCCAGCATTAACGAAGTCCCAAATTTGGCAAATTCGGACGGCTGCAATCTAAAGCTGCCCAGAGGAATCCAAGCCTGATTACCGCCCACATTGCGGCCTACAACCAAAACCACTAGCAGTAGCAAAATGGTTACGCCATAAACAATTGGGGCAAAGACACTAAAGAATTTACCGTCAATCAATAATATACTTAGTCCCAAAACAAGGGCTGATAAAATAAAAATCAGTTGTTTGCCGTATTCGGTTGCTAAGCTAAACCCTTCGTTCTTGTCGGGGTCGTATTGTACCGAAAAAATGTTTAACAAGCCCACTGAGCACAGAATAATATAAATCAATATAATTGGCCAATCCACATTAAAAAAGAAACGATTGTTATGGTGTTCCATTTAGCCCTCCTCCCTTTTCTAGTGTGGTAGCTTTTGTTGATGCAGCATTAACCTTTAATTTGGTGCTGTCTAGCTTGCTACTATCGGTTTTACGCCAAGGTTTTGCACTTGCCGTTTTGAGAACAGGCAATAGGTTGGCATCCATATATTGTTGTATGCTTGCCCCATTTATAGTACGTTTGCTAATTTGCCCGGTAAGATATTTTTCGGTCATAAAGCTGGCAATAGGTGCGGCATAGGCTCCACCATATCCTGCGTTTTCAACAATCACGGCAATGGCTATTTTAGGATTATCTCGAGGTGCAAAACCTATAAAAACCGAATGGTTTTTGCCATGTATGTTTTGCACGGTACCTGTTTTTCCGCACATAATTACATTGGGTATTCGCGATTCGGTAGCAGTACCTATTGACGAATTTACGGCATCTTGCATACCGTCAATAACTGGCTCGAAATGTCGAGCATCAATACCTACAAAATGTTTCTCGGTATATTTGGGGTTGATGTATTTGTGAGGGCCTATACCTTTGGCTAAGTGCGGTTTAATATAATAACCTCTGTTGGCAATTATTGCCATAATATTGGCCATCTGTAAAGGAGTAGTACTAATTTCGCCTTGGCCAATAGCAACCGATAGTATGGTGGTGTAGCCCCAATATTTGCTGTATCGTTTGGTATAATCTGCAGCACTAAAGAGTTTATAAACGCTCTCGCCTGGGAAATCTATGTCTAACGTATCGCCTACACCAAATTTCTTGACTTGCTCTCGCCATTTGTCATAAGTGCTGTGTTGGTTCTTATACCCATTCTTAAGCATCAGCTTTGCAAAAACGTTATAAAAGTAGGTGTTGCATGATCGGGCAATACCTTTTCTCAAAGCAATATCACCGTCCACGTGTTCGCATTTGAATTTTCTGTTACCGGCCCAATAATAGCCCGGACAGTTGAAGGTGCTAAACTCATTGATTACTCCTTCTTGCAAGCCTATTAGGGCATCGAGGGGTTTAAAGGCCGAGCCGGGTGAGTAGCGGCCTTTTATGGGGCGAATAAAAAAAGGTTTATATGGATCGGCCCATATTTTCATATAATTGCTGCCAGTCTCTCGACCAACCATTTTGTTGGGGTCGTATCCCGGACTGCTCACAAAGGCCAAAATCTCACCGCTATGGGGTTCTATAGCAACTACACTACCCAGTTTGTTTTTTAATAGGCGCTCGCCTAGTTTTTGCAATTCTATGTCTATGGTGGTTATCAGTTGGTCTCCGGTTACAGCCAAAGAATCGAACTTACCATCGGCATAAGAGCCTTGAGGAATGTTGCGGGCATTATATATAATATGTTTTACCCCCTTTTGTCCACGTAACTCTTGTTCATACTCTTTTTCTAAACCTGTTTTGCCAATGTAGTCGCCTGGCCGGTAATATCCTTCACCTCGCTCTAATTCTTTACTATTTGCTTCGCGTACAAAACCCATCAATTGTCCGCCAATACTATCGGGGTAGTACCGCACCGTTCTCTTTTGCACATAAAAGCCTTTGTAGTTTGATATTCGTTCTTGCAAAAGTGCATAAGTCTCTACCGATAATAGTTTCTGAAAAATAGACGACTGATAGCGGGAACGTACAACAGCTTTTCTAAATTTCTTATCGAATTCTGTTTTCGAAATGTCGATGATTCGGCATAGCGATAATGTATCAAAGGGTTTTACCTCGTTCGGAATAACCATTAAATCATAAGTTGGTTGGTTCTGAGCCATTACCCTATTGTGCCTATCCAAAATAATTCCCCTTGCCGGATAAACAAATATTTTTCTCAAAGCATTGTTGTTGGCATCTAAGAAATACTTATCGCTAGCTACCTGTATGTAAAATAGTTTGGCCAATAGCAAAATGGCCATAAGTACAAATATTCCCTGTATAATGTATTTTCTATTAAACAGCCGATTCATCTACGTTTTTTTGCGCTGAAAGATAAACTCTACCAACAGCACCAAAAATAAAGTAAAAATTACACTCATCATAGCCCGGCCAAGGGTTGTGCCAAAAGAACTGAGCTTAAATGCTTCTAAGAAAAATAAGAAAAGATGATGGCAAACTATTGTGATGAGCGAATATAGAGAAAACCAAGTAAAGCCCATATTACCTAGTGTAGGCTCTGTTTCATCTACCGAGTCGCGGTTTAGGCTGATGTTGATGAAAAGGATACGAATAAAAGCCATAACCACGCAGGCAGATGCATGTACACCTAAGGTGTCGTAAAAAGCATCGAGGGTAAGGCCTGTAGTAAAAGCCAAGGTGTAGAGCAAGAGGTTGGGGATTTCAAAAGGAAGCAACAATATAAACAACACGTACAAGAAAGGGCTTGGGAGGTTGTATATAGACATATTGCGTAACAAAAAAATCTGCACGAATACGAGTAACAGCCACCTAATGATATTAATAATGATTAGTCTTAGGTTCATGGTGTGTTGTTGCTGTGAAGCAGATTTATCTCATTTGCAAATTTGTCTTGTATAACATAGACGAAAGATAAGGTGCTTAAGTTATTAAATAAGCTTACTTCAAGTGTCATAAAAGCATCGCCGGTGCTAACCCCGGTATGGGTAACTACACCTACTTCTATCCCTTTGGGGAAGCCACCAGAGCCCGATGTAATAATGGTATCGCCTTTGTTTACCTTGATATGGTTGGGAATTTCTTTTACAAAAGCTTTTCGGTAGTCGTAATTACCATCACCCCAAACCAAGCTGCCATAAGCATTGGTCTTTTTTAAGACAACAGAAACGGCTGTTTCGCTGTTGAGTATGGAGCGTACTGTGGCAAAATTGTCTGATACATCCTGAATAAAACCAACCACACCTTGCATAGGTGAAATAACGGCCATATCTCTGGCTAAACCATCTTTTTTGCCTTTTTGTATGGTAATGATGTTGTTGTCTAGCGTGATTGAGTTTTTGATGATTTTTGCAGGAACTAGCGAATAGCGTTGCTGATATGTCGTATCAATAACAAACTTGTTTTTGGAGCTATCCATTTCGGCAACTGCCAATAAAGCGGTTTTAAGCTTAGCATTTTCGGCAGATAAACTATCGTTCACTTCACCTAGGTTGAGGTATCTTTTTACAATATTTAACCTGGCATAAGCCTGACCCACAACTTCATTGGTTGAGTTGAAAAATAGGCTCTTTTGGTAGATGTTATTCCGTATAGTTAAGATAATTCCGATACTCAGAAAAATGATCAACAGGAAAAAAGCATTGTATTTGCTGATGAAAATCCAGAGATTTCGCATTTCCTTTGGTCATTTAGGTGAACGGATTACTTGTTAACTCATGTTGCTACTGCAACAAGAACTTAAAGGTGCCAATATTTTTCAATGAAATACCAGTACCCCTCACAACAGCACGAAGCGGATCCTCGGCAATATGAACAGGTAATTTGGTTTTCGAGCCAATTCGTTTATCCAAGCCTCTAAGTAAGGCACCACCTCCGGTAAGGTAAATTCCTGTTTGGTAGATGTCTGCTGATAGTTCTGGAGGGGTAATCTCAAGGGCTTTCAATATAGCTTCCTCAATTTTTGATATAGACTTGTCTAAACAATGAGCAATTTCAGTATAGGATACTGTAATTTGTTTGGGTACACCGGTCATTAGATCACGTCCTTGCACGGCATAGTCGGCTGGTGGATCGGCCAGTTCGGGTAGTGCCGCACCAACTTCTATCTTAATTTTTTCAGCAGTACGTTCACCAATCATAATGTTGTGTTGACGGCGGATATAATTGATGATATCGGAGTCGAAGTTATCGCCTGCTACACGGATAGATTGGTCGCATACTATACCCGAAAGGGCAATTACGGCAATTTCGGTAGTACCACCACCTATATCAATAATCATGTTGCCCATGGGCTCCTCCACATCAATGCCTATACCTACTGCAGCAGCCATAGGCTCGTGTATGAGATAAACCTCTTTAGCGCCTGCAATTTCGGCACTGTCTCTTACAGCTCTTTTCTCTACTTCGGTAATACCCGATGGGATACAAATTACCATCCGTAAAGAAGGGAACATCCAACCTTTGCCGCCATTTAGTTTGCGTATCATCCCTTTTATCATCGCTTCGGCAGCATTAAAATCTGCAATCACACCGTCTTTTAGTGGGCGCACGGTTTTAATATTGTCGTGCGTTTTACCCTCCATTTGCATAGCTTGACGGCCTATGGCTATGATTTTGTTGGTCTGTCGGTCAAATGCCACAATAGAGGGTTCGTCCACTACTACTTTGTCGTTGTGTATGATAAGGGTGTTGGCTGTGCCTAAATCAATGGCAATTTCTTGTGTAAACCAGTTAAATAATCCCATTTACTAACTTATATGTGTGATTTGCAAATTCTTGAATTCTACTACTTTTTTATTGGTTGTGCAATTAAAAAATACTTCTCATACAGCAACCAATAGGTAAAAGTAATGTTTTTTAATCAAAAAAAGATTAGTGTTTAAAATGCCTTACTCCGGTTGTCACCATTGCAATTCCTTTTTGGTTGGCCATAGCTACCGAATCGGCATCTTTAATCGAACCGCCGGGTTGTAGTACGGCAATTACTCCGGCATCAGCAGCAATTTCTACACAGTCGGGGAAAGGGAAAAAAGCATCAGAGGCCATTACCGAACCTTTTACTTCAAAACCAAAGCTCTTAGCTTTTTCAATAGCTTGTCTTAGTGCATCAACTCGGCTGGTTTGTCCAACCCCACTAGCAATAAGCACATTGTTTTTGGCCAAAACTATGGTGTTTGATTTGGTATGTTTTACAATTTTGTTGGCAAAAAACAAATCTTTTAGCTCTTGTGGCTTGGGTTGTTGTTGGGTTACTGTCTGCATTTGCTCAGGCCCTTCAACTTGTAAATCCTTGTCTTGTTCAATTACCCCGTTTAATAAAGTTTTGAACTGTTTCTTGCTCAATTCTACTGATTTACGTTGCAAGATGACACGGTTTTTTTTGTTTTTGAAGAGCTCAATAGCTGCAGGTTCATAATCTGGGGCAATGAGTACTTCAAAAAATAGTTTATTTATTTCTTCGGCAGTAGCCAAGTCTATGGTTCTGTTTGCAATAAGTACACCGCCAAAAGCTGAAACCGGATCGCAGGCCAAAGCATCAATCCAGGCTTGGTAAATATCAGCTCTGCTGGCCACACCACAAGCATTGGTGTGTTTTAGTATAGCGAAGGTTGGCTCGTCAAACTCATCAATTAAGCTTACGGCAGCATCAACATCAACCAAGTTGTTGTAACTTAGCTCTTTGCCGTTGTGTTTGGTGAACATTTCGTCCAAATTGCCGTAGAATACCCCTTGTTGGTGTGGGTTTTCGCCATAGCGTAAAGTTTGGGCATCGGCTATACTGTGTTTGAATAGGCTTAATGGTTCTTCGCTGTTGAAGTAGTTGAAAATGGCCGTATCATAGTGTGATGAAATATGGAAAGCCTTTTTGGCGTAATGCTTTCTTTGTTGCAAGCTGGTGCTGCAATTTTGTGCTTGCAGTTCATTTAGCAGTTGCTGATAATCGCCTTTTGAAGCGATAATCGTCACATCGTTAAAGTTTTTAGCTGCGGCCCTAATTAAGGAAATGCCACCTATATCTATTTTTTCGATAATATCGGTCTCGCTACCTCCGTTTTTTACAGTCTCTTCAAAAGGGTAAAGGTCAACAATAACCAAGTCTAGGCTAGGTATTTCAAACTGTTCGCATTGAGCTTGGTCTTCAGTATTTTCCCTGCGGTTAAGGATACCTCCAAATACTTTTGGGTGTAGTGTTTTTACACGCCCACCTAAAATAGAAGGGTAGCTGGTCAGGTCTTCGACTTTATTTACCGGAAAACCCAAATCGTTTATAAATTTCTCGGTGCCTCCTGTGCTGTAAAATTGCACACCTTGCCCAGCTAAGTACTGGATTAGAGGAGCCAAACCGTCTTTGTAATAAACTGAAATTAATGCATTTTTAATCTTTACTGAATCGCTCATTTTGAAGGGGGTATTTTGAGCCGCAAAGGTAAGAAAAAAATAGCTTCTCTTATTATAGGGAGTAAGAGAAAAATTCGAGCTTATTTTTTAAGAATAATTAGTGTTGCTTGGTGTTGTATTGATTAGGCTTTTTGTTTTTTAATCAGGTTTTCTATTATTCTAGGAAAATGTTGATGCTCAAGTTTTTGCCCTTTTATTTTTAGCATTTCCAAGGTGTCGTTCTCGTCAATGTGGTATCGCCCTTGAAAAATGTATTCTCCTTCGTCGTATTTTTCATTCACATAATGGATGGTGATACCACCCTCAATTTCTTTATTAGCAAGCACAGCTTGGTGCACACGATCGCCGTACATGCCTTTGCCTCCGTATTTGGGTAGTAACGAAGGGTGTATATTGATGATACGGTTGGGATAGGCTGCCAAAAGGTAGCTGGGCACAAGCCAGAGAAAGCCAGCTAGCACAATAAAGTCAACAGCTAAGTTTTCGAGCACGTCCAATACCTCTGTGCTGTTGTAAAACTCATTACGGTCGAAAATATGGGTGGGTATTTCAAAACTATCAGCCCGTTGTAGCACATAAGCATCAGCGTTGTTGGTCAGTACCAAAACAACCTCTGCATCGGGATGTTTTTTAAAGTGTTCCATAATTTTCTGAGCGTTTGAACCAGAACCGGAAGCAAAGATGGCAATACGTTTTTTCAAAATATGGAGTGTTTAATGTGTTTGCCCAAAAATAGTTAATTTACATTAATAACATAATTTGTAGTCGAAAAACTTTGTTTTTGTGTTTTAAAAGCTGTTTTGTGTAAATTATTTGCTGTTGAGTATTTGAGCCAAACTAACTTTTTTACAAGTTTTATAATTAAAAATCAAAAAACCCTTTTGCAATTCAAAACATTAACCCTATATTTGCAGTCCAAAATAAAAAAAAGAAGAAATAAAAGGCTAAGCAATGGCAAATCATAAGTCAGCAATCAAAAGAATTAGAGCTAACGCTGCAAAGCGTTTACGCAATCGTTATCAAGCAAAGACTACTCGCACTTTTATCAAAAGACTTCGTGCGGCAGAAGACAAAAAAACAGGTTTGGAACTTCTACCAAAAGTAGTGTCGATGTTGGATCGCTTGGCTAAGAAAAACGTAATCCATAAAAACAAAGCCAACAACAATAAAGCGAAATTGAGCAAATTTGTAAATAATTTGAAATAATCGTTTTAAATCTGGATATTAGAAACGGTGTTGCCTATAAGCAACACCGTTTTTTTGTTGTTATGGACAAATTAAGTTCAAATAAACTGAGTATAACATCCTGGGCCGAGGCCGATAGACCTCGTGAAAAACTTATGCAGCATGGTCGTCGGCATTTGAGTGATGCCGAACTGTTAGCCATATTGATTGGAACAGGCAATAGAGAAGAAACCGCTGTTGATTTAAGCAAGCGCATTTTGACGCAGAGCAATAACCAACTGAACCACCTGGCCACTTTGAGTGTTAAAGAACTGGCCAAATTCAAGGGTATTGGTGAGGCCAAGGCCATTACTATTGTAGCTGCTTTGGAGCTGGGCAGACGCCGAAAAGAAGAAGAAAAACCCGTTCGGCAAAAGATTACATCGCCGGAAGATGCTTTTAAGCTCATACAGGCTGATTTACAAGATCTGCAACACGAAGAGTTTTGGCTTATTTTACTCAATAGAAGTAATTTTTTTCTGACGAAACTGAATTTAAGTATAGGTGGACAAACGGGTACAGTGGTTGATCCCAAAATGGTTTTTAAATCGGCACTTGATCATCAAGCTGTTGCTTTAATTTTGGTACACAACCACCCTTCAGGCAATTTGCAACCAAGCAAACAAGATCGAGAACTAACTACCCGTTTGGTACAATTAGGTAAGATGATGGAAATTGATGTTTTGGATCATTTAATTGTGCATAACGATACTTTTCATAGCATGGCCAATGATGGTTTAATCTAACAATAAGAACTATGCGTAAACTTGCTTACATTTTAACTTTGGCATTGATAGTCAATTTTAGCGCTTCATCAATTGCTCAAGAAGCTATTCGTTTGGCTACCTACAACATCCGATACAACAATGCTAAAGATGGGATTAATGCTTGGCCAAACCGAAAGGACAAGGTGTTAGCCTTGATTCGTTTTCATGAGCTTGATATTGTTTGTGTACAAGAGGCATTGGCCGATCAGTATGACGAAATTGAAAAAGGCACCGGTTTTGCTGCATTTGGTGCTGGTCGTGATGATGGGCTTAGAAAAGGTGAGTTTGCCCCAATATTTTACAACAAAAATCGTTTTGAGCAACGTGCTGCCGGTGTGTTTTGGCTTTCAGAAACACCCGACAAACCCTCTAAAGGTTGGGATGCAGCATTAAACCGAGTATGTACTTGGCTACACTTATACGACAAGGCTAATAAAAAAGAATTTATGGTGTTTAATACGAACTACGACCATGTTGGTGTTCAGGCCAGAATAGAAGCTGCAAAGCTGATAAAAACTAAAATTAATGAATTGGCAAAGGGAGTACCGATAGTTTTTGCTGGCGATTTAAATGTAAAACCCGATAGTGAAGCCATAAGCACTATAAAAACCTTTTTGTTTGATACCAAAGAACGCAGTGAGCAGCTGCCTTATGGTCCTGATGGCACTTTCAATGCATTCAATTTTAACAGTCCTTTGCAAGATCGGATTGATTATGTATTTATAAACGATTTTTTTAGGGTGCAAAAATATGCTGTGCTAAGTGATAACAGCGATTTGCGTTACTATTCGGATCATTTACCCGTAATGGTGAAACTGTTTTTTTAAATAGATACAAAAAAGTGTAATAACTAATCCATTTTGCGCTTTATTTTCTGTTCAACTATTCTGCATTAGGCAGATAAATAATATCTTTGTTGCTTGTACAATTTTTATTGTTTTGATGGGCGTAATTCGTCGTCAAAAACAAGTTTAAAGCCCAAAATTTTAAATGAAAATTTCATATAATTGGTTAAAGCAACTTATTGATACTGATAAAAGTCCGGAAGAGATTTCTTTAATACTGACCAATATTGGCCTAGAAGTTGAAAGTTTGGAGAAGGTGCAGTCTGTAGCCGGAGGCTTAGAAGGCTTGGTAATAGGTTATGTTGAAGAACGAGTGCAACACCCCAATGCAGATAGACTAAGTGTAACCAAAGTCAATGTTGGTGGGGCCGATTTGTTGCAAGTGGTTTGTGGAGCACCCAATGTAGCCGCTGGTCAAAAAGTAGTTGTGGCTACAGTAGGTACTACCGTTTATCCCAACGAGGGGGAGCCTTTCAAAATAAACAAATCTAAAATTAGAGGAGAGGTCTCGGAAGGGATGATTTGTGCCGAAGACGAGATTGGATTGGGCAACTCACACGATGGAATTATGGTACTGCCCGCTGATGCACCGATTGGTCAATTGGCAAAAACATATTTCCAGCTCGAAGATGATTTTGTGTACGAAATAGGGCTCACCCCCAACCGTGCTGATGCTGCATCGCATTTGGGCGTGGCCAGAGATTTGGCTGCTTATCTCAGACAAAACTATCAGTTGCCCGATGTGAGTGCCTTTGCACAAGATGTAAAAGGGATCTCGGTTGAAGTAAAAGTAGAAGCCGAAGATCTTTGCCCACGTTACAGCGGGCTAAGTATAAGCGGGGTAGAGGTAAAAGCATCGCCCGATTGGTTGAAGAATAAACTAAAAGCAATTGGCCTTAGACCAATAAACAATGTTGTGGATGTAACCAATTACGTTTTGCACGAGTTGGGTCAGCCACTTCATGCATTTGATGCCGATAAAATTGCCCAGCAAAAAATTATAGTTAAGACCTGTCCCGAAGGAACCAAGTTTGTAACCTTAGATGGGATAGAACGTCAACTTTCATCTGAAGATTTGATGATTTGCGATGCTGAACAGGCACATTGCATTGCTGGTGTTTTTGGTGGCTTGCAATCGGGTGTAACCGAGCAAACTAAAAATATTTTCTTAGAAAGTGCTTATTTCAATGCCGTATCGGTCAGGAAAACCTCAAAAAGACACGGACTAAAGACCGATTCTTCTTTCCGTTTTGAACGAGGAACCGATCCAAATATGACAGTCTTAGCTTTAAAACGAGCAGCATTACTCATCAAAGAGTTAGGCGGTGGACAAATTAGCTCAGAGCTTAGCGATAATTACCCATCTAAAGTAGAAGATTTTACAATTGAGGTAGCTTATCAGAATATCAATAATCTTATTGGTCAAGATATTCCTAGTACAGAAGTAAAATCTATTATTCAAGCTTTGGGTATCCGAATGGTTGAAGAAAACGAAAACACTTTACAACTACAAGTACCACCCTATAAGGTAGATGTAACTCGAGAGTGTGATGTTGTAGAAGAAATTTTGCGGATTTATGGTTATAATAATATTGCAATACCCACCAAGGTAAACGCCTCATTGGCCTATACCCAAAAGCCCAATAAAGAACATGTGCAAAACACTGTGGCCGATATGTTGAGTGCAAACGGCTTTTTTGAGATATGGTGTAATTCGCTAACCAAACTTTCCAACTCAAAACATCCGGAGCAGGCTGTGCAACTACTCAACCCTTTGAGTTCTGATTTGAATGCCATGCGTCAGTCGCTGTTGCAACCTGCTTTAGAGAGTGTAGCACACAACATCAACCGCAAAAACAGCAATATCAAATTTTTTGAATTTGGTAAAACTTACCAGCTTATAAATGGAAACTACGTAGAGAAAAACCGATTGCTGGTGTTGGTGAGTGGTGACTTGCAAGAGGAACAATGGAATCATACCGCCAAATCAGTGAGCTTTTATACCATTAAAGCAACAGTTGACGCTGTTTTGAATAGGTTGGGTGTGGTGAATTTCCAGACAGATGAGATTGCTGACGACGATTTTGCCTATGGGTTAAAGTACTATAGAGGAGACAAAGTGTTGGTGCAGTTTGGTGAAACTACCAAGACCGATAGAGCCAAATCATCAATCAATAAAGCTGTTTTTTATGCCGATTTTGATTGGGATTTACTGCTAGATGCCATAAAGAAAAATAAAATCATCAACAAAGAAGTGGCTAAATTCCCAGCGGTAAGAAGAGACTTATCACTGTTGGTTGATCAAGCATTGAGTTTCGAGACCTTAAAAAGTATGGCCTTCAAAACCGAAAAGAAATTATTGAAGAGCGTACAAGTTTTTGATGTGTATCAAGGCGATAAATTGCCCAAGGGCAAAAAATCTTATGCACTAAATTTCACCATACAAAGTGATGAGCAAACCCTCAACGATAAGCAGATTGATCAGGTGATGCAAAAGATAATACAGACCTATCAACAAAATGTTGGAGCAGAAATTAGATAGAAATAAAAAAGATTTATAATTTTATCGTTTCATAAATAGAGAACCTCAACCACAAATGGCCGGTATTGCAGATCAGTTAAACAACGTAGTGCAGAAAACCCATCGATTGATGGACTTGTGCCGATCATTACAAGAAGAAAATAAGCAGTTGAGGCAAATATATGAGCAACAACACTTGGCCATAGAGCGGCTCAAACAAGAGCAATTGGAGGCTGATGAGAAGATTAGAGTTTTGAAATTGGCTAAAAGTATAGACGGAGCTAGTGAAAAAACACTTGATATAAAACAAAAAATTAACGATTTTGTGCGTGAAATAGATAAGTGTGTGGCATTGCTTAAGAAATAAGCAAACAGATTAACGAAAAGAGTAAAAATGGGAGAAATCTCGATAAAAATAACCATTGCCGATCGTGTTTACCCGCTAAAAGTAAATACCGAAGAAGAAGAAATTGTGCGTAGGGCGGCAAAAATTATCAATGAGCGTATAAAAGAATACCAAGAAAATTATGCGGTTAGAGATAAGCAGGATTTATTATCGATGGCGGTTTTGCATTATGCAACAGCAGTCTTAAAGTCAGAGCAGAAAGCTCATTCTCAAGATCAGCAAGTAAACGCCAAAGTTGATGAACTGGAAGGTTTGTTAGAAAAATTTTTCTCGAACTAATAGCCGAATATAAGCGAAAGCTACACTCGGATTACACTTTTCTTTAGTCTGTACTTTTTTACCAAGAGTTTTGCCTGCACACAAATGGTTTAACAATAGTATTAAAATACAGAAACAACAAAATGGAAATCTTTTTAATAGTAACTTACATACTGGTAGGGCTCATTGCCGGTGTGCTGATAGGCAGGTATCTGCTGCGTAATCTGTGGAAACAGCAAGAGCTTGCAGCACAAACCAAGGCCAAAAAAATCTTGAAAGAGGCCGAAAACAACGCCGAAATATTGAAGAAAAATAAGCTGCTAGAAGCTAAGGAAAAGTTCTTGCAAATGAAATCGGAACACGAGCAGCAGGTACAGCAAAGAAATAGTGAAGTGGCTCAACGTGAAAACACCATCAAACAGAAAGAACAATCGCTAAACCAACGTTTGGAGAATGTAAATCGTAAAGAACAAGAGTTGGATAAGCAAAAAGACAACTTAGAAAAACAAACTAATTTGGCCTTGAAAAAGCAAGAAGAGGTAGAAGCCTTAAAAAACCAACATATCAAGCAACTTGAAACTATTGCAGGCTTAAGTGCCGAGGCCGCCAAAGACCAGCTTATCGAGAACATGACTTCCGAAGCCCGCTCACAAGCACTTATGCAGGTTAAAGATATTGTTGACGAAGCTAAAATGACTGCCAGCAAAGAGGCTAAAAAAGTAGTAATTCAAACCATACAGCGTACTGCTGCCGAGGCTGCAATAGAAAATTCGGTTTCTATTTTTCATATTGATAACGACGAGATTAAAGGACGGGTTATTGGCCGCGAAGGGCGTAATATCCGTGCTCTGGAAGCCGCTACAGGTATCGAAATTATTGTTGATGATACTCCCGAAGCCATCATCTTGTCTGGTTTTGACCCGGTGCGCAGAGAAATAGCTCGTTTGGCTCTGCATCGTTTGGTTACAGATGGGCGTATTCACCCGGCCAGAATTGAAGAAGTTGTGGCCAAAACCAAGAAACAAATTGAAGAAGAGATTGTAGAGATTGGTGAACGTACGGTAATTGATTTGGGTATTCATGGTTTGCACCCCGAACTTATACGAATGGTAGGGCGTATGCGCTACCGCTCTTCATACGGGCAAAACTTGTTGCACCACTCGCGAGAAGTAGCAAATTTTTGTGCTACCATGGCTGCCGAGTTGGGGCTCAATGCTAAATTGGCTAAACGTGCCGGCCTATTGCACGATATAGGTAAAGTGCCTGATGATAATCCGGAGTTGCCACACGCTATTTTGGGGATGCAGCTGGCCGAGAAATACAAAGAACATCCTGATGTATGCAACGCCATAGGTGCACACCATGATGAGATAGAAATGACCTCGCTTATTGCTCCAATTGTACAAGCCTGCGACTCGATATCAGGAGCACGCCCCGGAGCACGTCGCGAAGTGGTTGAAAGCTATATTAAACGCTTAAAAGAACTCGAAGAATTGGCGCTATCATACCCCGGTGTAGAAAAAACCTTTGCTATACAGGCCGGTAGAGAACTAAGGGTAGTGGTAGAAAGCGAACGAGTAAGCGACCAACAAGCCGAATTGCTTGCCGCCGATATTTCTAATCGTATCCAAACAGAGATGACCTATCCGGGTCAAATAAAGGTTACCGTTATACGCGAAACCCGATCAGTTTCATACGCCAAGTAATTTAACTAAAACACTAAATCGCCACTTTAGATATTTTAAGGTGGCGATTTTTTTTATCTTTATTAAAAAAATAGAGTTATGGCAAAGACAACAGATAAACGCCCAATTGATGTGCTATTTGATAAGTACAGCGAAAGCCATCAAAACAAAACCAATAAAACCATTCATTGGATATGTGTGCCCGCTATTGTTTTCAGCCTGTTGGGGCTGGTATGGCTCATACCATTTCCGAAGCTAGATTTTTTAGGCCCCTACCAAACTTTTATCAACTGGGCTACTTTTCTTATTGCCTTTTCGATGTATTATTACAATACCTTATCTCGAACACTCTTTTTTATGATGATTTGGGTATTAGCCCTTTTTAGTTTTGGGATTGTTCAGATTGAGCTTTGGGAAAAAGACGGTGGACCGCAAGCGTGGCTAATTTTTCTAATAATTTTTGTACTGGCCTGGATTGGACAGTTTATCGGCCATAAAATAGAAGGCAAAAAGCCCTCTTTTTTTGATGATCTTCGTTTTCTGCTAATCGGTCCTATTTGGTTATTACATTTTATCTGCAAGAAATTGCGTATAGCCTATTAATTTAAGATTAAGCTTTTTTACCTTTTATTTGTTCCAAAAGCTCTTCAAGATAGTCGATTTGCATTTCCTGTATCTCGAGCAATTTTTTGTTTTGGTGTATGATGAGGTGATCAATTTTCTCATTAAGCAGCCTAATCTCTATTTCTGCCTTTAGGTTTACTTTATAATCGTGTTCGGCTCGTTGCCTATCTTTTTGCTCTTGTCTGTTTTGACTCATCATAATGATAGGAGCCTGTATAGCAGCAATACAAGACAAAATAAGATTCAATAGAATGAAAGGATAGGGGTCAAAAGCTTTGCTGGATAACCACCAGATGTTGACCATCATCCAAATAATTAGAAATAGAAAAAAAGAGATAATAAAGGTCCAGCTACCACCAAACTCAGCTATTCGGTCGGCTGTTTTCTGACCAATAGAAAGTTTTGAATCAATCTCAGGTTCTATATTTTCCGAAAGTATAGCATTGTTATTTATGGCCGCTATAACATCCTTATCCAAGGCTGCTAATTCACCTTTTTCCTCCTCTAGTAATTGAGTGAGGTATTGTCTGCGAAGTTGGTTCAACTCTTCGAGACTGATAATGCTTTCCTCACTAAAATCAGGATATATTTTTTGGATATACTTAAAGATTGCCTCTCGGATGTCTTTACCCGCAATAGCAATAAAGTCGGGGATTTCATTTTTAGAGATAAAACTGATAGCCATTTTGATGATTTTATTTTCTAATAATTATCACTTGCTTTGTACCAAATGAGCTAGTTGATTATTGTTGCTTGCGAAAATAGCATGCTTAGCCTTGGTAATTTCTTTTTTTAGTTTTGCAGACTCAGGGACTAGTGATACGATAGTGTCCAATGCGGCTAAATACCAATTAGCCCAAGCCTTCAATATTTTTATTTCTTTGTTGCGGTCTTCGCCCTGGGCAATAGCTGCTTTACTTAAGTTAAATTCGGTAGCAAGACGTTTGCTAGCGTCATTTTTAATTTGGCTCACCAATGCCAGAGCCGTTTGCTCGTTGGCCGATACCAAGGTAAAAGCTGCGGTAAGTGCCGATACTCCAACATTTTTAAGTGTCTTTGCCGATACTTTGTCTATTCGATCGCCATCCGTATGGTAAAACACATCGGTAAAATGCCACATTAATAAGCCCGGTATTTGGTTTTGTAAGAAAGGGGTATGATCGCTACCGCCTTCAAATGGATTGAAACGCACTTCCCAATTGGCATAGCGACCTTGTTCTTTGCAAATGTCAAACACAAAATCATTGAAATAATGAGGAAATAACTGCGATTCTTTAATATCGCCTGCACCCCATTCACTGTGTTTGTCTTCACCTCTAGTCCAAATGGCCGATGGGTCTGGCATCTTCTCGAGTAAAAAGGTACCGCCTGTTTTTTCGGTATCCTCGCCAACCATATCAAGGCTCATTCCCCATAAAATTCCCTTGGCTCGGGTGCTGTCTTCAACTATATAGCGCCGAGTAGATGTTATCTCGTCTCCCCACAAAAAGGTAAGGCTACGTTGGGGGGTAAATTGGCCATTTTGTACTACTTGGGCAGTAAATCGAGCCATTTCGGCAAGTAAGCCCACTCCGCTGGCATTGTCGTTTGCTCCGGGCTCTTGCACATGTGCACTAAAAACAAAACGCTCAGCTGGTTTTTGCATGCCCCGCACATTGGCAACCAAGGTCAGCTCTTCAGAAGGGTAACTCAATGTTTTGATAGCTACTTGCAGTATTACCTTTTGCTTTAGGCAAGCTGCTTTTAGGCGTTCTTTGCTTTGGTAAGATAGAAACAGGGCCCAAATTTTGCTTGATGGCGACATGGCAGAAAACTGAATTGATTGCGGATGTTTACTAGCTTGGTTATAAGCAGGTAAGGAAAAGCCTAACACACCTAGGGCACCATTCTTTTGGGCAATACCCAATAATCGTTGTGCAGCTATTTCTCCAAAAACAATTTTACCGATCAAGTCTTTTCCTTTCAGCTCGTCTTCAGTAGCATTACCCACAAACACCACTTCGGCTTCAATAGGTCCACCATCGGTTGATGGACAATTGATAGGAATCATATTTCTGTTACTAGCAAAAACTTGCAGTGCTTCGTTTTGGCCAACAATTTTTATGCTGGCATCTACAGGCTCCCAAGCATTGCGTTTAAGGGGTCTTTTCTCAATCCGATAGCTCAACATATTTTCCATTTCGTTGGCTTTTTGTTTTTTAAAGCCTGCATTAATCAAAATCTGCTCAACATGGTGGATACTGGCATCGAAGCCCTTGTTGCCGGGTAAACGGAAGTATTGCTCTACAAATGCGGTAGAGTTGTAAGCGTTTTGCTCGTTTAAACCTTTTCGGGTAAGTTGTAGATAGTTTTGTTTTTGACTTTGTGCAAAAAGTAGAGTGGGGATGACCACCAGCAGCAATGCGGATATCTTTTTCATGTAAATATAATCGAAGTATAAATATAGGACATCAGACAGAAAAATAGGTTACAAAAATAATTGCAATGCTATTTGGTAAATCGGGTGGTCTCTATTAAATATTTTACCAACTAATCTTGGGTTTCCTTACTTTTGGTTAAGTAAAATAAATTGTATTGATGAACAATAAACCGCAAAAATGCAATTCAGATTCCTGCTGTAGTACTACCGATCAGCATCGGCACGGTGAAGAGCACAGCCACGAGCATCATCACCATCATGCAGAGGGAAGTAAATGGAAAATTTATCAACCAATTGTATTGTCGGCATTCTTTTTCTTGGTAGCTATTGGATTGGATAAATGGTTGCAGCCCCTATGGTTTACACCGTCTATACGCTTTGTTATATATCTGCTTGCTTATCTTCCTGTTGGCTTTCCGGTGGTAGTAGATGCACTAAGAAGTATCCGAAACGGTGACGTGTTTTCGGAATTTTTTTTAATGGTTATTGCTACTTTAGGTGCTTTTGCCATTGGCGAGTACCCCGAGGCTGTGGCGGTTATGTTGTTCTATGCACTTGGCGAGATTTTTCAAAGTTTAGCTGTATCCAAAGCCCGCTCAAATGTTAAAAGTTTGCTCGATCAGCGACCGGATGAAGTAAGTGTTTGGAATGCAGGCGAGTTAAAGCAAGTGAAAGCTGTAAACATTACTCCTGGCGAAATCATACAAATAAAACCTGGCGAAAAACTAGCATTAGATGGCGTGTTGTTGAGCGAGCAAGCCAGCTTTAATACGGCTGCGCTAAGTGGCGAGAGTATTCCAAGCGATATGGTAAAAGGTGATAAGGTTTTAGCTGGGATGATTAATCTCAATACCTTAGTGCAAGTAGAAGTAAGTGCAGCCTACCAAGATAGTAAATTGAGCAAAATTCTGAAGCTGGTGCAAGAAGCTAGTACACACAAAGCGCCTACTGAACTGTTTATACGGAAGTTTGCACGCATATATACCCCAATAGTGGTTTTTATGGCAATTGCTATTTGCCTATTGCCTTATTTCTTTAGTTCCGATTATCAATTTAGTCATTGGTTGTACCGCTCGTTGATTTTTTTGGTAGTCTCTTGCCCTTGTGCTTTAGTAATAAGTATCCCTTTGGGCTATTTTGGCGGAATAGGAGCCGCCAGTAGAAACGGTATTTTGGTTAAGGGGGGTAACTATCTCGATATTTTGGCTAAGCTAAACCATGTAGTAGCCGATAAAACAGGTACACTTACCAAAGGTGTATTTAAGGTGAAATCGGTACACATTAATCCTTCTTTTGATGAACAAAAGATTTTAAGTATGCTCAATGTGGTAGAGCGTGGCAGTAGCCATCCTATTGCAACGGCTATACATGAGTATGTAGGTGAGGTGGATAAATCAATTGATATAACCGAGCAAGAAGAGATTGCAGGGCATGGCTTAAGAGCTAAAATAGACGGACAAACATTTTTAGCAGGAAACTTCAGGTTACTTGATCGGTTTCATGTTGATTATCCTTCTGTTTCAGCAAATGAAGGTAGCACCTTGTTGGCATTGGCAATAAATCAAGAATATGTGGGTTATATTGCTATTTCTGATGAGATAAAAGCAGAATCGGCGTTGGCTGTAAAACAGTTGAATGATAGAGGAGTATTGCTAACCATACTTAGCGGCGATAAAAATAGTGTAGTGCAAGATGTAGCTAAGCAACTGGGAGTAACAGAGGCCTTCGGCGATTTATTGCCTGAAGATAAGGTGGATAAATTCAAAGCTATTAAACAACAACATCAGCAAGTTGTTTTTGTTGGAGACGGTGTAAATGATGCTCCAGTTTTGGCATTAAGTGATGTAGGGATAGCCATGGGTGGATTGGGGAGTGATGCCGCAATAGAGACTGCCGATGTTGTGATACAAGATGATAACCCGATGAAAATCCCGATTGCTATCGCTATTGGTAAACAAACCCGAAAAGTAGTTTGGCAAAACATCTTATTTGCATTTGCGGTGAAAGCAATAGTTTTGGTGTTGGGAGCAGGTGGTTTGGCCACTATGTGGGAAGCTGTTTTTGCAGATGTAGGGGTAGCTCTATTGGCAATTTTTAATGCAATTCGTATTCAACAAATTGACTTTTCAAAAACTTAGACCTAGCTTTGTATAATGGCCAAAATACGATTGCAAGTAGTAGAAAAAAAACATTTGGTAAACGATTCGATTTCCTTCTGCTTTAAACTACTAGAACCTCAAACTTTAAGTTATAAGCCCGGCCAGTTTCTGAGTCTTGTTTTTCAGTTGGGTGGTAGAGAGCAACGCCGCTCGTACTCTTTGTGTAGTGTAGCAAGTTTAGATAAGACCTTGCAAATTGTTGTTAAACGTATTGAAAATGGTGAAATATCACGCTATTTGCACGAACAAATACAGCAGGGCGACACCCTAGAGTCTAGAGGACCCAATGGGAATTTTTATGTGGACAGGGAACTGCTACAAGAAAAAACAACTCTTTTTTTATTTGCAGCCGGTTTGGGAATTACCCCATTGTACGCAATACTTAAATACAGTTTAGCTTTTGTAAAAACGTTAAAAGTAGTGTTGATATACAGCAACAAAAGTGCAGAACAGGTATTGTTTGCTAAAGAACTTCAAGAACTATCCTTGCTTTATCCTGATCGTTTTACCTGGGTTAATTTATTGAGTAACTCCAAAAATCTTCAGCGAGCTAGGCTCAACAGTTTTTTGATACACGAGTTAGTTGAGCAAAATTTGAATGGTTCAAAATCAACAGCCTTGTTTTATACTTGCGGCCCGGTTGACTATATGGACTTATGCCGCATTTCATTACTTGGAGCCGGTTATCAGCCCGAACAAATAAAGCGAGAAACCTTCTTTTTACCCGAAGATGAAGAAGATGAGGATGATAATTCTGAGAAAATAATTGATAAAAATAGTTATACCGTAAAACTAATTATTGCAGGTCAAACGCATTCTTTACAAATAGATTACCCCAACCGGATATTGGACGTAGCCTTAACAAAGCAAATTCCCATACCCTACAGTTGCAGCGGAGGTGTGTGCGGCACTTGCGTAGGTACCTGTGTGTCGGGTGGTGTGAAAATGGATTATAATGAGGTACTAACCGATGACGAACTGGCCAAGGGTCGTGTGCTCATTTGCACAGGCAGGCCCACCAGTAACGATACGGTTATAACTTGGGATTAACAAAAAACAAAACCCTTTGGGTTTTATTCCAAAGGGTTGTAAAATTATAGTTTCTGGTCTGTAACTAATCAACCAGCCCGGGTATTTCTACAATTTCATTGCTATCGGCCAAATAATCTACACCAGCAACATCAAAACCGAAAAGATTTAAGAAATCGTGTTTGTATCCTGCCAAATCACCTGTGCTGGGCAAGGTTTCGGTACAGGCATCTTTCCAAAGCTCTGCAACTGCATCTTGCACCTCATCTTTCATCTCCCAATCGTCTATCCTAATTCTTCCTTTATCATCAAGAGGTGTTGGTTTGCCATTATATAGTCTGTCTGCAAACAGTCTTTGAATTTGTTCAATACATCCCTCGTGCAAGCCTTTTTCTTTCATAATCTTGTACAAGAAAGATATGTAAAGAGGTATCACCGGAATGGCCGAGCTAGCTTGAGTAACTAAGGCTTTATTTACAGAAACATAAGCTTTCCCCTTTAGTTCTTTCAGTTGTTCAGTAATGGTAAATGCACTAGCTTCTAAGTGGTCTTTTGCACGGCCGATGGTGCCATTTCGGTAAACGGCTTTGGTAATTTCTGGCCCTATGTATGAATAGGCTACGGTAAGCACACCTTCGGCCAATACCCCTGCTTTTTTCATCTCTTCTAGCCAAAATCCCCAGTCTTCACCGCCCATAACCGCTACAGTATTTGTAATATCCTCTTCAGTTGCAGGTTGTATGCTTACCTCAGATACAACCCCGGTATGAAAATCAACAGTTTTATTGCTGTACACACCGCCAATAGGTTTTAGCACCGAGCGGTGTAACACTCCGGTACGTGGATTTGTCCTTACTGGTGAAGCTAAGCTATAAATCACCAAATCTACCTGACCCAAATCCTTTTTGATTAATTCGATGGTTTTTTGTTTCACTTCATCAGAAAAGGCATCACCGTTGATACTTTTGGCGTATAGCCCATCGGCCAAGGCTCTTTTCTCAAAAGCTGCAGAATTGTACCAGCCAGGTGAGGCAGTTTTACCTTCGGCAGGTTCTTTTTCAAAGAATACACCAATTGTAGCAGCACCACTACCGTAGGCTGCAGTTATTCTAGAGGCTAAACCAAAACCGGTAGAGGCACCGATTACCAATACCCTTTTAGGACCATCAATTTTGCCTTTTGATTGCACGTACTCGATTTGGTTATCTACATTTTTAGCACAACCTTGAGGGTGGGCTGTGAGGCAGATGAAACCACGCATTCTTGGTTCAATAATCATATTTTGTCTTGTTGTATTTTAGCGGTGTTGACAATAAGCCAACAAGTTTCCAAAACTATTCTATTTTTTTGTGCTATGCAAAAAATACTTTTTTTGTGTTGATAAGGTAAAGCAGCTTCAATTAAAATTTTAAATATCAGGTTATAATCGACACCTAATAAATAGACAAGTATGTTGTGAAATTAAATTTTGTTTTAAGTTGAAATAAGAATTTTAATACTGAATAATCAGTGTTTTATTCGTTTTAATACTTTAATGTCTTGATGTTCGACATAAACTTGTTTTGTTCATTTTTGCTTTATACTTTTGCTGGCTAATTAATTTATTAACTAACCAATTATTTAAAATTCATGAAAAGACTTTTACAAAGTTTGTTCTTGATTTTGTTGATTGCCGGTACTGCTTTCGGACAAACAAGAACAATTACTGGTACGGTTACTTCTAAGGAGGATGGATTACCACTTCCAGGTGTGAGCGTTAAAGTAAAAGAAGTGCCAGGCCTGGGCGTGGTAGCTTCATCGGATGGTAAGTATTCCATCAAAGTGCCTTCAAACGGTAAAACCTTAGTAGTTTCTTATATTGGTTTTGAAACCGTTGAACAAACAATTAAAGGCAATACCCTTAACATTTCTTTGAGCCCTGACTCCAAACTGCTTGGAGAGGTAATGGTTGTTGCTTATGGTAAGCAAAAAAAGGAAGCTATTGTAGGTTCTGCAGCAAATATTGGTACTGCTGAGATTGAAAAACGTACAGTTACCAATGCTACTCAACTATTGGCAGGTTCTACTCCAGGTATTTCTACTACCTCAGGAAACGGACAGCCTGGAGCAAGCGTTGCAATCAGACTTAGAGGTTTTGGCTCTTTTGCTGCTTCAAGCAGTCCATTGATTATTTTAGATGGGGCACAATATGATGGAAGTATTGGTGATATCAACGTAAACGATATTGAAAGTGTTTCAATCTTGAAAGATGCATCCTCTTCGGCACTTTATGGTGCAAGGGCTGCCAATGGTGTACTTATTATAACTACAAAGAAAGGTAAAGTTCAAGGTTCTGGCCAGATAAATGCGGCTCTTACACAAGGCTTCTCGGAAAGAGGTACACCAGAATATGATAGAACAGATGCTTTTGAATATTATCCGGCTTATTGGCAGGCTATCAAAAACAATTTGATGTTCTCGGCATCAACTCCACAAACTGAAGCGGTAGCTTCACAAAATGCAACCAATACGGTTAAAGCCAATTTGGTGTACAATCCTTTTGATGTTGCAGATAATGCGATTGTAGGTTTAGATGGTAAAATTAACCCAAATGCAAAATTAAAATATAATGATTTTGATTGGTATGCACCAATGCTAAGAACAGGTAAAAGAACTGATCTCAACCTAAGTTATTCAGGGAAAAATGAGAAAAACGATTATTACGTTTCGTTGAACTATTTGGGCGACAATGGTTATATAATCAAATCAGATATGAAACGATTTGCCGCACGTCTAAACGTAAATTCTCAGGTTAAACCTTGGCTAAAAACAGGATTTAATCTATCAGCCTCTTTCTCTGATTTAAATAACGCAAAAGACAGCTCTACAGGTAATGGCTCTAGTTTCATCAACCCATTTAACTTTATCAGAGGTATGGGGCCGATATATCCGGTTTATGCTAGAGATGCAGCTGGCAACAAAATAATTAATACAGCTACCGGTGATTTTTGGTACGATTACGGAATGCATCCTGGAGCAATAAATCGTCCTACTGGAGCTTCACCTGGTCGTCATGTTATCTATGAAACCATATTGAACGACAACCTGTCTAGAAGAAATAATATTGGAGGAAGAGGATATGCAGAAATTAAATTCTTAAAGGATTTTACATTTATCCCTTCAGTAAATTTGGATATTCGTAACAATATGTCGAATGAATTCTACAACCCGGTTGTAGGTGATGGGGTATCATACAGCGGTCTTCCATCTCAAAGTACAAGCAATATTCGTTCTTTGACATTGAACCAATTGGTGAATTATGACAAACAAATTGGTCGTCATAATATAGGGGTAACAGTTGGCCATGAGAGCTACGACTATTCTTACAGAACTTTCTCTGCTTCAAAAACAGGTATAGTACTTTCGGGTAATACCGAGTTTTCAAACTTTGTTACTCCTCGATCAGTAGATGGTTATCGTGATAGCGAGAAAATCGAATCTTATTTCTCAAAAGCTACTTATAACTTTGATGAGAAGTATTTTGTAGAAGGTTCACTTCGTACAGATGGAAGTTCACGTTTCCACCCCAACAATCGCTGGGGAACATTCTACTCGGTAGGTGCTTCTTGGACTGCCTCTAAAGAAGAATTTATCAAGAAACAAACTTGGATTGATGATTTAAGATTGAAAATTTCTTATGGTGAGGTGGGTAACAATAATTTAAGTTCGTTGTATGCATACCAAGCCTTTTACGAATTGGGATGGAACAACGGATTGACCCCAGGAGTTATGTTGTCAACAGAAGCTACACCAGATTTGCAATGGGAAACTTCAAAAACACTTAATACCGGTTTAGCGTTTTCATTTTTCAAGAGAAAACTATATGGTGAATTGGAATATTTTAAAAGAGGTTCGGGTGAGTTGATTTTTAGTATTCCACAACCGCTTTCAAACCCTGTATCTAGCAAATTGGCCAATATCGGTTCAATGGAAAATAGGGGTGTAGAATTGCAATTGGGTAGTCAGATTCTTAATTCAAAGAATTTCAAATGGAATTTGATAACCAATTGGACTTTCTTGAAAAATGAAATTACCAAAATGCCTGTCGAGACACCAACTATCATTTCGGGTACAAAACGCAGAGAAGTTGGGAAAGACTTTTATTCTTATTGGTTGAGACAGTATGCGGGTGTAGATCCTGCTGATGGTGCTGCATTGTATATTCCTGCTGAAGGTACTGCGCCTGCAAATATCAGAACAGTAAATGGCAAAGAGTATGTAACCAGCCAAACTTATGCTAAGTTTGATTACTCTGGAACTGCGATTCCTGATTTTCAAGGTTCAATCTCAAATACATTCGAGTATAAAGATTTCTCACTTTCGTTCTTGATTAACTACCAAGTAGGTGGTAAATTCTATGATAGTGTTTACCAAGGACTGATGAGTGTGGGTAGCTATGGTGCTGCTTTGCACAAAGATGCACTAAAAGCATGGACAACAACCAACACTGGCAGTCAAATTCCACGTTTGGACGTAGGTAACAACACCAACATCAATGCCACATCGTCTAGATGGTTGATTGATGCCTCGTATGTAAGTTTCACAAATGTTAACTTGTCTTACAAATTACCAAAGAATTTACTAAGCAAGATTGATGTTTCAAAAGCTCGCGTATTTGTAGCTGGTGAAAATCTTGGTCTTATTTCGAAAAGAAAAGGAATGGATCCTAGAGAATCATTTGACGGAGTAAACGGTGCGACTTATTTGCCTAGTCGTATCATTAGCTTTGGTCTTAATTTAAGTTTGTAATCTAAATTTAATAGTTTAAGATGAAAAAAATTGGAATTTATTCGGGTGTCATCGCTATGCTAGCTCTAGGAGCTTGCAAGAAGGATTTCCTCGATACGGCACCCACTGATAGGGTAGATAATACTGCTATTTTTACCACAGCACAAAATGCAAATATCGCCCTTAATGGTATATATCGCTACATGTTCGAAAGAACGACTACTACTAGTTCAAATGCTCAAGGTAAGCCCGGTGTAGGAGGGATTTTGCTAGGTGTTGATTTTATGGGAGAAGATCTTCACCAGAAAAACGCCACTTGGTTTACATCAACCGGAGAAGGTAACTGGTTGTCTCCTCGTACTGATACACACGCATCCAACTTGTACTATTATCGCACATTATTTAGAATTGTTGGTAATGCCAACTACATTATCGATAATATTGATGCTGCATCAGGTGATGCGGTGCTGAAAAATCGAGTTAAGGCAGAAGCTTTGACTCTCAGAGCCTATGCTTATTCAATGTTGGTACAGTTTTATGGTAAGCGTTATGATGCTTCTGCAAAACCCAATAACCAACTTGCTGTTCCATTATTGTTAAAGTCTTCAGACTCTAGGATGCCAAGAGAAACAGTAGAGAAGGTGTATGAGGCTATTGTTAAAGATTTGGATGATGCAATTGCACTGAACTCTACAACTAAAACAAACAAAAGTAATGCTGATGTTTGGGTAGCTAGAGGCCTCAGAGCAAGAGTTGCTTTAACCATGCAAGATTATCCTAATGCCATTAAATATGCTAAAGAGGTAATTGATGGTAATTTGTACCCATTGATGGATGCTACAGCTTACAAAAGTGGTTTCAACAATGCGCCTGCACTTTCTGAAGTGATGTGGGCTATGATGCCTACGGCTGATCAGGCAGACACATTTGGTTCGTTTTTCTCGCAAATTGCTTACAACGCTAACACCAGTTATCAACGAGGAACTCCTAAATTGATTAACTCGGCTTTGTACAACCAAATTTCTGCAACGGATGTTAGAAAGACCATGTGGGAACCTGCACCTACTACCATTAACTTTCCGTTACCGCTTTCAACATTTACTCGTGTACCCTATATGAGTAGAAAGTTTTCGGTGAAAATAGTTGGCGAGCCAACACTCGGAGATGTACCATTGATGAGAAGTACTGAGATGTACCTAATTTTAGCAGAAGCATATGTAAAATCAACAACTCCTCAGGATGCATTAGCACAAGATGCATTGTTTGTTCTTACCAAGAAACGTGATCCTAATGCTGTAAAAAGTATCAATACAGGCGCTGCCTTGCTTGATGAGATTTACTTTAACCGTAGGGTCGAGTTTTGGGGTGAAGGTTTTAGATATTTTGACCTTAAGCGTTTAAACCTACCTTTAGATAGAACAACCGTGCCTAATTATACTGCTACATCTGTTGCTAATATGATGCAAGTTCCTGCAGGAGACATCAAATGGCAGTTCTTTATCCCTCGTTCCGAAATGGATGCCAATCCTAATATTGGTCCACAAAACCCATAAAATGGCATTTTAATAGCCTATTCATACATCCCAGTCAATAATTTGGCTGGGATGTTTTTTTTGAGGTTCATACAACTTTAGTTCACCTAGTTTTTCAGGCTTTATTTCACTAATTTTGCAACTTGTTAAAAGAAATCCCTCATTCCAAGATGGCCGAAAACCACATTGATCTAGGCGAACAAAGCCACGTAGAAGTTTACGGAGCACGAGTACATAACCTAAAAAATATCGATCTTAGCTTTCCCCGAAACCAACTGGTGGTTATCACTGGTTTGAGTGGTAGTGGAAAATCTTCTTTGGCCTTTGACACCATTTATGCCGAAGGACAAAGGCGCTATATGGAAACTTTTAGTGCTTACTCACGCCAGTTTATGGGAGGTATGGAACGCCCCGATGTGGATAAGGTATCCGGTTTGAGCCCTGTTATAGCCATAGAACAGAAAACAACCAGCAAAAATCCCCGCTCTACCGTTGGAACCATCACCGAGATTTATGATTTTATGCGCTTGCTTTATGCAAGAGCTGCTGAGGCTTACAGCTACAATACGGGCGAGAAAATGGAGCGGATGAGTGAAGATCAGATTATCCAAAACTTGTATAATACTTTTTCTCAGCAAGCCATCAACATTTTATCGCCGGTAGTGAAAGGTCGTAAGGGGCATTACCGCGAACTTTTTGAACAAATTCGTAAGCAAGGTTTTGTAAAAGTGCGTATAGATGGTGAGATACAGGATTTGCTGCCTAAAATGCAGGTTGATCGTTACAAGATACACGATATTGAAATTGTAGTAGATCGCCTAATTGTTGACCCTAAAGACGATAAACGTTTGCGTCAGAGTGTGCAAACAGCCATGAAACACGGTAAGGGTATAATCAAAATCAGTAATAAAGAAAATCAGGTAGCTCATTTTAGCCGCTATTTGATGTGCCCAACTACAGGTATCTCTTATGATGAGCCGCAACCCAATACTTTTTCTTTCAACTCGCCATACGGTGCCTGCGAGACTTGTAGCGGCTTGGGATATGTATCGGTATTGGATAAAGAAACGGTAATGCCCAACATGAACTTGAGCATTGTAAACGGAGGTTTGGCTCCTTTGGGCGAGTATCGAAACGTATGGGTGTTTCAGGTATTAAAAGCTGTAGCCAAAAAATATGGGTTTTCGTTATCTACTCCACTTAAAGAGCTAAGCGATGCACAGGTAGAGTTGATTTTAAATGGAGCTCCCGATTTGATCACTGTTGAAGTAGAATACAACAAATGGAATGCACAAAACTACCAAGTTAGTTTTGATGGGCTGATAAAGATGTTGGAAGAACAGGCCGAACGCAAGGCAGAAGGTATGACTGATGACTTGGATACCTATCGCCGAATTGAAAAATGCCCAAGTTGTAAGGGGGCCCGCCTCAAAAAAGAAAGCTTGCATTTTAAGATTGATCAAAAAAATATATTTGAGTTGGCTGCTATGGATATCAAAAGCTTGTACCAGTGGTTCGAGTATTTGGAAGATAGGTTATCTGAACGCCAAAATACCATTGCCAAAGAGATACTCAAAGAAATTCGTTCTCGCCTAGGCTTTTTGATGGATGTTGGACTGAATTACCTCACTTTGGATAGAACAGCCAAAACCCTGTCGGGCGGTGAAGCACAGCGCATACGTTTGGCAACACAGATAGGCTCGCAGCTAATGAACGTGATGTATATTTTGGACGAACCCAGTATCGGCCTACACCAAAGAGACAACGAGCGTTTGATTAATGCACTCAAAAACCTACGTGATTTGGGAAATACTGTGTTGGTGGTAGAGCATGATAAAGATATGATTTTGGAGGCCGATCATGTTATTGATATTGGTCCTGCAGCCGGTGTGCATGGGGGCGAGGTGGTAGCACAAGGGAAGCCCAAAGCGATACTTACTGCTGATACATTAACATCGGCCTACCTCAATGGAAAAAAATCTATAGCTGTTCCGGCCAAACGTAGGGCTAGTACAGGAGCATTTCTGACCCTCAAAAAAGCACAAGGTAACAATCTTAAAAACGTTACCATCAATATCCCATTGGGAGTATTTATTGCGGTTACAGGAGTGTCAGGAAGTGGTAAATCGAGCTTAATTACCGAAACACTTTACCCAATACTAAATCAGCATTTTTTTAGGGCCAAGAAAAAACCTTTGCCTTATCTAGCTATTGAGGGGCTAGCGAATATTGATAAAGTTATTGAGATTGACCAAAGCCCAATTGGGCGCACCCCTCGCTCCAATCCTTCTACCTACACGGGTGTTTTTTCTGATATTAGAACACTATTTGCACAGTTGCCAGAGGCCAAAATAAGAGGCTACAAACCGGGTCGTTTCTCTTTTAATGTTAAAGGTGGGCGATGCGAAACTTGTCAAGGTGGCGGTATGAAAGTGGTAGAAATGAATTTTTTGCCCGATGTGCATGTGCCTTGTGAAGAGTGTGGTGGACGTCGTTACAACAGAGAGACTCTCGAGGTGCGCTACAAAGGCAAGTCTATTGGTGATGTGTTGGACATGAGTATTGAAGAAGCCTGCTTATTTTTCGAAAATATCCCCTCTATTTATCGCAAAATAAAAACATTGTTTGATGTGGGCTTGGGCTATGTAAAACTAGGACAGGCCTCAACAACACTTTCTGGTGGCGAGGCACAAAGGGTAAAATTGGCCACTGAGCTTTCTAAAAAAGACACAGGCAATACTTTTTATATTTTGGACGAACCTACTACCGGTTTGCATTTTGAGGATATAAATGTGTTGCTAGGTGTGTTAAACAAATTGGTGGATAGGGGCAATACCGTGCTGGTAATCGAACACAATCTTGATGTGGTAAAAATGGCCGATTGGGTGATTGATATGGGATTAGAAGGTGGTGAACAAGGTGGGCAAGTTGTTTTTGAAGGTAGTCCCGAAGAAATGATAAAAAATAAGAAAAGCCTTACCGCCCAGTTCCTGAAAAAAGAAATGCTATAAGCTTATATTGCTAGGCTTTAGTAATTTTAAAGCATGAAGAAGCTGATAACTAGCGAGCAGTGTCGGGCTGCCGACCAATATACGATACAGCAGCAGGGTATCAATTCACTTAGGTTGATGGAGCAAGCTGCAGAGGCATTTGTCAGTCGGTTTTGTACCCGATTTCCGGATAGAAATACGCAGATAGCTATTTGTTGTGGCCCAGGCAACAACGGCGGTGATGGGATGGCCATAGCCCGATTACTTTTGCAGCAACATTATCAGAAGCTAAAGGTTTACGATCTTAGTTTTAACAAGCAGGGAAGTGTAGATAAAGAAGCAAACAAAAAACGTTTAGTGCGGGAGTATGGAATTGTCGAAGAACATGATGAGTTTGCTAAGTTAAATTTTCGGGCTGATATTATTATTGATGCTATTTTTGGTTCGGGTTTTAATAAAGATTTGCAAGGGCCTTATCTTGCTGCTGTTGAGCAAATTAATTTAGCTAATGCTTTTGTGGTTGCTGTTGATGTGCCAAGTGGTTTTAAGTGTGAGGGCGAACTATCACCATCAAGCTATCAAGGGGTAAGAGCTGATTGGGTACTCTGTTTTCAGCGCCCAAAGATTAATTTCTTTTTCCCCGAATCGGGTATAGCTCTTAAAGATTTTGAGGTGTTAGCTATTGGTCTTGATGAGGCTTTTATTCAATCGCAAGAAAGTAATTGGCTGTTAATAGATGAAGATTGGGTTAGAGATACACTTCAACCTCGTAAACGATTTAGCCACAAAGGAACTTATGGACATGGACTATTGTTGGCAGGTAATACCCATACCATGGGAGCGGCATTGTTAGCCAGTAGTGCGGCTATTGCTAGTGGCATAGGTTTGCTGACCACTAGTGTGCCCGAACAGGGATTAACCGCATTGAATGTTGGCTGTGCAGAGGCTATGTTTTTGAGTAGGGAAGAAGTGTTGATGACCGATCAGCATAAATTTAATGCAATGGCTATTGGTCCGGGTTTGGGGCTTGGTCAGCAAGAAGCTGCATTACTTAAATGGGTACTAGGCAAGTCTGCACCTTGTATTGTTGATGCCGATGCTTTGTTTTTGTTATCTCAAAATAAAAGTTGGCTCGAAAACTTGACTGCCGACAGTATTTTGTGTCCTCATGTCAAAGAATTTGATCGCTTATTTGGCCTTCATACCACTTGGCACCAAAGGTTAAATACAGCCACCCAACAAGCACAAACCCTTCAAATCATTATCATCCTCAAAAATCAATATACATTTGTGTGTTTGCCTGATGGAACAATTGCTGTAAACACAAGTGGCAACCCTGCTATGGCACAAGGCGGTATGGGTGATGTGTTGACCGGACTGCTCTTAAGTTTGTTGGCACAAGGTTACACAGCGGCTGAGGCAGCCATGCTGGCAGTTTTTGTACACGGAAGTGCAGGCGATAGTTTGGCCAAACAGCATTTTGTGGTCAGTGCTTCAAAACTAGCACATCAGTTATCCATAACGTTGAAAAAGCTGTTTAAATAAAAATCCCCCAAGAGTTTTGTCTTGGAGGATTTTTTACTTATTGTGCAGAAGGTCAGATTACATCATGCCGCCCATGCCACCACCCATTGGAGGGTGAGCGTGAGCTGCTGCACCAGCTTCTTCAGGCTCATCTGCCAACACCACTTCGGTAGTCAACAACATGGCCGCAATAGAAGCTGCATTCTCTAAAGCAACACGTGATACTTTGGTTGGGTCAATTACACCAGCACCAATCAAGTTTTCGTAAACATCAGTACGGGCATTGTAACCATAGTCGGCTTTACCGTCTTTAACACGTTGTACAACGATAGAACCTTCGATACCTGCATTTTCGCAGATTTGACGTAGTGGTTCTTCGATAGCACGACGAACAATGGCAATACCAGTAGTCTCGTCATCGTTGTCACCTTTTAGGTCGGTAATAGCAGCTACCGCACGGATAAAGGCAACACCACCACCAGCAACAATACCTTCTTCTACAGCAGCACGAGTTGCGTGTAGGGCATCATCAACACGGTCTTTTTTCTCTTTCATCTCAACTTCAGATGCAGCACCTACATAAAGTACAGCCACACCGCCGGCTAGTTTAGCCAAACGCTCTTGAAGTTTTTCTTTGTCGTAGTCAGAAGTAGTAGTTTCAATTTGTGCTTTGATTTGGCTTACTCTGGCTTTGATATCTTCGGTTTTTCCGGCACCGTTAATAACGGTAGTGTTGTCTTTGTCAACTACTACACGCTCTGCTGTACCAAGGTAGGTTAAATCGGCATTTTCCAACTTATAACCTCTTTCTTCAGAAATAACTGTACCACCAGTTAATATAGCAATGTCTTCCAACATCGCTTTTCTTCTGTCGCCAAATCCAGGAGCTTTTACTGCAGCCACTTTTAGTGAACCACGAATTTTGTTTACTACCAATGTAGCCAAAGCTTCACCGTCAAGGTCTTCGGCAATAATCAACAATGGTCTTCCGGTTTGTACGGTTTTTTCCAAAACGGGCAACAATTCTTTCATGTTGCTGATTTTTTTGTCATAAATCAGGATGAAAGGATTGTCCAACTCGGCTTCCATTTTGTCGGCGTTGGTTACAAAGTAGGGTGATAAGTAACCTCTGTCAAACTGCATACCTTCAACCGTTTTAACTTCAGTTTCGGTACCTTTGGCTTCTTCAACAGTAATTACACCATCTTTACCAACTTTTTGCATAGCTTCAGCAATTAAAGCACCAATAATTTCATCGTTGTTGGCAGAAATAGAAGCTACTTGTTTGATTTTGTTGTTGTCTTCACCTACGGTTTGCGACTGTTCTTTCAAATTGGCAACAACAGCAGCAACGGCTTTGTCAATACCTCTTTTCAAGTCCATAGGGTTTGCTCCGGCAGCAACGTTTTTAATACCGGCAGTAACGATAGCTTGTGCCAAAACGGTTGCAGTGGTTGTACCATCACCGGCAATATCAGCAGTTTTAGAGGCTACCTCTTTTACCATTTGTGCGCCCATGTTTTCGATGGGATCTTTCAAATCAATTTCTTTAGCTACCGAAACGCCGTCTTTAGTAATGGCGGGAGAGCCAAATTTTTTGTCGATAATTACATTACGTCCTTTAGGACCTAAGGTTACTTTTACCGCATTTGCTAAGGTGTCTACGCCTCTTTTTAGCGCATCACGTGCATCTACATTATATTTTACTTGTTTTGCCATGTTTTTTTATTTTTTGCTTTGGAAATTACCAAGGCGCCTTTTTACTCTATTGTATTTGGGAATTAACCGATAACGGCATAAATATCACTCTCACGCATGATAAGATATTCTTTACCTTCGTGAGTAATCTCTGTGCCTGCAAATTTACCGTAAAGTACGGTGTCGCCAACTTTAACAGTCATTGGTTCGTCTTTTTTACCGCTACCAACAGCTACGATAGTGCCTTGTTGAGGTTTTTCTTTTGCGGTATCAGGGATATAAATTCCTGATGCGGTTTTTTCTTCGGCAGGTGCTGCTTCTACAACAATCCTGTCTCCAATGGGTTTTAAATTTAAAGCCATAATTCGTAATATATTTTTTAGTTGAATATGTTAACTATAACGCCAAATGATTATCAGTTTTTGTGCCAATAAGCGAATGTTTGACAAATTGCCAAAACTGTGTCAGCCCATTCAACAATCTTTAAAAATTCGTGTCATAGTGGCAGTAAAGTTTCTAGTCTTAATATTGGGGAACTGGGTAAATGAAAAAGCCCACTAAGTTATCTTAGTAGGCTTCTGTATAAAATGAAATTTCTTATTATTTTTTGCTGCTATCAGCAGTTGCTGGAGCTGCTGCAGGTTGTGCACCTTTGTCTAAGGTATTACCACCAATAGGCGATGGGCTGGCTGACTTGTTGATGTGGCTATCAATTTTTGAACCGATTGAGCTACTGCTACCACCATTTTTGGTCAATACTGTAACACCCAAAGTGAACACTACTAACAAAGTCATCAAAACCCAAGTTCCTTTTTCCAATACGTCACCAGTTCTTTGTACGCCAAACATGTTGCTGCTAGCACCACCAGAAACCAAGCCTCCGCCTTTTGGGTTTTGTATCAGTACAAAAAAGCCAAGTGCAATGCACACAATAAGTATTAAAACGATTAATAAGTTAACCATGTTGATGTATTTTTTTAGTTTTTCTTTTCTAGTTGTTTAATCAGGTCGGCAAAGTAACGGCTTTTTTCTGGAAATTTCAAACTTAATTTACGATAAGTGTCTATCGCCTTGTGGTAAAGCATTTGGTCCAGATAGATATGTGCCAACGTTTCAGATACGAGTTCGTAACGATCTTCGGAACTGTGTTTGGCCTTGTTCTCGTTGTTGATTTGGTCGGGCTTGGGAGCCTTTATTTGTGGGTCGTTTTTAATGAAGTTGTCTATAATCTCGTCTTCTTTACGGCTTGGTTTTGCTCCGTTTGTATTGTTTGGGTCTTGCGTTTCAACGATTTCGTTCTCGATTTGACTTATAGGGCTTTGAAAACTGAAGATATGTTCGGCGTATTGATGTTGTAAGTTTTTATCGGTTTTTTGTGTTGATGAAGTTGATTGGGCAAAACTTTGATATGCACTTTCGTGATTTTGCCGGGTTTTAGAGAGCCACCACAAAAACGAATAGGGCATTTTATCGTCGTTATACATGCTTAGCGTAGCAGCTTTTTCTGAGGCTAACTGCTCTTTTGCTTCTGTAGTGTTATTACTACTTTCTTTAAAATCTTCATCTAAAGCAAAGAAATTGCTTGTTGCCAAACTCTCTATTTCCCAAGGTTCTTTTGTGTTACCTACTACTTCTTCAGTTTGGGTTGCTACAAGGCTAGGTTCGGCATCAACCACAAAAAAGTGTTCTTCTGTTTTTTGCTCACTTTCAGTATTGCGATGTTTCTCGCCAAATATCTTCTCCAATTCTTCTTCTATCGGAGGCAAATTTTCGATAAGTGGTGCAACCGTTGTTTCAGTATTATTTGTTTGTTCTTCTTGGTAATTCTCGTTCGTGCTATGGTCAAATTCGATTGTGGTGGTTTCGATATCTGCATAGGTTGCAGTTTGGGCTTCAACAAACGCTTCAGTTTGAGGTGTGGTAACATGCTGTACATCGGTGGCGATTGTTACTTCCTCTATCGGTTCTACAACAATAGCTTGATCCTCAATACGCTCTGTAATTGGTAAGGCTTGATCTTCTGTTGCAAATTCAGGTTGTTCTGCTGCTTCAAATTCAGCTTCTGGTGTATCCGATGGTGTTTCGGTATCTATTTCAACTGTAGATTCAGCAGTTGATTCGAATACGGGCACTTCAGTGTCTTTAGCTTGCGCTAAATTGGCAGCTGGCAAGAGCAGTTCTTCGGTGTATGCTACTTGTAAGTGTTCGGCTAGCGCCAACTGTGCTGGCGAGTAAAGTATTTTATGCACTAAACCACCCTTGTTGTAAAGTGCGGCTTTGGTACTAAGTGCTTGGTTGTTACTATTTTGTGCGGCTTTGGCTAGTAGCAGATGCCCCAGTTGAAAATAGGGGTATTGCTTGATGCAATTTTGTAAAAAAGGAATATGCTCAGCTTCAATCTGGTTTGGCTTTTTTAAAAGCTTTTCAAATTGTAGTTTCATTTCCTTGTTATAGTCCATTGCGCTAAGTTAAGAATAGAATTGAAATTTTACTACCATTGAGCAAAAGCTCGGTTAAAAATATCTTCGGTAAGCTGGGTGTTTATTTTCTTTATTAAAGCTTGTTCTTGGCTTTGCAAAGTTGAGCCAGCCAGCGAAAAATCGACGAATCTAGAAAAACTTTGCTCGAAACTGGTTTTTACCTTTCCTGTATCTAGGTTGTTGGTGTACTTCACGTTAACGGTAATGGTTAGTCGGTTGGCACCAGCCGTAGGGCGAGAATTGTCTTGAAAAGCAATGGGTTTAATATCGTAACCCACTATTTTACCTTCCATTATAGCATCAGCTTCGCCTGTTACAACTGCAAGTCGGCTTTGTGTTCTTATCCGTTCTTTGAGGTCTTCGGTAAAAGTTTGTGCCAGAGTGGGCACTACCAGCTGAGCGTTGTTCTCGAAGAAACGTACGTTAATAGTTTTCATGCTGGGTGGGATAGAAGCTCCATTAAATTTGTAGCTGCATCCGGCAAATGCCAAAAGTAAAAAGGTCGCAAAAGCAAGTCGCTTCATGGCTTAATTCAGGTTCAGTTCTTTAATTTTTCTGTACAAGGTTCTTTCGGAAATACCCAGTTCTTGTGCAGCAAATTTTCTTTTTCCTTTATGTTTTTTAAGGGCTTTCTTTATCAAATCCGATTCTTTATCAACCAATGATAACGATTCTTCTACCTCTTCGGCTTCGTGGGCAAAATTGTAATCATTAGGCAACACAGTTGTAGGCCTTTTGATGGTAAAAGCATGCTCTGAGTGATTGTCGCCTAAATCAATTTCTTCGTACAGTTGATTGACGAACTGCGGATTATCGTTAATAGCATGTGCTACATTTCCACCATTTTGGATGATACCGGCCACCAATTTTTTCAGCTCTATCATATCTTTCTTCATGTCAAAGAGTACTTTGTAGAGGATATCGCGTTCCGAAAAATCATCTTTAGTGCCTTGGTTAAGGGCTATGGGCAGGCTGCTGTTGTGCTCATCGGGTATATAATTGAGCAGAGCTTGTGCGCTAACATTTCTGTTTTTCTCGAGTACACAAATTTGCTCAGCAATATTCTTTAATTGCCTTACGTTTCCGGGCCAACTGTAATTACTGAGTAGTTGTATAGCATCAGGCTCGAGGGTGATACCCGGGCTGCGGTATTTGTCACTAAAATCGGCAACAAATTTTCTGAATAGCAAAAAGATGTCTTCTTTGCGCTCTTTAAGCGATGGGATACGCAAAGGAACCGTGTTGAGGCGGTAGTATAAATCTTCTCTGAATTTGCCTTTTTTTACGCTGTCATATACATCAACATTGGTAGCAGCCACAATTCTGACATCAGTTTTTTGTACTTTCGACGAACCTACCCTCAAATACTCACCACTTTCTAGTACCCTTAGCAAACGGGCTTGCGTGCCTAATGGTAGCTCGGCCACTTCGTCAAGAAAAATGGTGCCACCATTGGCCACTTCAAAATAGCCTTTTCTGGCCTCGTGAGCACCGGTAAACGAGCCTTTTTCGTGGCCAAACAACTCCGAATCGATAGTGCCTTCGGGTATGGCTCCGCAGTTTACCGCAATGAAAGTGCCGTGCTTGCGAGCACTCATTTGGTGGATGATTTGCGAAAACACCTCTTTACCACTACCGCTTTCACCGGTAATTAGCACCGACATGTCGGTGGGTGCCACTTGACGAGCAGTATCGATAGCTCGATTTAACAGAGGTGAGTTACCGATGATGCCGAACCTATTTTTGATGTTTTGGGTATCCATGTGCTTTTAGCTAATTTGCAGAATTACCTGATTACTCTACGGCTTTGCCGATTAAGGTAGCGGTTGTGCAACGCTCTACTACAACGTCTATATACTCGCCGGGTTTTACCTTGTCTGTAAGCGGAAAAACAACAACCATATTTTCATCGTTTCGTCCGCGATACTCATTGGCTGATTTTTTTGAAAGTCCTTCAACCAGCACTCTTACAGTTTTACCGATAAATTTTTGTAGAAACTTGTACGAGCCTTCTTGTTGTTTGTTGATAATTTCGTTGAGGCGACGTTGTTTCACTGCTTCAGGAACATCGTCGGCATATTTTCTGGCAGCTAAAGTGCCTGGGCGCTCAGAGTAGGCAAATTGGTAAACAAATCCGTAACCAACATAGTCCATCATACTCAAGGTGTCTTGGTGGTCTTCCTCTGTTTCGGTGCAGAAACCGGTAATGATATCGGTAGAGATAGCGCAACCCGGCAAAATTCTGTTTATTGCATCGACACGGTTCATGTACCATTCGCGATCGTAAGTACGGTTCATCAGTTTCAAAATACGACTACTACCGCTTTGCACCGGTAAGTGTATGTATTTGCAAATATTGTCGTATTTGGCCATGGTGTGCAACACCTCGTCGGTAATATCTTTGGGGTGCGAGGTAGAGAAGCGTACACGCAAATCGGGGCTTATCTCGGCCACCATAGCTATCAGCTGAGCAAAGTTTACGGTGCCGTCAAGGCTATCGTTGGCAGAGGCTGCTCTGATGAGGGTAGCCGGTAAATCTGTTTTGTTAACCAAGGCTTCTAGTAAGGCATCACCACTTAGGGTGTTCATCTCGTCTTCGAGGTCGTTGGTTTTGGGTTTCACTTCTTGGCCGTCTTTCCAGAGGTACGAGTCTACATTTTGCCCTAATAGTGTTACCTCTCGGTATCCGGCATCGAACAATTGTCTGGCCTCATGCAAAATTGATTCGGGATCGCGGCTTCTTTCGCGGCCACGGGTAAAGGGCACTACGCAAAATGAACACATGTTGTCGCAACCCCTCATAATAGAGATAAATGCACTGATGCTGTTGCTGTTTAGCCTAACAGGGCTGATGTCGGCATAGGTTTCTTCGCGAGAGAGGATGACGTTTACTGCTTTATCACCTTCTTCTACTTCACCAATTAGCTTGGGCAAATCCCGGTAGGCATCGGGCCCAACCACCACGTCAACCAATTGTTCTTCTTCTAAAAATTTATGCTTAATACGCTCTGCCATACAGCCCAGCACGCCAACAATAAGCTTAGGATTGTTCTTTTTTACCACCTTAAATTGGCTTAAGCGATTGCGAACTCGTTGCTCGGCATTATCTCTTACGGCACATGTGTTGATGAAAATTACATCGGCATCGGTATAGCTGGCTGTAGTTGAAAAACCTACCTCGGACAAGATGGAGGCTACAATTTCGCTGTCTGAGAAATTCATTTGGCAACCGTAACTTTCTATGTAGAGTTTACGTGAGCCTTTTTTCTCGTTATCAATCACCAAGGCTTCGCCCTGCCGAGACTCATCATGTGTTTTATCTTGAAGCTTAAAATCTATCATCATTTGCTGATTAAGGGCTTCAAAATTACAAAATATTAATCATAAATGACAGAATGGCAGTAATTTTACATTCTTTTTATTTTTATAGAGGCAAAACTGTATCTTGTTGCGGCAATACAGAAATAACGAAATGCAGCAAAAGCATAGAAAAAAAATAAAGTATCTTCTACTCATTACAATTGTTTTGCTAGCAGTGCTGGGTGTTTTGTCTTTGGTTATTTCTTCAAAACTAAAGCCTTTTGTACAACGTGAGTTGGGTAAGATTGTAGAAGAGGCAACTGCCGGTTTGTATAGGGTTCGTTTTCAAAAAGTCAGTATCAATCCCTTTACCGCTAACGCTTGGATTAGCGAATTGTACATAGAACCCGATACTTTGGTGTATGCTAAGTTGGTAAAAGAGCAAAAAGCACCCAACAACCTTTACAATATTTATTTAGATAACCTGAGTATTAAGAATTTTCATTTGTGGAAAGCCTATTTCGACAAAAAGATAGTGGTAAACCAGTTACAGTTCAAAAATCCTAAAATAAGCATGACGAATAAGGTTTTGGCTTTTAATGAAAATAAACCAGCCCGACCGGATAAATCTCCCTATGAATACTTGAAGAACTTTTTTAGTTCATTGCAGGTGAAAGAAATTAGGTTCGACAATTCGAGCTTTAGGTTTATAGATCGCAATGGCGAAAAACCTCAAATAGATACTGTTTCAAATATCAATATCATATTGAAAGATTGGCTGATAGACGCACACTCGGCCCAAGATAGCACTAGGTTTTTCTTGTTGAAAGATGCAAACATCAGTATAAACGATTATAGCTACGCAACGCCAGATAGCATGTACTACATCAAAGCCAAACAGTTTGACTTTACGTGGTCCAAAAAAATGATAGGTATCCAAGCGTTTGCCCTTGAGCCACGGTATTCGGAGAAAGATTTTGCTAGGTTGAATGGTTATGCCCGTGATCGATATTCGCTGGTTTTGAACAACCTCAACATTAAAGGGGTAGATTTACTAACCTATATAAAGAACAGAAATTTATTAGCTGATGAGGTATTGATTGCCGATGGCCGATTAGGGGTTTTTAATGATAGAAGCTATCCGAAAAAAGAGTTGGACAGAACGGGGCGTTTTCCGCATCAATTGATGCAGCATATTGGCCTACCTTTTCATATCAAAACAATTTTTGTGCAGAAAATGGATATCAGTTATGCAGAGTTTAACCCGCAGAGCGGTGAGCGAGGGCACATCAGTTTTCAACGCACTTCGGGCAAAATCAATAACCTTAGCAACAGACCTAGTGATAAACAAAAAAATCCACTGATTAACGTTCAAATAGAAAGTTACTTGATGGGGCAAGGACGATTAAATATTGGTTTTGTGTTTGATATGAATAGCCCAAAGGCAGCTTTTAGGTACAAAGGGCATCTTGGCGAGATGGACGGCAACCAACTCAATTACATAACAAGGCCACTGGCAATGGTACAAATAAAAAATGCAGCAATAAAAAGTTTGGATTTTGAAATTTCTGCCGATCAACAAGAGGCGAAAGGCAAAGTAAAGCTGCTTTATACAGATTTGTCTTTGGGGCTGATGCGGAAACACCCTAGCAAAGATAAACTGGAGCGTTTGGGTGTGTTAAGCTTGTTGGCTCGATCAATGATTATAAACGAGAGCAACCCAACAGAAAATGGACAGCTCATTGTTGCGCCTGTCCATTTTAAAAGGGTACCTACGGCCTCATTTTTTAGCTTCTTATGGCGTTCCTTGTATCAAGGTGTTCGTTATAGCCTCGGGTTTACACCTCAAAAAGAGAAAGAGGTACAAGCTTATATCAAACGCTTTGAGGATTTGAAAAACAATCGAGATAAAAGGAGGTTGAAAAGAGAAATCCAAAATCGGTTAAAGCCTAAGCCTTAACCGATTATTGAAACTGTCCCCAAAAAGTAGTGCCATTAGGATCTTGGAGGTTAATCTCATGAACAGTGTTATTATAAACAACAACTGCAAAAGTTGTGTTAAACACACATTTATCACGATAGTATATTTCAATTGAACCAGTTTTTGAGTAAGGGTTTTCGATGGTGACACATTTGCCGCCAGAACTCACAACTAGTTTGTTGTCGGCAGTAGGGGTGAAAGTTGCTTTATCACCGTCTTTAAAAGGACCGGCACCGGTACCGTATTTAAAAGTAAAAGTAAAAGCCTTTTGTATAGCAGCAGGATTGGTTGCGGCGGTTTCGCCCGAACCCAAGGTGGCTTTACAAACTGTTGCGCAGCTACCGCTACTATTTTTGTTTTTTTTGCAAGAGAGGATGCCAAACGTACAAACCGAAACAAACACGGTAAATAGTAAAAGCTTTTTCATAATTGTTGAATTTATTTGAATAACAAATTTAAGGCTGTGAGGAGGCAATGAACTACCAAAAAATACGGATTTTGTTGGGTAATATACTCTCAGGTGCTGTTTGTTCAAAATCATATTTGAACATTTTGCTTGAGTTACCGCTTTTTGTGTGTTAAATTTGTAATAGAAAATTTAGTATTTTGTTTTGCTCAGGCTAAGGAAAATAAACTTATTGGTAGCGGGCTTGGTATTTGCCAGTCTGTCGTCTTGTGCTCAAAACAAAAAGCAACCTCAAAAAACAGATAGCGCTATGGGATGGAATAAATTGACACAGGAAGAAGAGCGGGTAATTGTTCATAAAGGAACAGAATATCCGGGTACAGGCAAGTACAATAAGTTTTTCGAGAAAGGCACCTATATCTGTAAGCGTTGCAATGCCCCCTTATATCGCTCGGAAACTAAGTTTGACGGGCATTGCGGTTGGCCATCGTTTGATGATGAAATAGCAAATGCCATCACCCGAAAACCCGATGCAGATGGTCAACGTGTGGAGATTTGCTGTGCAAAATGTGATGCACACTTAGGGCATGTGTTTGAAGGGGAGGGTTTTACGCTTAAAAATACTCGTCATTGTGTCAATTCAATAGCTATGAATTTTGTGCCAGACCCTAAACCCGAGGTCAAGTAAATTTAGTAGAAAACTATTTTAACGCGTACTAAAAATTTTGTATAAGATAGCTACCCCTGAATTTAAGAGTTAAAAATGTCAGCACAGTTTTACCGAATCTATATTAGCGTTTAATCATTTTAATTTTTTCAAAAATACTCTGTACCCTATCGGGCGATAGTGGTATTGAAATGTTTTGGGTCAAAAGCAAGCTTCCACCATCGGCCTTTTTGTAAGCATTTACATAAGCCATGTTTACGATATAGGATTTATGGGCTCTAAAAAAATCTGCCGATAAACATAAGATTTCCTCAAAACTCTTGAGGTTTCTACTGACGATATGCTTCGAACCATCAATCATCGTTATTTCTGAGTAGGCTCCCTCGCCTTTTATGTACAAAATTTTGTCGGCATCAATGAAAATGAGGGAACTGCCAGAGGGCACCGCAATTTTGTCTAACTTGCCCGAAGCCAAATTTTCTTTCAGTATTTTGTAATTGCCGCTTAGCTCTTGTTGTTTTTCGGCACGTTTTAGGGCATCTTGCAACTCTTCTGGTACAATGGGTTTTAGCAAATAGTCGATAGCCGAAAACTTAAATGCCCTAACTGCATACTCGTTGTAGGCGGTGGTAAAGATAATGGCAAAGTTGACATCATCATCATCAAAAAAGTCGAGTAGCTCCAAACCACTGTGTCCCGGCATTTCAATATCCAGAAATACTACGTTGGGCCGGTGTTTGCGTATGGCTTTCACCCCCGAGGGTAGGTTTTCGCACTCTGCAACAATTTCTACATTCGGACAATATTCTTCTAGTAGCAGGGCAAGGTTTATCCGAGCTCTTTTTTCATCGTCTATAATTATGGCTTTCATGTTTGGTGCTTCTGATGTTGGTAGCAAAAAAAAACTTTATAGCTTATTCTTCTAGTGGTATGTTTACTTGTACTGTTGTGCCTGTGGTATAATTGCTTATGTTTTTTTTATCGGTAATTTGAACGATAATTTTGTTGGTGTTGTTTTGGTTAAGCAATTCAATTCTGTTATTGATTGCTGTAGTTGCAAAAGATTTATGTTGTTTATTTTTAATTTGATTCAATTGTTGGCTTTTTTCTCTTCCTATGCCGTTGTCGTCTATTATCACCACTAAAGTGTTTTTCTCTTTTTTGAAGGCTACATTTAACTTTTTTTCGCCTGTTTTGTGCAACAGACCATGTTTTATGGCATTTTCTAAATAGGGCTGTAACAACATACTAGGTATCTTAATTGTATCTTCCTCATTAAAACCTTCTATTGTGATTTCGTAGTCGAAATCGTCATCGAACCGTACTTTTTCAATTTCTAAATAAGTACGCATCATCTTTAATTCTTCGCTAAGAGGGATGTATTCGTATTCAGACATTTCCAGAATGGTGCGTGTAAGTATCGAAAATTTGGAGAGATAGTTTACCGCTTGCTTCTTATCATTGGCCAGAATATATGATTGGATAGTGTTGAGCGCATTATAGAAAAAATGTGGGTTCATTTGTGACTTTATAGCCTTTAATTTAGATTGGTTGAGGTTTTTCTCTAGGTTAACCCGATCCAATTGCAACTGGTTTCTTTTGTTGTTTTCTGTTATTTTGTAGCGATAAATCGCATAAACAGCAGTTAAAAAGAGTAAACTGATACTCGCAAGGAATATATTGGTTTGCCAAATAGGTTTACTGATTTCAAAAGTGATTGGAGCAGGCTGGAGCTGATTTTGGACATTGCCTAATCTGAAATTGATGAGGTAACTGCCTGGTGATAAAGACATGAGTTTTAAAGCATCTGCATAGGCGTCCAATAATTGCCATTTGCCATTGTTGATACGGTAAAATATCGGAAAGCGACTATTGGGGGCATAAGCTAGTTGAGCATACTTTATTACAATGTTATTTTGGTAATATTTGAGTTTTTTAATGCCTTTTTCGTTCCAAAGACTGTCGTTAACCAGAAACTCATCAATAATAAATTGGGGGTATTTTTGTGTTGTATTTATGCTTATTTTATCCTGCACAAGCACACCTTTAGAGGTTGCTAAGATTAGTTTGTTTTCAAAAGTAACACAATCATAAACTTCCAAATCGAGGCCTAGCCGTAGAAAAGGCAACCATTTTTTAGTTTTGAAATTATAGGCATCTATGGCAGATCTGGTGTACACCAATAAATTGTCATCCAATAGGGCAATTTTTTTTATATTTTCGTCTTTGTTGTCAGAAGGAGGAAAGAAACTTTTAATTTTATTTTTGCTGTCAATTTCAAACATTTTTCCGTTACTAGCTAAGGCAAATAGTTTATCATCTCCACACACAAGTGTTTTAATAAATAACTGTTCATGCTCATAAGTTAGCTCACCTTTTTTATTTAAACTTTGGTACATTAAGCCCAAATTGGAGGCATAATAAATGGTCTTATTTGCAGGATTGTAGGCCGTTGATTTGGCTTTTAGGTCGTTAAATAGTACGGCCTCTTTAAAATTTCGTGAGGTCTTATTTTGTTGATATATACTGTCCCAATCACTTTTAAGTTTTTCATTTATAGTAAAAAAATCCAGCATATCCACTTGCAGCAAATGAAAAATACTTTTGGTCTATGGGTTTGATATCTTTAACTGCCACCAAGGCCTCATTGATTACTTTGCCCTTGGTATTCAGTAGATTAAATTTATTGGCAGTGAACATGGTAGTGCCCGAAACCGAATCAACATAAAGTTGATTGATAGCGTGGTTGCTTTTGCCGGTGTACAACAAATTCAAGGTAGCACTTGCAGGGTCAAAACGGAAAAGCATATCATTGGCAGTGGCTATAGTCAATTTATTTTTACCCAATTTGGAGGAAATAACTGTAGGTTTGGCCGGTAACTCGTATAAAACGTTGTTGAAATCTTGAACTAGAAGTACACCTTTGTTGAGGGTACCTACCCAGTAGTTTTGGTTATTGTCTTTGTAAACGGTACTGATGTTGAACTGTTCGAAATACGGTTTCAGTTTTTTTGACGATTGGGGCTGCATGTCCCAAGGGTAAAGTCCTTTTGGGGTACACAGCCATAGCCCCTTATCGTAAGTGGCTATATTTTGCACATAAGTTAATTGACCTAAATCAGGGCTGTTTACAAAACTTTGGTCTTTATACAGTATCGCATTTTTCACATATTTAGAGATAAAAAGTAAACCCTTTGGGGTTTTATGCATAAAAATACCTGCTTTGCCCCCCAAGCTGTTATAAAAATTGTTGGGGAGGTTTATTTTTCGATTAATTTTACCGTCGGATATTTCATACAAGTGCTTACCTAGGATGTAATATTTTTCGCCAAGGTCATAAGCAAATAAAATTTCTTCATCGGCTATGCTTATCGTTCTCAGATATTGTAGTTGATCTATTGAGTAAACATCTACCCCTGTTTTACCTACTATATATAAATAACGATTTGTTAGGGCATAATTTAGATAACCTACAGGTTTGTTTTGTTTTAAGGCATGTAGTGTGCCATTTGCTATATAGTATAAATAGCCATCAAAATTGCTGTACCAGATGCGTCCGTATCGGTCTTGACCAATACTCGAACCTGCTCTGGAGCTCTGCTCTGCCGAGTAATAGCTTTTAAAGGTTGCTCCGTTGTATCTGCACAAACCCTCATCTGTTGTAAACCATAGGTAACCTTGCTTATCCTGAAAAATATCGTACACGTTGTTGGAAGGCATTCCTTTTGTTTTGTCGATTAGTTCAAAATAAGGATCTTGCCCCATCAATACCTGATAGGGCATGAGTAGGGTAAACAACAATCCTATGCTGTATCTTATAAGTTTCATTTTGCTTCATACAAATGTAAACATTAGGCTACCATTACCACATTGAAAGTTTACCAAAGGCTGTTTAGCATTAACGAAGTTGGTTTAATTTGAATTTTTGGTTCAATTACCATTTTCGTAAACCCGTATATGGCTTTGGTAAACTCTGCCCCAAACTTATAAACTACAACTTGCATATTTGATGCGTAAAACTGAAAATAAAATGTTTAGAACATTGAGATTTTTATTTGGCTTTATAAAATTTATTGTAAACCAATCAATCAACTAAATTAACGAAACATGAAAAAATTATTTACACATTTTTGCTTATTAGGCTTGCTGGTATGGAACACTAATACAAAAGCGCAAGTTATCAACGGATTAATCCAACATTTCAAGTTTGATAATTCTTATACCAACGAAGCGGGGAATGTTACATTTTCTGCAAGTTCGTTTACAACAGATAGAGAGGGTAATGCAAATTCTGCAATTGCCATAAGTTACTCTACGCAATCACAAGCAACAATTCCGGGGCTTCCTTATGGTAGTGCCCCAAGAACCATTTCTTTTTGGGCCAAAGCCAATCAGTTTTTTGGGCTGAATTACGACCCGGTATTTACCTACGGAACCGGTACCAGCAATAACGCTTTTAGCGGTTGTTTTAGCGCTGACAGGGTTTTGATAAGTGCACACACTAGTCATGCTACTTGGATACTTGGCTTTGGAAACCAAAATGTGGCAGGAACATGGTACCACTTTACTATGACCTACGATGGTACTAATGCAAAGATATATAGAAATGGTGTTTTATTGGGTAGCGAACCAAGAACTTGGAATACGATTAATAATAACGATATTTTTAAACTAGGCTTAGGTGTTGCTGGCGAGCAATGGTTTAGCGGTGCTATTGACGATCTTAAAATTTTTGATAGAGCAATTGACGCTACTGAGGCCTTACAATTATACCAAGGTGATATAGATGTTTGCAGTAATTTACTTGCATACTATAATTTTGATGATCCTTATAACTTGTCAGACCATACCGAAACAATTCCATTTACTACTACCGACCCGATGTATCATATTTCTGCAACAGCAGGAAGGGTAAATTATGCTTTACAAACCTATCAACAAGCAACTCAGCCAAGAACAATATCGCTTCCAGGTTTGCCAACTGGCAACAACCCCAGAACTATAGTTTTTTGGTTGTATACTTCTTCCCAATTTAGTGTAACACAAACTTTCTTCAGTTATGGTGCAGCAGCTAATGCCCAAACATTTGGTTTGTATAACAACGCTTCCGGAAAACTTGTTTTTTATGGTTATGGGGCTGGAAATGATGTGACTACATCTGCAACTATTAGTCGAAATACTTGGACGCAGATTGCCGTAGTACATAATTCTAACATGGTAAAAATTTATACTAACGGCGTGTTAAGACATAGCTTTATCCCGGCAAATACACTTAATACAGCCAGCTCAACATTTAAAATAGGTAGTTTTGATGGTGGTGTTGACGATTTGGCCATCTACAGCCGAGCATTATCTTTCGCTGAAATTGAGCATCTTTATAACAATAGTGCATTAAATTGTCCGTTTCCTGCTGGTACAAATTCATTTCCGGTAGAATATACTTTTGACAACACTTTAAACAATACCGATGGCCTTAATAACTTTGTAGATAATGGTTTGTCTTTTGTAAACGATAGAAGTGCTAACCCCCAAAAAGCACTGGCTATAGATGTAAATAAAGTAACAACTGCCAATATTTCTATTTTGCCCAAAGGTAGTGCTGCAAGAAGTGTATCCCTCTGGTACAAAGTAAACAGCAATTTGGGTAACCCAGGTATTTTTAGTTACGGAGGATCAGGAGCATTAGAAAAATTTGGTTTGTATTTGGGCGCTACCGGAAATCCAGTATTTCAGGCTGCCGGAACCAATCATGCTTTTGGTGGAAATTACGCAGCAAACACATGGCACCAAGCTATTGTTACTTATGATGGTACTGTGGTAAAAATGTATATGAATGGGACTTTATTAGGCAGTAGGCCCTACACTTTAGCTACTGCAGGAAGTAATAATTTTAAATTAGGTAATGGTGCAGCACTTAATGTAGATGATTTAAAAATTTACGACAGGGCTTTATCACATATAGAAATCTATAACACATTTAATTCTACTTCCTCATCAAGTTTACCCGTATTAAATCTATCTTCTGTTAGCACTACAATGACTACTGCAAATATTGCTTATCAGATAAATCCTAATGGTGGTATTGCGACTTCTGTAATAAATTATGGTTTAAGTAACAATAATTTGTCATCGCAGACTTCGGGTTTTTATGCAACTGGTGCTTCGCCAACAAACAGTTCTGCAATTATTACGGGTTTACTGCCAAACACAACTTATTACTACCAGGTTGTAGTAACCAATAGTGAGGGCACAACTAGCTCGGCAATTAATAGTTTTACAACTTCTGACGTTAGTCAATTTGCAGAGTACCGCTTTAACAATACTCATACCGATGTAAACGGAAATAATTCTTTTGATGTACCCGGTACTTCTTTTGTTGCCGACAGAAACGCAAACGCAAACGCAGCATTGAATCTTCCAAATGCAGGAGTGATATCAGCTACTATTTCTGGTCTTCCAAGCGGCAATGCTTCTCGATCAGTTTCTATTTGGTATAAAGTAGCTACTAATGCTGGCTACCCGGGTATTTTTGGCTACGGTGCAAATGCTGTTAACCAAAAATTTGGGCTTTATTTAGGGCCAAATGGCAACCCAATCTTTCAAGCTTATGGCAATGATAAAAATTTCGGTAGTAATTATATGGCTAATACATGGAATCATGCCGTAGTTACTTTTGATGGGCTAACAATAAAAATGTATATGAACGGCATATTATTGGGGCAACAAGCTTATACTTTATCAACCGCCAGTTCTTCTGTTTTTAGTTTAGGAAGCCAAACATTAAATATATTATCAGTAGATGATTTGAAATTGTTTGATTATGCACTTACTGCTGCAGAGGTAAGCAATTTGTACAACTATAATGTGGCTGCACTTCCGGTTAATCTACTTTCGTTTACGGCTAAAGCACAACAAAACCAAGCTGTTTTAAATTGGCTAACAGCATCAGAAACCAACAACAGCCATTTTGTGGTAAAGCACAGCACCAATGCAGTTGATTTTGTTGAGCTAAGTAAAGTGTCGGCCAAAGGTGTTAACGGCGCTAGTTATCAATACATTCATAATCAAGCTGCTAAAGGGCTCAATTATTACCAATTGTTGCAAGTAGATAACGATGGTAAGACTACAGATTTGGGGACAAAAACGCTTAACTTCGGTCTTGCTCCTTCAGAAATCAATGTTTCGCCTAACCCAACCACAAACCTAGCCAACATTAGCTTTGCCGAAGGCACTTTCCATAGTGCAAAATTGCTAAATGTAAACGGACAGGTATTGCATAAGGCAGAAATTAGCAAAACACAACAATCGCTCACGTTTAGTTTAAGTAATTATCCTAGCGGAGTGTACTTCGTTCAATTATTGGGCGATAGTCAAAGCGCATTCCAAAAAATCATCAAACAATAAACCAAACAAGCCCCGCAATTTGCGGGGCTTTATTGTTTTTAGGCTAGCTTAGTATTTCAACATACGATGCTATAAGCCATCTAACGCTTGCTCCAAATCTTGGATTAGATAGTTGGCTTCTTCTAAGCCAACATAAACCCGAATAAGCTGGTGTCTGAGCTTAGTTGGGTCAAATTGTTCTTTTGTAATGCCAGCAATTGCAGGCATAACCAGGCTTTCGTGGCCACCCCATGATACGGCCATACTAAAACGCCGTAGCCTATTACAGAAAAGCTCTATCTTGTCAGGATTTGTATTTTTGAGCCTGAAACTGAATAAACCACCACAGCCTTGCATCTGTCTTTTTGCCAACTCAAATTGCTTAAAACTATGGTGAAAAGGGTAAAGAACTTCAGCCACTGCAGGGTGCTGGTACAAATACTCTACAATAAGTGCACAAGTTTTTGAAGATTGTTCTAAGCGTAGCGGTAAGGTACGTAGGCTGCGAATCATCAACCAAGCATTTTGTGGAGAAAGTATAGCCCCAATATTCATGTACTCACTCTCGAATATTTTTTTAATCAAAGTGCTGCTGCCACTAAGCACACCAGCTACTACATCGCTGTGTCCGGCAAGGTATTTCGTAGCCGATTGCATCACCAAATCTATACCGTATTGATGGGGTTGCTGGTACAGTGGACTGCAATAGCTGTTATCAACCAGTGTATAAATACGGTGCTTTTTAGCCAGTTGGGCAATGGCCTTCAAATCTTGTAGCTCAAAACTAAAGGTGTTGGGGCTTTCGAGATAAATTAGTTTAGTATTGGGGTTGATGTATTGTTCAAAAACTTCGGCAGAGGCATCAGCAGGCACAAATGTGGTATTAACCCCAAAGCGAGGGAGCACATTTTTAAAAAATCTAGACATCCAGCTATAAGGGTTCTCTACACAAATCACTTCATCGCCTTGTGCCAAAAGTGCCAATATTGGGATTGTACTTGCTGCCACACCACTGGCAAAAACCAAAGCGTCTTCGGCTTGATCCAGGGCAGCTAATTTTTTTCTGAGTATATTGATAGTAGGGTTATTGCCTCGGGTATAGAGGTAGGTATCAAATTCGGCAGCCAGCGCACTACGAAACTCGGCCACCGTATTGAATTTGAAATTGCTGGTTTGGTAAATTGGGGGCACCACGGCATTGGCGTAATGTTCGCGGTCTTCGCCCAGTTCATGCAATATGTATGATAAATCCATTATAGACTTTGTTTGCGTTTAAGAAAACTACTGATGAAATAGATGAGAATGAAAGCAGCAAAAATTATCATTCCGTTACTTGCGGCAGTAGCGTCATCAACAAAAATACTTAAGCTCACAAATAAATAGGCTGCAACAAACAGAGCTGGTAATAGCGGGTACCATTTTATGGTGTAAATGCTGTTTTTGTCAAGATGGGCTGTTTTTTTGCGTAAATAGAACAAGGTTGAAGCCGAGAAAACCATACCCATACTGTCCAGAAAAATGATGTAGTTTAAAATTTTATCGAAAGTTTTTGCATAAAACAAGGTAAAAATAGAGAGCAATGTAAAAATCGTTAAACTAAAAGCCATTACGCCGTGCTTTTTGGTGGTTTTGGCAAAAATTGCCGGTAAGGCTTTATCTTCGGCCATAGCGTACATAGCCCTAGGGTTGCTCAGCAGGTTAACATTTACGTAGCCCAATACCGAAAAGAAGATCAAAACAGATAAGACTGTGAAGCCGGTTTTACCGAAAATATTCTCGGCCAAAAGGGCGGCAATACTTTTGGCTGTTTTCAGTTGCTCGAAACCGATAACTTTTACATAAGCCAAGTTAATAATTAGGTAAAGCAAAATGATGATGACCAAGCCCAATATAATTGCCCGTGGTAAGATTTTGCTGGGATTTTTTGTTTCGCCGCCAAAGTTGATGGTTTGTTGATAACCACCAAAGGTAAAAGATACAGCTATTAGGCTTACTCCTAGTGCTTTTCCATAATCGGCCCAGCTAGGAACAGTACCTGCGGCAGTTTCAAATAATGGGCTAATGTAGTCTTGCTGTATGCCAAAGAAAACCGAGCAGCTTAAAATAAGGATTAAGGCCAGTTTAATCACCGTTAAGATGTTTTGGGTGCGTGAGCTGGTTTTCAGTCCCAATAAATTTATCGTATAAAAGATAGCAATACTGGCAATGCTGATTATCATTTTCCATTCTACGGTTTGCAAATGGCTCGGAAAAAGAGCATTGTTCAAGTACTCAGATCCAATAAGGGCAATACCGGCTACCGAAGCAGCATTACTAACAACAATGATGCAATTGATGGCAAAAGCAATAGAAGGATGGTAACACAAAGCAAAAATCTTGTAATAGCCTCCTGTTACCGGAAACCTCGAACCAATCTCGGCATAAGTCAATGCTCCACAAATAGATACCAGTCCTCCAACAATCCAGGCGGTATAAAACAATTCGGGTATTTGTGCCTTGTCTGCCACGTTTACCGGAGTGCGGAAAATACCCATTCCAATAACTAGGCTAACTACTATCATAGAAAGATCAAAGAGTGATAATTCTTTTTTGTTGGGTTTCATCGAGTTTGGTTTAGTTTTCTTGAAGCACTAAAATAGAAATTTAATCCTTTATCGATTAGAAAAATAAATGATGGTTTTGTTTTTCTGATAAAGCTCTTTATTTTGGTGGTATTATTGGTGTTTTAGCGGAAGTAGCTCAGTTGGTAGAGCATCAGCTTCCCAAGCTGAGGGTCGCGGGTTCGAGCCCCGTTTTCCGCTCTGCAAAAAGAGAATGAGCCTACTTATTCTCTTTTTTGTTTGGTGTACTTGTGCAAATGTGGATATCTAAACCCCAAAAAACCGCAATAATTAATTAAATTTGTTGCTATCTCTAGCATAAAAATCATTTAGATATGGCAGAACCGGTTTATAATGAAGATAGTATCAAATCACTCGATTGGCAAGAGCATATCCGTCGTCGTCCCGGAATGTACATCGGAAAACTGGGCGATGGTTCGGCTCAAGATGACGGTATTTACGTTCTTTTAAAAGAAGTGGTGGACAACTCCATCGACGAGTTTATGATGGGTGCCGGTAAAACTATCGAAATTTCCGTGCAAGATCATAAGGTTATCGTTCGTGATTATGGGCGTGGAATCCCGCTGGGTAAAGTGATTGATTGTGTGTCAAAAATGAACACCGGCGGTAAGTATGACAGCAAGGCTTTTCAAAAATCGGTAGGAATGAACGGCGTAGGTACCAAAGCGGTCAACGCACTTTCTACTTCCTTTGTGGTGCAAAGCTATCGCGATGGAAAAACCAAAAGAGTAGAATTTAGCAAAGGCTTGGTAACTACCGAGCACCCCGAGATTGATACCACCCAGCGTAACGGTACCTCTATTACTTTTATTCCTGATGATACCATTTTTAGGAATTACCGTTATATTTCTGATTTTGTGGAAACCATGATCTGGAACTATGTGTACCTAAATACCGGATTAACCATTAATTACAACGGGCAGAAATATTTCTCAGAACGCGGTTTGTTTGATTTGCTGTCGAGCAAAAATAAACCCGAAGAAATACGCTACCCCATTATCCATCTAAAAGGTCATGATATTGAAGTAGCCATGACCCACGGGCAACAATACGGTGAAGATTACCATTCTTTCGTCAACGGACAATATACCACACAAGGCGGTACGCATCAGGCGGCTTTTAGAGAAGCGGTAGTGAAAACCATTCGCGAGTACTTCAATAAAGATTACGATGCTTCGGATATACGTGCTTCCATTATAGCCGCAATCGCCATCAGGGTGCAAGAACCTGTTTTTGAGTCGCAAACCAAGACCAAACTGGGGTCAGAGAGAATAGGTATAGATGGCCCTACTGTGCGTACTTTCGTAAATGATTTTCTGAAAAAGGAGCTCGACGATTACCTGCATCGCAATAAAGAAGTAGCCGATGCCATTGAAAGTCGTATTAAACAATCGGAACGTGAGCGCAAAGATATTGCCGGTATAAAAAAGCTGGCCAACGAGCGTGCCAAAAAAGCTTCGCTACACAATAAGAAACTACGTGATTGTAAAGTGCATTTCAACACTCCGCACGAACGTAGGTACGAGACCACATTGTTTATTACCGAAGGCGATTCGGCATCGGGCTCAATCACCAAATCGAGAGATGTAGAAACCCAAGCTGTTTTCAGTTTGAAAGGGAAACCCATGAACTGCTACAAGCTAACCAAGAAAGTGGTTTATGAGAACGAAGAGTTTAACCTCTTGCAACATGCCCTCAATATCGAAGAAGGATTAGAAGGCTTGCACTACAACAATATAGTCATCGCTACCGATGCTGATGTGGACGGTATGCACATCCGATTGCTGATGATGACTTTCTTTTTGCAATTCTTTCCCGATTTAGTGAAAGCAGGTCATGTTTATATTCTACAAACGCCACTCTTTAGGGTACGCAATAAGAAAGAGACCCTTTATTGCTACAGTGAAGAAGAGAAGAAAAATGCAATAGCCAAATTGGGAGGTAAACCCGAGATTACCCGATTTAAAGGTTTAGGAGAAATATCGCCTGATGAGTTTGGGTTGTTTATCGGTTCGGATATACGTTTAGATCCGGTTATCCTCAAAGAACAGACCATCAAAAGTATGTTAGACTATTACATGGGTAAAAACACACCCGAGCGCCAGCAACACATCATTAAAAACTTGCGTATTGAAAAAGATGAAGTAGAAGCTGATGAACAAGTAGAAGCAGATGCTGATTTGGAAATTGCCGGATAGAACTTGATGAAAATACCCTCCAACAAAAAAGCCGCATAATTGCGGCTTTTTTGTTGGAGGGTAAAACACTAATATTTCCCGAAACGATAGGTAAGGCCTACCCCAAGTGTTTCTTTTATCTGCATTTTCGAGATTTGGTTCTCGTCATAGAAAAGATCGGCAGTAATTTGTGTAGAAATATACTGGTTAACTTTCATGTCCAAAACGGCAGAGTAGGAGAAAACCATGTTTAAAGGTTTTTTCAGGTAGTTTGAGAACATGCCAAATCGGTTGTCTAACATTATATTTTCTGCCAGTTTCGTACGGTAACGACCACCAAAGTAGGCACCAAGTTGATACACCAAATTTTCATTAGGTTTTGCACCGTATGCAGGGGTTAGTACACCATCTCTGTCTGGGTCAAAAACAGCATCGTCTAGTATCACAGTAAACCTAGAGGTGATTGGGTGTATACTTAGTTGAAAATTGCTGTTGGGCACATACTCAAAACCTAGTCCGTAGGTAGCATAGCCCGGCGATAAAATATTAGAGATATAAGATAAAGCAGGTTTGTTATAATCAAAACCTTTTGATAGCTGGGTTTTTAGATTTAAAGACATGGCGGCATACCAATTGCTTTTACCCATTTGGTAACCGTACTTAGAGGTTAAATCAAAAATATCTTCAACTTTTGTGGTTGTGCCTTTGTTCTCGTGGCGTAAACCATAGCCGGCCAAAATTCGATTTTCCCAAAGGTTTTTTCCTTTTCTTAGGTTAAATTCATAATCAATGCGCCCGGTAAGTGCTACTGAGTTAATACCGCCTGCCACCCAGTCTGAAAATGCAGCCTGGTTAATCATGAGGTTGTTGGTACCCCTAATTAGCCAACCTTCTTGTTTTTTGGCAGTGTCTAAGCGTTGTGCCAGTTTGGTGCTTTCGGTGTTCACCTTGCCTCCGCTTACAGTTTGGGCAAATGTAGGCCAGCTAAATAGCAGAGCCGCTATAAGCATAATTGGTCTTTTGTTCATCATGTTAATTGTGTTTGTAATCCCTGCAAAGATAGTCTTTCTGTAGATTCTGATTAATCTTCTGTTTTTATGGTTAAAAGGTCTTTTTAATCTTTGGGTTGGTGACGATAATATAGTCGCCAAGCTGTTGGTATTGTTGCCAGTTGGGGTTTTCAAAGTCATCGGCTGCAAAGCAAGAGATGTTTAAGAGCCTCAGTTTTGGAGCTTTCTGTTTAAGCTGAGCGTAAGTGCCTAATTTTTCATCACTATGGAAGCGTCCATTTAGATGTAAAACAAGTTGTTTTTTGTACTTTTTGTGTGCTGTAAGTATAGAGTGAGCCATTGTAGCATCCCAAAAATTTTGGCTTTGGTAAACTTTCATACCGCCCATACTGTGTCCTCCAAGTAAGGCTACAAATTTTTCGTAGTAGCGACCACTAAGGGTGTCAATAGGTAGTGGAGCAAAATAAATACGACTGGCCTTGGGGAAGTTGGCCAAAGCTGCAAGCCCATTTTTTGTTACGGCATTGCTGTACCGTGCTGCGGCATTGGCACCTATCACTTTCATGTTTTTGGATTTGGCTAGTTCTATCAGTGGCCGATAGTCTTTGTAGTTGTTCCATGCACGAGCTTCTTTGGTAAAGTTCTTTTCGCTGATGTTGCCTGCCAAATACTCGTCTAATACAACTTGCACATCGGTATGAAACATCTCGAGGCTCAGTACCACTTGGTTTTGAAAAGTTTCGGCTAATTTTTTGTATAAAAGCAGTTCGAGCTGATGACCTACCGAATCGTTATGCTCTTCTCCAAAAAAGAGTACATCTGTATTTTTAGCTTCTGTAATTATTTGCTCAATAGTTGTTGTTTTTGCTGCTTTGGTGCTATATATCTTATAGTTTTTAGAATCGTCTTGTGCTTTAACAAAAAAAGGCAATACAATTAATGCAAGGAGAATTTTCTTCATTTGTGTCAAAAATATAGGCTAGTAGTTCAGTTCAAATATATTAAGCTGTGTTCAGAAAACAAAAAAATCCTTGGTTTGATACCTTGGGATTGTTGTATGTTCAGAGCATACACCGCATTAGCTTGAATTATAATTTAGTTATCATAAAACCGATATATTTGTCGGAAAATTGTGTTTTTAAGCTAAATTCGACTAACTTTATATTCCTATAATTACAAACTATGAGTCAATATAAGCAACCAAAATTCGCCAAAACCTTAGTGATTGACGGTAAGAGCTATAACTACTGCTCCTTAAAAGACGTTCCGGGTCATCAAATAGATCGATTACCCTTTAGCATACGCATTTTGCTAGAGAATGTCCTTCGTAACTATGACGGCTTCAGTATTACTGATGAACATATCAACACCTTGAGCAATTGGACACCGGCAGCGGTTGATAAGGATATCCCTTTTATGCCCGCCCGGATATTGATGCAAGATTTTACGGGAGTGCCCGCAGTGGTTGATATGGCATCTTTACGTGCCGAATACGTGCGACACGGCAAAGATGGACAAAAAATAAACCCGGCAATTCCGGTTGATTTGGTGATAGACCACTCGGTGCAGGTAGATTATTTTGGTACCGACTATGCTTATGATAAAAATGTTGAACTAGAATTTGAGCGAAACAAGGAACGATACGAATTGTTGAAATGGGCACAAAAAGGGCTTAAAAATTTTACTGTGGTGCCGCCTGGGATGGGTATTTGCCACCAGGTTAATCTGGAGTACTTGGCCAAAGGTGTAATTCCACGTGAAGGTTGGCTATTCCCCGACACATTGGTTGGTACCGATTCGCATACGCCAATGGTCAACGGTATTGGAGTAATTGCTTGGGGAGTAGGCGGTATAGAGGCCGAAGCGGCTATGCTGGGACAACCTATTTTCTTTACCTGCCCCGAGGTGATTGGTCTAAAACTAACTGGAAAAATCCCTAACGAGTGTACCGCTACCGATTTGGTGCTATCAATTGCCCGTTTGCTACGAAATACCGGGGTAGTCGGAAAATTTGTGGAAGTTTTTGGTGATGGATTAGAAAATTTGAGTGTAACCGATCGGGCTACCATATCCAACATGTCGCCAGAGTTTGGTTGTACCGTTACCTATTTCCCTATAGATAACCGTACCTTAGAATATATGCGCTCTACCAATCGCACAGAAGAACAAATAAAAATTGTAGAGCAGTATTGCAAAGAGAACCTACTTTGGCGCACAGGTACCGAAAATATCAGCTACTCGGCTGTTGTAGAGTTGGATTTGACTACTTTAGAACCTACTGTTGCAGGTCCAAAACGCCCACAAGATAAAATTTTTGTAAAGGATTTGAGTGCAAAGTTTACCGAAGTGCTAAAATCTGAGTTTAATCGTGATTACAAACCTAAAGAAGAACGTTTAGATTCGGCTTGGCTAAAAGAAGGTGGCTCGGGTACTGAATTTACTTTTGGTAAAGTACCCTTACAAGGCGAAAACCGCTCAGAGGTATTGGCCGATAGCGAGCATCATTCGGTGCGGATAAAACAACAAAATAAAGAATTTGTACTAAGTGATGGTAGTGTAGTAATTGCAGCCATTACTAGTTGTACCAATACTTCCAATCCGGCTGTAATGGTGGGTGCAGGCTTGTTAGCCAGAAACGCAGTTGAAAAAGGACTACGAACCAAATCATGGGTCAAAACCTCCTTAGCTCCGGGCTCTAAGGTAGTCACCAAATATTTAGAACGCTCGGGTCTCAACGAAGCCTTAGATGCTTTGCGTTTTCATACGGTAGGCTACGGTTGTACCTCTTGTATAGGCAACTCGGGGCCATTGCCGCCAGCTATTGCTTCTGCTGTTGACAAAGGTGAACTGGTTGTGGCTTCGGTACTTTCGGGCAATCGAAATTTCGAGGCCAGGGTTCACCCGCAAGTGAAAATGAACTTTTTGATGTCGCCCATGTTGGTAGTTGCTTATGCGCTTGCCGGTAGGGTAGATGTAGATTTGATTAATGATCCAATTGATTTCGATCCCAATGGCCAAGCGGTCTATCTCAAAGATATTTGGCCTTCAAGGGATGAAATCCAACAAACTATCAATAACTGTTTGAAACAAGATGATTTTCAAGAAGTGTACGATGTGATTTTTGATGGCTCTACCGATTGGCAAAATCTTGAAGTAAACCTTCGAGAGAATTTTGAATGGGCTACTGCATCGACCTATATTCGTGAAGCACCTTTTTTTGAGAATTTAAGCACCCAACTACAAGCTACTACTGATATAAAGGATGCCAGGGTATTGCTCTATTTGGGCGATTCTGTAACTACCGATCATATTTCTCCAGCCGGTTCTTTCAAAGCAGATAGTGCTGCCGGCAAATACCTACTTTCACAAGGGGTAAGCACCGAAAATTTCAATTCATACGGTTCTCGAAGAGGTAACCACGAAGTGATGATGAGAGGAACTTTTGCAAATGTGCGTATAAAAAACAAAGTGGCCGATAGAGAAGGGGGATATAGTCGTTATTTCCCTACCGGAGAGGTTAACACGGTTTTTGATACCGCTATGCAATATCAGCAAGATAAAACACCACTTATAATTTTGGCAGGTAAAGAATATGGCTCAGGTTCATCCAGAGATTGGGCTGCCAAGGGAACTTTCTTGTTGGGTGTAAAAGCAGTTATTGCCGAGAGCTTTGAACGTATTCACCGGAGCAATCTGGTGGGTATGGGAGTAGCTCCCTTGGTTTTTGTTGAGGGGCAGAATGCACAATCATTAGGTTTGGACGGCAGTGAGGTTTTTGAGATTATAGGCTTGGCTGATAACCTGATCCCACACAAAATATTAGATGTAAAAGCAGCACATCCCTCGGGTAAAGTAACCAGTTTTAAAGTAAAGTCACGTATGGATTCGGCCATCGAAATAGAGTACTTTAAAAATAACGGTATTTTACAATACGTACTTCGTAATTTTTTGAAGAATAGCTAGTACTTGTATTTTTATAATGATGGGTGTTGTTTCTATGGCAATGCCCATTTTTATGTCGCAACTCAACTAAATATTACGATAAAATGAGTATTGACTAGGCTTTTTCTTGTAAATTTGAGTACAAGAAAAGCCGACAAAAAAATCCTTTTTACAATTTTTGAAGTCAGTTATTTTTTCACCTTAATTAAAAAAACAATGAAAAAAAAATATGCTAGTGCCTTGTGGAAAGGTAGTGTTAAAGAAGGTAACGGAACCATTACTACCCAAAGTCAAACATTAAATAACTCTCCTTATTCTTTCAAATCAAGATTCGAAGGAAGTGGACACACTCATCCCGACGAGCTTTTTGCAGCAGCACATGCAGGCTGCTTCGCCATGGCTTTGAGCCTAATTTTGGGCCAGGCTGGCTTTACTCCCAATTCTTTAGATGCCAAAGCCGAAGTAAGTATGGATACCGATAAACTTGAGATTACTGGCTCACACCTTACCCTCAAAGCAGATATACCCAATATTAGCCAAGAAAAATTTGTTGAACTGACCAATGCAGCCAAAGACAATTGTCCCATCAGTAAAGCAATGAGTGTAAATATCACGCTAGATGCGACTTTAGTATAAATCACTTAAGCCTCAGTTATGTTGAAAGAAATATGGATGGGCGAGTTTTTGCATGAAGCAGAAAACACTCGAAAGCTCTTAAAAGCTATCCCCGATTCGGCCTTGAATTGGAAACCTGGAGATAACAAATGGACTACCGCTGAACTGGCGTCACATATTGTTTCTATTTATAACTGGTACCCTCCGGTATTGGAACAAACCGAATTTAAGCTTGATCAGCACCAGTACCAGCGTGAAGATATCACAAAAGCCTCAAATATCTTGGCAAAGTTTGAAGAGAATTTGAAGCTGGCTCAGCAAACTCTCGAAAGGTTTGATGAGACTAAAGCAAAAGAATTATGGAAAATGACCCATGGTGGTCACGAGCTTATCCCTGCTACTCCACGTTTGGCCATTTTTAGAAATATGTTGTGCAATCATTTGTATCACCATCGCGGAGAGCTAATTGTCTATTTGCGAATGACAGGCAACAGAGTTCCGGGTTTATACGGCCCAACTGCCGATGATGCCCAATAGTTTTTTTTAGATGCAATTTTATGAAAAGTAGATTAGATTATGCCGCAATAGCTCCTGGAGCTTTAAAAGCTATGCTGGGCTTAGAGCATTATGCCGCAAACTCAAGTATAGAGCACAGTTTGTATGAATTGGTGAAAACTAGAGCTTCGCAAATAAATGGATGTGCCTACTGTTTGGATATGCACACCAGAGATGCACGTAAGGCAGGCGAAACCGAGCAAAGGCTTTACGTGTTATCGGCTTGGCGAGATACTCCTTTTTTTACAGAAAGAGAAAGGGCTGCACTAGAATGGACGGAGGCATTGACACAGATTTCGCAAAATCATATCAGTGACGAACTGTATGAGCGTGTAAAGGCACATTTCAATGATAGGGAACTAGTTGACCTAACGATGGCAATTGTAGTTATTAACGGTTGGAATCGTTTAGCCATTCCTTTTCGGACAGTACCCGGCACTTAAAATTATGTAAACTAATGCAGTTAGCCGGTAAAATAGCAGTAGTTAGCGGAGCAAGCAGCGGCCTTGGAGCAGCGCTTTCAAAGCAATTGGTAGCCAATGGTGTGCGAGTTTACGGACTTGCACGCCGCACAAGTGCCTTGCTTGCTTTGCAATCGGCTATTGGAGCTGCTTTTGTCCCCGTTACTTTAGATATAACCGATAAGAACAAACTTGATACTTGGCTGCGTGAAACTTTTGATGAGGATTGTAGCCCTGATATTCTGGTGAACAATGCAGGTTGTGGTTTTTTTGAACCATTTGACCTCATGTCCTCAGACAAATGGCAACAAACAATAGATACCAATTTAAACGGTATGTATAACCTGACAGCTGCGCTAGTGCCTTTTATGAAAGTTAAAACAAGTACAAGCCATATCATTAATATGGGTTCTATTTTAGGTGGGATGGGGCGTGCAGAAGCTGCCGCCTATTGCACGGTAAAATATGGTGTAAGAGGCTTTTCTGAAGCCTTGATGCTTGAACTTCGAGCTTTTAACATTAAGGTAAGTTGTGTAAATCCCGGCTCTATAGCAACCGATTTTTTTCATGATTCGGGAATAACACCTCATAAAAATATGTTGCAGCCCGAAGAGCTTGCCCAAACATTGATACATATTCTAAGCTGCCCAGATAATATGCTTATCAGTGAGGTTACGATACGCCCCTTGGATGCCAGAAAACCATAAAATATATCTTATGAAATCTATTGTAATAAAAAGAGTTTATGAAGAAGCCCAAGAACAAGATGGCTATCGGCTTTTGGTAGATCGTTTGTGGCCACGAGGTGTCAGTAAAGAAAAAGCTCAAATAAATGAGTGGAATAAGGAGCTGGCTCCATCTACAGAACTACGTAAGTGGTTTGACCATATACCCGAACGTTTCGAAGAATTTGCCAAACGATATGAACAAGAACTTAGCCAACACCAATCAGAGCTTAGTCGTATAGCACAGTTGGCATCAACCCAAAAATTGTGCTTACTTTATGGAGCAAAAGATGAGCAACACAACCAAGCAGTTGTGCTAAAAAAAATACTCGAAAATTGCTGAAAGCAGCTAAAAATATCTATGCTGTTTTTTCCCAGTCCCTAAAAAGAATTTATTTGCCTAATTAAGTTCATGAAAGTCAATTGTTAGGCTTCAATATCTTTTTTAGCACTTTAATTTTGGCTTTTATACAGGCATATTCCTTACCTTTGTAGCAGTAATTTATCGGATAGAATTAAAGGATTTTTGAAAACCTTTTTTTCAGGATGTAATTTTTTTAGTCACCAAAAATAACATGTATTATGCGGCAAAAATTTGTAGTCTTTTCTACGATAGCGTTAATCATTACGCTATCGCTTGCTGTTTTTCTTAATAAGAATTGGTATGTAGTTTTTGCGATTACTTTTGTACTGACGGCCTTGGGCTATCAAGACATGTTTCAACGCAAACACACTATACGGCGCATCTTTCCCTTGCTAGGGCGTTTACGCTATGTGCTCGAAGAACTTCGCCCAAAAATGTATCAATATTTTATCGAATCGGATATTGATGGACGGCCAATAAGCCGTATAGACCGCAACGTTATCTATCAACGAGCAAAGCAAGAGTTAGAGACAGTGCCATTTGGTACACAGCTAGACGTATATGCCGAGGGTTATGAGTGGTTGTGCCATTCTATGTCGCCCAAGGACTTTGAGACACTTAATCAAGACCCAAGGGTGCTTATTGGTAATAAAGATTGCAAACAACCTTACTCGGCCAGTATCTTAAACGTATCGGCTATGAGCTACGGTGCCTTGAGCGCTCAGGCAGTAGAGGCCATGAACGGAGGAGCCAAAATTGGTAATTTTGCACAAAATACCGGTGAGGGGGGTATAAGTGATTATCATCTTAAACACGGTGGCGATTTAATTTGGCAAATTGGCACGGGTTATTTTGGTTGTAGAGATGAACATGGTAACTTTAGTCCCGAGCTGTTTGCCCAAAAAGCCCAATTGCCCAATGTAAAAATGATTGAGCTAAAAATATCTCAAGGAGCAAAGCCGGGACATGGAGGTATTTTGCCTGCTTCAAAAAATACCGAAGAGATTGCCCGTATCCGGCATGTACAAGCCCATACAAAAGTAGCTTCGCCGCCCTATCATACCGCTTTTAACTCACCTATCGAGATGGTAAAGTTTATCCAACATCTGCGTGAGCTATCGGGCGGAAAACCAGTAGGTTTTAAATTGTGTATCGGCTATAAATATGAGTTTATTGCTATTTGTAAGGCTATGATTCATCTCGATATCTATCCCGATTTTATCACGGTTGATGGGGGTGAAGGTGGTACAGGTGCTGCACCTCAAGAATTCTCTAATTATATTGGTGCGCCAATGCTAGACGGAGTAGATTTTGTGAATAACATTTTGAATGGTCTGGATATTCGGAAACACATCAAAATAATTGCTTCAGGTAAAATCACAACAGCATTTCATTTGGTGCGAGCTATGGCTTTAGGGGCCGATTCTTGCAACTCTGCCCGAGCAATGATGATAGCAATTGGCTGTATTCAAGCTTTGTTGTGCAATACCAACCGTTGCCCAACAGGTATTGCCACACAAGACCCAGCTTTGACAGTTGGACTTGATGTAGCTGATAAAAAGGTGCGTTTAGCCAATTATCATAAGGGTACAGTTAAAAGCTTTGTGGAAATGCTCGGAGCTTCTGGACTGGATGACATGAAAAATATTACCCGCTCACACATCTACCGTAGAGTGTCTTTGAATAAGATGCTGAGCTTTGAAGAGATTTTTCCTTCAATAAAAGTAGGTTCTATGTTAAAAGGTGAAATGCCAGAGAAATATAAACCCGATTTTGCGCATGCCGATATGAATAAATGGGGTATGGCTCTTGATGAGATGGTTTAACTGTTAGTTGCTAAAAGAAAAGGCCTCTTCATAGTTGTGAAGGGGCTTTTTTAATTTTTTAGGTAAAAGGCAGCTAATTTCAGGTCTTCTTCGAAGGTTATTTTTAGGTTCTTGCGCTCACCCTCAATCAGATTAATGGGGTAGCCTGCTTGTTCTACTACAGAAGCATCATCTGTAAATGCTTGCCTAAATTCTTGCTGATAGGCCTGAACGAGTTGTGTAGCTTGGAAAGTTTGCGGGGTTTGAACCAATACAATGGTATCTCGGTTCAGTATGTTATTTTTATTGCCTTTTAGTTCTCGTACCGATTCGCTTACTTTTACGCAAGGTACAGCATTGCCATACTTCAAGGCTTCTTCAAAACAACAATCAATAAGCTTGTGGCTCACCAATGGTCGGGCTGCATCGTGAATAGCAATTATTGCGTTTTGATTCTCGATAGTAGTAATAGCATTTTTAACTGAGAAAAAACGTTCGGTACCACCCTCGACCAGCCGATGCGGAACATGAAAATTAAATTCCTCACAAAGTGATCTCCAGATCTCCATATCAGCTTTTGCCAACACAAGAACAATCTCTGGCTTATAGTTAGAATTTAAAAAAGCCTGTATGGTGTGCATCAATACAGGCTTCTCGTTGAGCTGTAAAAATTGTTTTGGTAGTGTAGAAGATATTCTTGTTCCTTTACCTCCGGCAACAATAACAGCTATAAAATTCATTGGATTTTAAGACTAGATGATCAACATGGCATCACCGTAACTGTAAAATTTGTATTTCTCTTTCACAGCTACTTCATAGGCGTTCATAACATTTTCATATCCTCCGAAAGCACTAATCATCATCAATAATGTTGATTCTGGTGTGTGGAAATTAGTAATCATGCAATTGGCAATACTAAAATCATAAGGAGGGAAAATGAATTTACTAGTCCAGTCGCTGGCAGCTTTTAAAGTTTTGTTAGCAGATACTGATGATTCTATAGCACGCATAGAAGTAGTCCCTACTGCGCAAATTCTTCTTTTCTCTTCTAAAGCTCTGTTTACGATATCAACAGCAGGCTGCTGTATTAGAAATTGCTCGGAGTCCATTTTATGTTTGGTGAGATCTTCAACCTCTACCGGACGAAAAGTTCCTAAACCTACGTGCAGTGTTACCTCGGCAAACTCAACACCTTTTAGCTCCAAACGTTTCATAAGTTCACGACTAAAGTGTAATCCGGCTGTTGGAGCTGCTACAGCACCTTCATGTTTAGCATAAATAGTTTGGTAACGCTCTTTGTCTTCGGGGGTAGCTTTTCGCTTAATGTATTTTGGAAGTGGTGTTTCACCAAGAATTTCGATATTTTTGCGAAACTGCTCATCTGTGCCGTCAAATAAGAAACGGATGGTACGACCCCTAGAGGTGGTATTGTCCACTACCTCGGCAACCAACAAATCGTCATCACCAAAATATAATTTGTTGCCTACACGTATTTTGCGGGCAGGGTCAACCAAAACGTCCCACAAGCGAAGCTCTTTGTTGAGCTCACGAAGCAAGAATACTTCGATAGTTGCACCGGTTTTTTCTTTGTTGCCATATAAACGAGCCGGGAAAACCTTGGTGTTGTTCAGTATCATGACATCTTTGTCATCAAAGTAGTCTAAAACATCTTTGAAAATTTTATGCTCAATTTTACCGCTGTCTTTGTGTAATACCATCAGTCGGCACTCATCACGTTCTTCAGAAGGATTGTTGGCCAAAAGTGAATCGGGAAGATTGAACTTGAATTGTGATAACTTCATCTTAGATAAATTAGGGTGCAAAGTTATTGAATAATAAGCACTTTATCAATGACAATTTTTGTATATAATAGAGTTCGAAAATTGAAGATATTTATCGGTATTCAGAATATGCAAATTATACTTAAATCTATAAAAAATGCTGTGTATTTACCGAACTAAGGCGTAATTATGACCAAAACTAAATGAAATCAATTATTTCTGTAACCTTTTTACCGACCTTTGGTCTAAGTAATGTATGAAACTGTTTTTCCGCCTTATTGCCGAGAGTTTTCGCTTTGCTTGGGATGCCCTCCGACAAAACAAGATGCGTACATCATTGTCGTTGCTGGGGATTACTATTGGTATTTTTATTATCATATCAGTATTTACCGGAGTGGATACAATGCGTAATAAGATACAAAGTAGTGTGGATAAACTCGGCTCGAATACACTTTTTGTGCAGAAATGGCCTTGGATATTTAGTGAGGATTTTCCTTGGTGGAAATATGTAAATCGCCCTGAGCCTTCTTATCGCGATTATTTAACCCTTAAAGAAAGGATGGAAAGTGCAAGAGGGATATGCTTTGAGGTGTCAGCAAACTCTCGTACCTTAAAGTACAATAGTAATTTGGTTGAAGGTGTAGGCGTAACAGCTGTCACCCAAGATTATGATAAAGTATGGAATCTAGATTTCGATAAAGGAAGGTACTTTACAGATTTAGAATTACGGAACGGAGTGCCCGTGTGTTTGTTGGGCTATGAAGTAGCTAAAGGTTTGTTTAACGATGAAGACGCTATCGGTAAACAGATTATATTGATGGGCAGAAAAGTAAAAGTGATTGGGGTATTCAAGAAGGAAGGGAACGATATGCTAGGCATGTCTCAAGATAACAATGCTATTTTGCCTCTTAATTTTACAAAAGGTATTATAGATATAAATAGTTCAAGATACGATCCTCAAATTACGGTAAGGGGTAAAAACAACATCACTTTAGAGGAAGTAGAAAGTGAATTGTTGGGGCTTATGCGATCGATACATCGACTTAAACCAGGGCAAGACGATGACTTTTCACTCAATAAGGCAACCATGCTTTCTAATCAGTTAGACATGGTGTTTGCAGGAATAAATTTGGGAGGTTGGATAATAGGAGGCTTCTCGATTTTGGTTGGAGGGTTTGGTATTGCCAACATCATGTTTGTGTCGGTAAAAGAGCGTACCAATATTATCGGTATCCAAAAATCTTTGGGAGCTAAGAACTATTTTATTTTGCTTCAATTTATTTTTGAGGCAGTAGTGTTATGTCTTTTGGGAGGGCTTTGCGGATTGTTTTTGGTATATTTGGGTACATTAGCCGTTGGAGCTATGGCCGATTTGGAAGTGGTGTTATATTATAGCAACATTATGCTAGGTGTAGGCGTATCGGTATTTATTGGCCTGATATCAGGTTTCTGGCCAGCTTATTCGGCTTCTCGATTAGATCCAGTAGAGGCAATTCGCAGTTAATATTGTACCTCAGTTTTAGGTTAACTTCACAAGATTAGCGAAAGTATTAAAAAATAAAAAGTCTCATTTTCATTTAGGAAATGAGACTTTATTAAAGCTGTATTTTCAAATACTTAATTATACAGAAAAGCTCTCGCCGCAACCACAAGTACGGCTGGCATTAGGATTCACAAAGTTGAATCCTTTTCCGTTTAAACCGTCCGAAAAATCGAGCTCGGTGCCGGCTAAGTATAGAAAAGATTTCATGTCTAAGGCAATTCTTATACCTCGATCCTCAAAAAACTGATCACCAGTTTTCTCTTCGTTATCGAAATCAAGGTTATATGACAGACCTGAGCAACCACCACCTTTTACAGAAACACGCAAAAAATAGTCTGAACCCAGTTTAGAGTCCTGCATCAGATGATCTATCTTTTCTTTTGCTTTGTCAGTTATCGTAATCATAACATTATCTTATTTGCTTTGGCAATTTTTTCTTTGTTTGCCAATCGAATTAACTAAGCTTAATGGTGTGTTTTGGGTAGCTCTAAAGCTTCGAGACCATTTTTTACACGGTAGTCGTTGATGGCAGATTTAATAGCGTCTTCTGCCAAAACCGAGCAATGGATTTTAACTGGTGGTAATGCCAATTCTTCAACAATATCCATGTTGCTGATAGTCATGGCCTCATCAACAGTTTTGCCTTTTAGCCATTCTGTTGCAAGTGAGGATGAGGCAATTGCTGAACCACATCCAAAGGTTTTAAACTTTGCATCGGTGATAACGTTCTCGTCGTTTACCTCTATTTGCAGGCGCATCACGTCTCCACATTCTGGAGCTCCAACCAGCCCTGTGCCCACATTTTTGGCGTCTTTGTTCAATGTGCCCACGTTTCTGGGGTTGGTGTAGTGATCAATTACTTTATCTGAATATGCCATGGTAGTAAATACTTTTAATGTTTAATTGATAAATTATGTTTTGTTTAATTAATGTTCTGCCCACTCAATTTTGCTGAGGTCGATACCATCTTTAAACATTTCCCAAAGTGGTGAAAGGTCTCTAAGGTGATTAACAGATTTTTTAGTTACCTCAATTGCGTAGTCTATCTCTTCTTCAGTGGTAAACCTACCCAATCCGAAGCGGATGGATGAGTGAGCCAACTCGTCCGAAAGACCCAAAGCCTTCAAAACGTAAGATGGTTCTAAAGAGGCTGAAGTACATGCCGAGCCAGAAGATACGGCCAAATCTTTCATGGCCATCATCAAACCTTCGCCCTCAACATATTTGAAGGAAATGTTGGCGACATGCGGTAAACGTTGTGTACGGTTGCCGTTCACGTAACTTTCTTCGAGTTCGAGTAGTGCGTTTTCTAATTTATCTCGTAGTGTAGATAATCTTTTGCTTTCGGTTTCCATCTCCAAACGACAAAGTTCGGCAGCTTTTCCAAAACCAACTATGCCGGGTACATTCAAAGTGCCGGAGCGCATACCTCTTTCGTGGCCGCCACCGTCCATCTGTGCGGTAACTTTAACCCTTGGTCCTTTGCGGCGAACATACAAAGCTCCAACTCCTTTAGGTCCGTACATCTTGTGTGCACTAAAAGCCATTAAGTCAATACCATCTTCGTTTACATTAACAGGGACTTTACCTACTGCTTGTGTAGCATCGGTCATAAATAAAGCTCCGTGTTTGTGGGCAATGGCTGCAATTTCTTTGATAGGTTGTATCAATCCCATTTCGTTGTTGCCGTACATTACCGATACCAAAATAGTTTCTGGTGTCATGGCGGCTTCTAGCTCTGCCAAATCAATCAATCCATCTTGCCCAACACTTAAATAAGTAACTCTAGCACCCTTTTTTTCCAAGTGTTTACAGGTATCCAAAACGGCTTTGTGTTCCGTAGGTACTGTAATGATGTGACTTCCTTTCTCGGCATACATCTCAAAAACACCTTTTATAGCTAAATTATCCGATTCGGTAGCACCTGAAGTGAAAATAATCTCTTTATCGGTACAACCTATTAACTTAGCAATTTGCTCCCTTGCATAATCTACAGCTTCTTCGGCAACCCAGCCAAAAGCGTGGTTACGGCTGGCCGCATTTCCAAATTTTTCGGTAAAATAAGGCAACATCGCTTCTAAAACTCTTGGATCTACCGGAGTAGTAGCGTTATTATCGAGATAAATGGGTAATTTCATTTTGTTAAATTGTGATATTTGTCACAAAGATAGATAAAATCTTTGCGATGATTCCAATCACATGCTGTATATATCGGCGCAATTACTGATTTTTACATTAATATAACGTTTAGGGATGAATAAGATTGAGCATTTGGGTATCGCCGTACAACAACTTGAAACGGCAATTACTACTTACGAAACAATGTTGCAAACTAATTGCTACAAGCGAGAGCTAGTTGATGCCGAGGGTGTTGAAACTGCCTTTTTTAAAATTGGAGAAAGTAAAATTGAGCTTTTGGCTAGTGTTGCCGAGAGTAGTGCTGTTCATGCTTTTTTGCAAAAAAGAGGTGAAGGTTTACATCATGTTGCTTTTGCAGTTGATGATATTTGTGCCGAGATGCGACGTTTGCAAGATGAGGGCTTTGTGCTGTTGAGTAATGAACCTAAGCGAGGAGCCGACAATAAACTGATTTGTTTTGTACACCCAAAATCTGCCAATGGGGTGTTGATAGAACTTTGCCAAGATATAGGCTAATGAACAAGGTTAATACAGATTTACACAACCTACTCAGTGCTGATTTTGATTTGATCCAAACACTGGATGAGGATGCCTTGTTGGCTACTTTGGCTATACAAATTGAGCACCTTATTCAAACTGATTTTTCGCGGTTGTTGCATATTTTGTATCGGGCAGATGTTGATCAAGAGCGAATAAAAGAGCAATTGAACAAGGTGAGGGGCGAAGATGCCGCATTGGTAATTGCCCAGTTATATTTAGAACGGCAAAAAGCAAAAATACATACTCGCCAGCAATATGGTAATGCACACTAAAAGACGTATTTTTCAAGGTTTTAAAAGAAAACTACCTGCTCTGATTTGAATATTTAGGGTAAATAAGAAAGATATTTAAAAATAATGTTCTGGGCTATTTGTTTATCATAAATAAAATAATGATATTTGCACCTCTAAAAAATTGAGAAAACGAGATTGAGACTTCAAGTTTTGTTTTTGCCAGCAAATTGCAAGGATAGGGCTACGAGTTTCGGCAATAAATTAATAAGAACATGAAAAAAGATTTGCATCCATCAAATTACAGGTTTGTAGTTTTTAAAGACATGTCAAATGACTATGCTTTCTTGACCAAATCATGCGTTGAAACCAAAGAAACTATCAAATGGGAAGACGGTAACGAATATCCTTTGTACAAACTAGAGATTTCGCACACCTCGCACCCTTTTTATACTGGTAAAATGAAATTGGTTGATACCGCCGGACGTATCGACAAATTCAGAAGCCGTTACGCCAAGAAATAATACGGTCCAAAAATTATTTGTAAAAGTCTCAAGTTTAAAAGCTTCGAGACTTTTTTTATTTTTGTAGCTTATGACCATTAACCTGTTTGATGATACTGCTTGGTTCTCGCTAAGACCATTGACCTTTACACGTCCTGTTGCCAACCTTCGGATAGGAATATTGACTATTGCCGAGAAATGGGCGAAACATTTTGATACTGATTACGGCTATATTACTACCAATTATTTACAACAAAAATATCCCCTAAAAGATGCTTCACTTTATATCAACGGGTCTATATGTCCCGACGAGAATCTTTTAAGCCATATACTCGGCTTAAAAGATGGTCAAGTACTTTTAGACGGTACTATAGTAATTGCCTACCAATCATCAATTGCTATTGGTTATGAAGGTGCATATCGTAAATTGGAACCTATTGCATATACTAAGCCCTATGTCAGAATTCGATATACCGAAGATATTTTTACAATGAATGACCTAGAGCTAAGAAAAGACTTTGCTTTGGTTACAAAGGGAAGACAATCGGCTAGGCTTGATTCTAGTAATACTATAATTGGTGATGATATTTTTGTAGAAGAGGGAGCAAATGCACTTTGCTCTACCTTTAATACCAAATGGGGGCCAATCTATCTGGGCAAAAACAGTTCGGTTTGGGAAGGAAGTATGATACGTGGCTCTTTTGCTTTATGTGAAAATGCCGATGTGAAGATGGGAGCACGTATTTACAGTAAAACTACCGTAGGGCCATACTCAAGAGTAGGTGGTGAAATCAGCAATGTGGTATTTTGGGGGCACTCGGCCAAGGGGCACGACGGTTTTTTGGGCAACTCGGTACTGGGCGAGTGGTGCAATATCGGAGCCGATACCAATGCCTCAAACCTAAAGAATAACTATGCCGAGGTGAGGCTCTGGGATTATGAAAAATCAAGCTTCCGCAAAACTGGCTTACAGTTTTGTGGGCTTATTATGGCAGATCATGCAAAAACCGGAATCAATACCATGCTCAATACCGGTACGGTAGTAGGGGTAGGGGCCAATGTGTTTGGCTCGGGTTTTCCTCGTCAGTTTGTTCCCGACTTTGCTTGGGGCGGGGCAAACGGTTTTGAGACCTATCAAATCAATAAAATGATAGAAACTGCACAAAAAGTACTTGCCCGTAAAAATCTTTTACTGGATGAGGTAGAAATGGCTATTCTAAATCATATCTTTGAGCTCACAAAAACGTATCGAAATTTTTAAAACACTAGAAGTACCTAGTTACTTCTGAGCTTAGTATTTTTATTATGATGAGAAAAAAAATAGTTGCAGGTAACTGGAAAATGAACAACGATTACCAAGAAGGAGTTGCTTTGTTTTCGGAGATTGTGAACATGGTAAGAGATGAGCGTAAAGGCGATCAAGAAGTGGTAATTTGTGCTCCGTTTATCCATTTGCATAGTTTGGCACAGTTAGCATCGGGGCATGTAAAAGTAGGTGCACAAAATTGCCATCAAAATGAAAACGGAGCCTATACCGGCGAAACTTCTGCTAAAATGATAGCTTCTACCGGAGCTTCTTATGTAATTATAGGTCACTCCGAGCGCCGTCAGTACTTTGGCGAAAGCAATGCATTGTTGGCCGATAAAACCCAAGCTGCCTTGAGCCAAGGACTAAGCCCAATTTTCTGTATTGGCGAGACCTTGGAAGAACGTAATAGCGGAGCATTTTTTGATGTAATAGCTCAGCAATTGTCTGAAGGAACGTTTGGTTTTTCTGCAAGTGATTTTGAGAAAATTGTGCTGGCTTATGAGCCTGTATGGGCCATTGGTACCGGACTTACCGCTAGTCCAGAGCAGGCTCAGGAAATCCATGCTTTTATCCGTGCAAAAATTGCCGAAAAATACGGTCAAGAATTGGCTGATAAGACTACTATTCTTTACGGAGGTAGCTGTAACGCCAAAAATGCTGCCGAACTTTTCGCACAGAAAGATATTGATGGAGGGTTGATAGGTGGCGCATCTCTAAAATCAAGAGATTTTACCGATATTGTTAAAGCCTTGAATTACTAGATTAAGAAATAAAATTTATTGGTGGTTGCGTTTACTTCATTGAAGTAAAAACTATCAACTCAAAAGGCATGGTTTGCAGTTAAAAACTTGCGAGCACATGCCTTTTTACATCAAATACAAAATAATAGGGTCTTTTTCGTAATGAAAAAACTATGGAATACATACAGCTAGATTTTATTCTCGGTGCTCACGAAGAGTACCAGAAAGAAATTTTTGTACAACAATTGGCCGAAATTGGTTTTGACTCTTTTGTGGACAATGAGCAAGGTTTTGAGGCATATGTGCAAAAAGGTAATTTTAATGAGCAACTTCTTGATGAATTGTTGGCAGAGCAAAGTTTTGTGCTACAACATAAGCAAACAAATGTTGCCCCTCGTAATTGGAACGAAGAGTGGGAAAGCCATTTTAAGCCTTTACTGATTGATGATTGCTGCTATATACGTGCTACATTTCATGAACCGATGCCGCAATATGATTTTGAAATTGTGATAGACCCTAAAATGGCCTTCGGCACCGGACATCATCAAACCACAACAATGATGATAAAGTATATACTTGAAGAGGATTTTGCAAACTGTCGGATACTAGATATGGGAGCAGGCACAGCCATTTTGGGGATATTGGCTGCCAAAAAAGGTGCAAAATCGGTGTTGGCTATAGATTATGACGAAGTATGTTACCACAGTGCACTCGAGAATGCCCAGCTAAACCAAATCCCAAATCTCACTGCATTGTGTGGCGGAAAGGAAATCATACCGCAACAACAGTTTGATGTAATTTTTGCTAATATCAACCGAAATATACTGTTAGACCAAATGTCACGCTATGCTGAAGTTTTGGTAAGTGGTGGACGTATTTTTTTTAGTGGTTTTTATGAGCAGCCTGATTTGGATATGATAAAAGATGAGGCACTGAAACATCAGCTCGTTTTCCATGATTTTAAGAAAATAGATGATTGGGTAGCAGCTAAATTTATCAGAAAATAACCAAGACTAATATATCTATCGCCTATGAAAAGAATACATTTTATAGCAATTGGAGGTGCTGCTATGCACAATTTAGCAATTGCCCTACACCAAAAAGGATATCGCGTTAGCGGGTCGGATGACGCTATTTATGAGCCTTCATACAGCCGCTTGAGTGCCAACGGGCTCTTGCCAGAAACTATGGGTTGGGATACCACTAGAATAACTGATGATTTGGATGTGGTTATTTTGGGAATGCATGCCCGAGTGGACAACCCCGAGCTGGTCAAAGCACAAGCTATGGGACTTAAAATCTATTCTTATCCCGAGTATATCTACGAGCAATCAAAAGATAAGCTAAGGGTGGTGATAGGTGGAAGCCATGGCAAAACAACTATCACCTCTATGATACTTCATGTACTCAAACACTTCAACAAAGATTTTGATTATTTGGTTGGAGCACAGCTGAAAGGTTTTGATACCATGGTGAAGTTGAGTGATAGTGCACCAATTGTGGTGATAGAAGGGGATGAGTATTTGGCCTCACCAATTGATAGAAGACCTAAGTTTCATCTGTATAAAGCCAATATTGCTGTTATTAGTGGGGTAGCTTGGGATCATATCAATGTGTTCCCAACATTTAATGATTATAAGTCTCAATTTGCTCAATTTATACAGACCATAACAACAGGAGGTCAATTGTTCTATTGTGCAGATGATAATGTATTAGTAGATATTGTAGCCCAAACAAAGGCAGACATACACCAACAAGGCTATACCATGCCACAACATCTTGTAAAAGATGGCCAGACCTATCTTTTGCCTGGTGAAATACCCTTGCAAATTTTTGGACAGCACAATTTGCTCAATCTTCATGCTGCCCGTTTGGTTTGTGAGCAATTAGGTATAACTCCTCATGATTTTAATTTGGCTATTTCCAGTTTTGCAGGAGCTGCAAAAAGGTTAGAGCTAGTAGACAAAGTAAACCAAACCAATATCTATAAAGATTTTGCCCACTCACCTTCCAAGCTAAAAGCAACCATCAGCGCCGTAAAAAACCAATATCCTACACGCCGTTTAGTAGCCATGATGGAACTACATACTTTCAGCAGCCTCAACAAAGATTTCTTAAAAGAATACTATGGAGCTATGCAAGAGGCTGATTTGGCTGTGGTTTATATCGATGCAAAGACTTTAGAACAGAAAAAGATGGCACCACTGGCCAAAGAACTCGTTGTCGAAGCCTTTGGCAGAGCTGATTTGCATTACTTTACCGAGCCAAAAAAACTGTATGATTTCTTAACAAGTATCAACTATTGGAACTGTAATTTGTTGTTGATGAGTTCGGGAACCTATGCCGGATTGGATTTGGCAAATTTATCCTCACAACTAAAAACAAATGAACAATAATGATTTGTTGGTAGAGATAGGAGCCAATATTCGTAAGTTGAGGCTCGACAAGGGCTATTCTCAAGGGAAATTGGCCAAACTGCTAGTGATAAGCGATGCTGCACTTTCTAAGATAGAGCATGGTTATACCGATATCAATATCAGCAGGCTTTTGCAGATTTGTAAATGCTTAGATTGCGAACCAGCAGATATTATACCGCATTTTAGCGATAGGTCAAACGTAAAATACAGCACAGATAAATCGATAGATTTACTATTGGCCGAAAAAGATAAAGAGCTGATAAGCCTACAAAAGAAACTTATACAACTTTATGAGAAAATGGGCTTATAAAGGCTTAATCTCTTGTCTGTTGTAATAAAAGTATGCCTTGTAAAGCTTACAAAAAAGAAAAAACTCTGCTATACGATTGATTTTGGCTAAAATCTTTTGCGCAAGGTTTGATGTTTTTTGTACAATTTTGCTCCTGTGGCCTGTTGTAGATTACGCATTTTATCGTTGAAATCACCAACCCATGATAGCTCAAGTTCTTCGTAGTTTTTTCTATGGCTCAGTACATATTCTTTTAGCTTGATAAATAATGCCGATTCGAGACCATGGTTCTGAAATGCTTTTTTGGTACCCATAACAATTGCTCGCATTCGGTTAACACCTTGCCATCTTCTATAAGCGAATTTTAGTTTTTGTAGTAAGCCTAGCTTACCTCCAAAACCTTTTATCATTTGGTTGGCATCCGGGATAATAACCACAAAAGATACCGGTTCTCCTTTAACATAAGCAAACCAGATTAGTTTTTCATCCATAATAACCTGCATTTGCTTAAAACTCTCAGCGAGTGTTTGCTTGTTTATTGGAGTGAAGTTCTCAAAATCTTGCCAGCCATCGTTGTAAATTTCCATCAAGTCGTTGATGTACTTTTCTGCTTTTTCTTTCCTAAAATATTCAAATGTATAATCGGGCTTGTTAGCTACCCATTTAGCTATCTTAGTAAAACGTTCGGGAAAAGGGTTTGCGGTATAGAGTATGTTTGTAATTTGTTCGTATGCCGTTTCAAAACCATAGTTTTGAAAAAGTTGCTGGTAATAGGGTAAATGATAATTCATCCCGTATGAAGCCGGAACAAAACCTTCAACCAATAGGCCCCAAAAATTATCATTTTCACCAAAGTTGATGGGGCCTTCCATAGCCTGCATGCCTTTTTCTGCTAGCCATTGTTTTGCGGTATCAAATAGTTTATTAGCGAGCACCTGGTCGTTTATGCACTCAAAAAAACCTATTCCTCCGGTAGGTACCTCGTATTTGTAAGCTTTCTTATCGTTTATAAATGCTGCAATGCGGCCAATGGGCTTGTGATGATGGTCAAGAGCTATCCAGCGTTCGCATCTACCGTGTTCAAAAAAATTGTTTTGTTTCGGGTCAAATATCTTTTCGATATCTTGATTTAGCGGGCGGATATAGTTGGGGTCTTGGGCATAAAGTCCATCAACCACATCAAGAAAGTACTGCTGGTTTTCTTTATTGTTTACAGAGACAATATTCATGGAGGCTAAAATAACAAAAAGCATCCTTTTTGGATGCTTTTTGGATAATCTTTTATTGGTTTAGACTAGTAATCGTCGTCATCATCATCGTCAAAACTGTCGAAGTTCTCGAAATCATCAAGAGGCATGTCAAAATCATCATCCTCGTCTAAATTGGCTTCTTCACGGACGTTGTCTAATTCCAAATCATCCTCTTCTCTGTTAGATTTTGGCTTGCTGTCAGGCTTTTTCTGAGTGGGTTTTTTAGGCGTCTTCATTGCTTAAAAATAGTTTTTGTTCGATAGTTAAATGCTTAAAATAAAGTTACAAAATTCTTTTCTTAAAAAACAAATTCAATAAATAATCTGTTGGTTATTTTGATAAGCCAAAATTATAACAAAATGCGATGTTGTGGAAATATTTTATAAATTTATTGAGATACAAAAGTCAGTTGTAAATCAATCTATTAATAAATATTAAAAATCTTATTAGCAATATTTGTAGCTTCTAGCCAGGCTTCCCAGTTTAGTTGTAGTGGAATATTTTCTTTGTTCATATAACTGATTACGTCCTCTGTGGCGATGTTGCCAGTTAGGTGATCATCAGCCATAGGGCAGCCTCCATAGCCTTTTAGTGCGGTATCTATTCGGGTGCATCCGGCCTTAAATGCTGCTTCTATCTTTTCGGTGCGTTGCTGCGGTGTACTGTGCAGATGAAGGCCAAATTCAACACCGGGGAAATTGTTTTGTAAGCTGGGATATATACTCAAGATACTAGCGGGTTTAGATATGCCTATAGTATCGGAAAGAGCTATGGTTTTAATCCCAAGATCAATAACTTGTTGTGTTCTCAGCAGTAGAATTTCTTCGTTCCATACCTCTCCATACGGATTGCCAAAACCCATTGATAGGTAGATTACCAGCTGTTTGTTGTGTTTTTTGCAGAGATTTTGTATTTCTGCTATTGTTATGAGGGATTGTGCTATGCTTGCGTTGGTGTTGCGCCGCTGAAAGGTCTCCGATATGGATAGGGGGTAGCCCAGATAGGTAATTTGGGGGAATTTTATTGCTCGATCAGCTCCTTTTAAATTGGCTATAATTGCTAAAAGTTGTGTGCTGCTTTGCTCTGATTGTAGGTGTTCCAAAACAAATTCGGCATCTCTCATTTGTGGGATAGCCTTTTCTGATACGAAACTTCCAAAATCAAGGCTATCAAAGCCTACTTTAAGCAAAGCATTGATATAGGCAATTTTAAGATTGCTGGGCACAAAATAATCCAGTCCCTGCATAGCATCTCTAGGACATTCAATTAGTTTGATACTAGATTTTTCTGTTTTTGTAGGCCTCATAATCTGTTAGCATGGCGTAATAATCGGTGTTCATAAAAGGCGATGAAACCAGAAAATCGGCTGTTGCCTCATCACAAGCCATAGGAATATTCCACACAATACCTACCCTTAGTAGGGCTTTTACATCGGGGTCGTGTGGTTGTGCTTCCATGGGGTCCCAAAAAAAGATTAGGATGTCAATTTTCCCTTCGGCAATCATTGCACCTATTTGCTGATCACCACCTAGCGGGCCGCTCAGTAACTTTTGCACGGGTAGATTTAGTTTCTCTTCCAATAGCCGACCTGTTGTGCCAGTTGCTACCAAACTATGGGACTGTAATGATTCTTTGTTTGCCAATGCCCATCTTAGTAAATCGCCCTTTCGGTAGTCATGTGCTACTAATGCTATGGTCTTTTGGTTGTTTAGTTTTTTTCTGGTCATAATTATCAATAAATGTACAAACTATTTGGTTTAGCGAGTTAAAAACAAGTGTTTTTTAATAAAAAAAGCTAGCCTGGGTTAGAGGCTAGCTTCTATATAAATACTGCATGGCTATTGCTTAGTGCATAGCTTTTATGTCTTCTTTGTTGCCTGAAAGGTCAATTACAATAGGTGTAGAGATACACAACGATGAGTAGGTACCAATGATACGACCAATTAGTAAGGCAAAGATAAATCCTCTGATGCTATCGCCACCAAAAATAAAGATAGCTACCAATACAAAGAATACGGTTAGCGAGGTAAGGATGGTACGGCTAAGCGTACTGTTGAGTGCAAAATTGATTAAATCGATACGCTCTTTACCATGAACGTCGTCTTTTCCTTTTTGGTTCAAGGTTTCTCTAATACGGTCAAATACAACTACGGTTTCTGTCATGGTATAACCCATAACGGTAAGGATAGCCGCAATAAAGTCTTGTCCAATTTCAAGAGGGAAAGGAACAATACCATCCAAAATGGTGTAGAATGAAAGTACAATCAGCACATCGTGGAATAGTGCAATTACTGCACCCATACCATATTGCCATTTTCTGAAACGGACTAGTATATAGATAAACATCACTATACATGAGAACAATACGGCTCCGTATGCACCATAAATAATGTCACTAGCAATGGTAGGGGTTACTTTTTGTGAGCTTCCAATCTCGTATTTTGTGCCAAAACTATCTAGTCCTTTACGCAAAGCGGCTTCTACCACTTTATCTGCGTTAGCATCCATGTCAGCAATGTGATATGGTGTAGTAATTTTAAGGGTGTTGTCGGTACCGGCAGTTTTTACCAATGCTTCCTCGCCTTCAAAACTTTCAACCAATTTTTTTGATACATCTTCTGGGCTTAATTTCTGGTCAAACTTAACAATATAAGTACGTCCACCTTTAAAATCGACCCCAAGGTGTAAACCGTCATTTTTAACATAGAATATTACCCCTAAGACGATAATTACAGTAGATATGCTATAGTACAACTTGCGGTGTCCAACAAAGTTGAAGGCCAAGTTTTTGAAAGCATTTCGGGTCAATTTATTGTCGAAACTAACTTCAGATTTTTTGGCAATTGAGGCTTCAAATACCAATCTAGAGATGAGTACAGCAGCAAACAATGAAGTTACAATACCAACACACAAGGTAGTAGCAAAACCTTGTACCGGACCGGTACCAAAAGTGAAAAGAATAATACCCAAAATAAATACCGTAACGTTGGCATCTATAATAGATGGCATGGCGTGTTTAAAGCCTTCTCGTATCGCTACTGCATTATTTTTTCCTAAAGCTAACTCTTCACGTACCCGCTCAAATATCAGAATGTTGGCATCAACTGATAGACCGATGGTGAGTACTATACCTGCAATACCGGGTAAGGTTAGCACGGCACCTAAACCAGCCAATATACCCATGATGAAGAATACGTTAATCAATAAAGCTAAATTGGCTACCCAACCTGCTTTGTTGTAATACATAGCCATAAAAGCCAAAATAACAATGAAAGCGATAACAAACGAGGTTAAACCGTTTTCAATAGCTTGCTGCCCCAATGAAGGTCCAACCACAAAATCAGAAACAATTTTGGCCGGAGCTGGTAGCTTACCAGCTTTCAACACGTTAGATAAATCTTTAGTTTCTTCTTTAGTGAAATTTCCGGTGATGGATGAAACACCTCCTGCAATTTCATTTTGTACGGTTGGTGCAGAATATACTGTGTTGTCTAATACAATGGCGATTGCTCTTTTGTTTGAGGGGTCGGATACAGCATCAGCTGTCATTTTTTTCCATTTTGCAGAACCATCGGCCGTCATAAACATAGTTACATCGGGGTTATTGTTTTGGTCGAAACCATCACGGGCATTGGCTACTGCATCACCACTTAGCTCTGGACGCCCATCCATAGTGGTAATTTTTATCGCATAAAGCTCCAACACTTTGGTGCCGGTTCTGGGCTTCAATCCCCACATAAATTTCATGTTTGAAGGGATCAAAGAAGCTACCTCTGGGCGGTGCAAATATTCGTTTACTTTGGCAGTATCTTTAACCATAGATGAACCAACTACCGGACCAGGCATAAATTGTTGTTGTCCGTTGGCATCTAGCCCTACAGGAGGCATCAATACAGCAAATAGTGGGTTTTTCTTTTGTTCATTGGCAATTTGTGCTTCTTTTGAAGTATCGGCTGCCTTGGCTGTAACACCTTTGGTAAGACCTGCCAATTTACCTCCTTTAGCTACGGTAGTATCAGTAGCGCTAGTGCTAGGCTTTGCAAGGGTGTCTTTTACAACACTTGCCAAAGTTTTGTTGATGTTCTCAAGAACAGGGAATGCTTCTTGCGACTGGAAAACATGCCAGAATTGCAATTCGGCAGAGCCTTGTAAGAGCTTGCGAACACGTTCTTTGTCTTGGATACCGGGCATTTCAATGAAAATGCGGTTAGAACCTTCTTGCTTTTGCATATTAGGACTTACCACCCCAAAACCATCAATACGGCTACGAAGAATGATAAACGAGCGATCAATTGCACTAGTTGCTTCTTTTTCGAGGTACGATCTTACATCGCTATTGCTGGCATTGGCTTTGAGTTGTGAGGCATTATCTTGATTTGCAAAGAAATCAACCAACTTACCGTTAGGAACAAGCTTCTCGTACTCGGCAACAAAAAGGGCAATGAAATTTTTCTCGCCAGCATTCATTTGTGCTTGTGCGTTGTGCAAGGCTTTATTGAAATTTTCGTCGTTGGTATTGCTTGCCAAAGATTTGGTAAGCTCTGCCAATGAAATTTCCATGGTAACGTTCATACCACCTTTTAGGTCGAGGCCTAAGTTAATTTCTTTGCTTTTTACCTGTTGATAGGTAAGCCCAACTAAGGGATAAACCTTTTCGGTTGCCATAGAATCCAAATAAGCACGCTCTTTGGCTTCATCGCCTTTAGCGTATTCTTTGGCTTTCTTTTCTACGTTGTGCGCAATAAAATTAAATGATAATGAGTACAGACAGACAATACCAAGTAGTACTGCCATAAATTTGATAAAACCTTTGCCTTGCATTTTGTATGTTTCTTTCTATTTTGTGATATGCTTTTTTTAACAAGTCGGCAAATCTAATTATTTTTTTAATTAATAAAATGCCTAAGTGTAATTTTGTTATGAATGTCTGGCTTATATTTTTACAATTATTTTGAGCGTTTTAGGGTAGAAAAAGTATAAGCAAACTTATTTTTATCGTCGGCTTGATGCTCTTCTTTCTCGCTTTCTATCCATTCTTCGGGGATAAGTTCCGGGAAAAAAGTGTCTGCATCAAATTCCTCGTGAACAGTTGTGAGGTAAATTGTACTGCATAAAGGTAAGGCTAGTTTAAAGATGTCAGCTCCACCAATAATAAAGACTTCATTGTCATTGGTTTGTGCTAAAGCTTCGTTGAGTGAAGCGACTACTATAGCATCATCTAGAATAAGGTTTTGCTGCCGGCTAATTACAATATTTTTTCTGTTGGGCAATGCTTTGCCTATCGAGTCGTAAGTTTTTCGCCCCATCACCACTGTACCGCCACTAGTAATATTTTTAAAGTGTTTCAAATCGGCGGGTAGGTGCCAAAGCAATTGGTTGTCTTTGCCTATGGCTTTGTTTTTTGAGAGGGCTACTACAATAGATAATTTTTTCATTAATAGCTAGTTGTTTCTAAACCGATACTGCGGCTTTGATGTGAGGGTGGGCCTGGTAATCACATAGCTCAAAATCCTCAAATTTGAAATCAAAAATATCTTTTATGTCGGGGTTTATTTTTATGCGGGGTAATGTATAGGGTGTTCGGCTTAGTTGCAGTTTGGCTTGTTCAATATGGTTGTTGTATAGGTGAGCATCGCCAAAAGTGTGGATAAACTCGCCTGCTTTCAAATTACAAACCTGCGCCACCATTAGCGTAAGCAATGCGTATGAGGCAATGTTAAAAGGTACACCCAAAAAGATATCGGCACTGCGCTGATAGAGTTGGCAACTGAGTTTGCCATTGGCCACGTAAAATTGAAAAAAGGCATGGCAAGGAGGAAGTGCCATATTTTCTATATCGGCTACATTCCATGCCGAAACAATTATTCGCCTCGAATCGGGGTTGTTTTTTATTGTGTGGATGATTTGGACAATTTGGTCGATATGACCACCATCGGCTTTGGGCCAACTGCGCCATTGCGAACCATACACAGGGCCTAAATTTCCGTGCTCATCTGCCCATTCATCCCAAATTCTTACCCCATTATCTTTTAAATATTGGATATTGGTATCACCTTTCAAAAACCAAATTAACTCATGGATTATAGATTTTAAATGCAGTTTTTTGGTAGTAATCATCGGAAAACCCTCGGCCAGATCAAAACGCATTTGGTAGCCAAACACACTAATAGTGCCCGTACCCGTACGGTCATGTTTTTGTGTACCCGTATCCAATACGTGCTGCATCAAATCTAAATATTGTTTCATTGCTTTTTGTACTTGTAGGTATTGGACAAAGCTAAGGATTAATCATTAAATAGTTGGTTTAGTTTTTCCACATGCAATTGGCTTGATTTAATACTATTTTGCTCAAAAAACTTAGCTTTGCTCACAAAAGCTAAACAGATGCTGAATTTTGCCAATGCGAAAATAAACTTAGGACTTTCTTTGGTCGGGAAAAGGACAGATGGTTACCACAACCTAGAGACTGTTTTTTATCCGGTAAAGATTTACGATGCCATAGAGCTGATTGATGCTCAAAAAACTGAGATAGAGCTTTGTGGTATAAGCATACCAGGCCAAGCTGATGATAACCTTTGTTTACAGGTTTTTAGAAACTTGCAAAAAGATTTTAAGCTCCCGCATCAAAAAATTGTTTTGTTAAAAAATATCCCGGTAGGAGCAGGCTTAGGTGGTGGAAGTGCCGATGCTGCTTTTCTGCTTAAATTAATCAATCAAAAATTTGCACTTCAATTAACCGAAATTCAGCTTGAAAACTATGCTCGTAAATTTGGGTCTGATTGTGCTTTTTTTATTCGTAACAAGCCCTGTTTTGCTTATGAGAAAGGTGATGTTTTTGATGACCTAGCGGCGCTAAATTTGGCAAACTATTTCATGGTATTGGTTAAACCTCCGATACATGTATCAACTGCCGAAGCATATCGAGATGTAGAAATAAAAAAAACTGAAATATCATTAAAAGAATTGATACATTTGCCCGTGTCAGAGTGGAAAACGCTCATAAAAAACGATTTTGAACCCAGTGTGTTCAAGAAATATCCTCTTGTTGAAGCCATAAAGACTTCTTTATACGATGCTGGTGCTTTATTCAGTTTAATGAGTGGGAGTGGTTCTGCAGTGTTTGGGATTTTTGAAAATCCTGTGCAATTGCCTGATTTAGAAAAGCACAATCAAGTTTTCTACAATGTATAATTATCTGAACGATAAAGCAATGGAAATAAATTTAACAAGGAAAAGCGGTAAGTTTAATTTTGAGGCTCAAAATGAAGGTGGATTTACCGTCGAGTTGGATGCCAATCCGGCTATTGGGGGTACTGGTAAAGGTTTTAGACCTATGGAAATGCTGCTTGTTGGTCTTGGCGGATGTAGTGGTATAGATATGGTAAATATACTTACCAAACAGAAAGAACCTTTGACCGATATTAAAATTAATATCAAAGCTACCCGAAAAGCCAATGAAACACCTTCAGTTTTTGAAGTGATTGATATAAGATTTGATTTATACGGAGAGCTTAACCCTGTAAAAGCCGAAAAAGCTTTACAACTTACTTTTGAGAAATATTGCTCGGTATCACACATATTGGCAAGTTCTGCAAAAATTAATTACAGCTATACAATAAATAGCTAATAACCAATAATTAGAATTAAAATTACGATTAAAAATGTCTGAACATTTTGAAACCATAGCTATACGCACCCAAATGGAGCGTAGTTTATATAAAGAGCATTCTTCACCCATATACCTCACCTCTAGTTATAAGTTTGATGATGCTGAAGAGATGAGGGCCTTGTTTGCCAACGAGAAAAGTGGAAATATCTACAGCCGTTACTCCAACCCTAATACCAGCGAGTTTATCGAGCGTATGGCTTTGATGGAAGGAGCAGAAGACGGTTTTGCTACAGCAACAGGTATGGCGGCAGTTTTTACTACTTTTGCCACTTTTCTGAAAAATGGTGACCATATTTTATCTAGCCGCTCCGTTTTCGGTTCTACTCACCAATTGCTTACCAATGTGTTTGCTAAATGGGGCGTAAGTTTTGATTATGCCGACTTGGACAAACCACAAGAGTGGGAAGCATTGATAAAGCCAAATACCAAAATGATTTTTGTGGAAACCCCATCCAACCCAGGAATAGATATTATTGATTTGGAATTGTTGGGACAATTGGCACAAAAACACCAAGTACTTTTGGTGGTTGATAACTGTTTTGCTACCCCTTATCTGCAACAACCGCTGAAATGGGGAGCACATATTTCAATACACTCGGCAACAAAATATATTGATGGGCAAGGTAGGACATTGGGGGGGATTATCTTGGGTTCGCACGAACATATAAAAGAAGTAACCAACTTTGCTCGCCATAGTGGACCGGCTTTGTCGCCTTTTAATGCTTGGATACTTTCTAAGAGTTTAGAAACCCTTCCAATCCGTATGGATAGACATTCTGAAAACGCACTTAAAGTAGCCCAATATTTAGAGAGCCATCCCAAAATCAAAAAGGTTAAATACCCGTTTTTGCCTTCACATCCACAATATGAGATTGCAAAAAAACAAATGAAACAAGGTGGCGGTATTGTTACTATAGTGGTTGAGGGTGGAATTGAAGGTGCTCGTAATTTTATGGACGGGCTAAAAATGTTCTCAATATCGGCCAACTTAGCCGATACCAAATCTATTGCTACGCACCCGGCTACCAGCACGCATAGCAAACTGACTGAAGAAGAACGTAATATAGTAGGGATAGAGCAGGGCTCAATACGATTATCTATCGGGCTAGAACATATCGACGATATTTTGGCCGATATTAAAGCCGCACTTGAAAAAGTTTAGCTGTTAAATTATGCGTATCCTCCACACAGCAGATTGGCATTTAGGAAAACGGTTAGATTTTTTTAGTCGTTTAGCAGAGCAACAACAGGTGCTGGTAGAGATTTGCCAAATTGCCGAGCAAGAGCAGGTGGACATGGTGTTGATAGCAGGCGATTTGTACGATAATTTTAACCCCTCTAACGAAGCCAGCGAGCTACTTTACAAGACTCTAAAGAAACTTGCCAGAGGCGGTAAGGTACCGGTGGTAGCTATTGCAGGCAATCACGATTCGCCTGATCGGGTAAACGTAGCCGATGTATTGGCTAAAGAGAATGGTATTTTATTTATCGGTAACCCTAATGATGAGATTGGTATTTATAGCATTGAGAACGGGTTTAGCCTTGTGCGTTCGGCTCCGGGGTTTATAGAGCTTATTTTACCAAAGCTTGCTTATCCGGTACGTTTGCTGCATACCGCATTTGCCAATGAAATAAGGCTTAAAGAGTGCTTTGGTGATGATAAACAAATTGCTTTACACGAAAGTTTGAGCAAGAAATGGCAACTATTGGCTGATGAGTATTGTGACAACTCGGGAGTAAATCTACTCACTACCCACCTCTATATGCTTAGCAGGGGAGGAGCCATTTTGGAAGAACCTGATGGCGAAAAACCACTTAATATTGGCAATGCCGATTTGGTATATGCTGATGCTATCCCTAAGCAAATTCAGTATGCCGCCTTGGGGCACCTCCATCGTTTTCAGAACGTAGGTCAGCAGCAGCCTGCAATTTATAGCAGTGCTATTTTGCAATATTCTTTTAGCGAAGCCGGACAAGAAAAATACGTATCAATAATTGATGTAGAACCGAATGAGCCGGCAAAGTGGAGGAAAATAGCACTACAAGAGGGTAAAAAATTGCATCGGGAATCATTTGATGAGGTAGAAACGGCAATAAATTGGTTAAGTAATCATCCGGATACTTTAGTGGAGTTGACTTTAGTAAGTGAAAATTTTCTGAAAGCCGAAGATCGTAAACGTATCTATCAAACACATTCAGGCATCATTCATCTCATACCAAGGCTTAAAAAGCAAGAGCAACAGGCAGATGCCGAAGAAATAAAAATTAATCTGGACAGATCTATAGATGATTTATTTGTAGATTATTTCAAATCAAAAAATGAAGGTCAGTTACCCAATGCTGATATTATGAGCTTGTTTAAAGAGATACTTGCCTCCCGAAACTAAGCTTTTTGATTGAGCTGAGTACGTATGGCTTTTTCAACCTCAGATACAATTTCTTCAGGCTTTTTGTCTTTTCGGTCTATAGGGCTAAGTACGGTCCAGCTAAGAGCCAACAAACTACAGAGCGGAAAAGTACCAAAACGAACTATCTTCCACGAATTTTCGATAGTTACAGGTACAACCAAGGCATCGGGCACTACTTTCAAAAGTGTGGCTACACCTCCCACCTGAAAAGGTTTTAGTTTACCATCTTTAGCCCGTGTGCCTTCTGCAAAAATTACGGTACTCCAATTGTTTTCTTTCATCTTCCTTCCCAATTTAATAATCTCGCCAATAGCTTGCTTGCTATCTTTTCGGTCTATGTTGGCTCCACCTCCATATTTCAGGTTGATAGATACCGAAGGTATGCCTTTGGTAAGTTCTATCTTCGAAATAAATTTTGGATGATATTTGCGTAGGTACCATATCATGGTCGGTATGTCGAACATACTTTGATGATTGGAAACAAAGATGATGGGTCTATCGGTTGGCAGGTTTTGTTGATTAACAAAACTTACCTTGTTCAATAACAGGTATTGCACATTGGTCAAGAAAAAATTTAAGCTGTCAACTGCCCATTTGTGAGCCTTGTAACCAAAAGCATGGTAGCAAACCCATTGTATTGGATGAAAAATAACCAAAAAGAGCCCAAAACTAAGGTAAAACAAAGGGCTGAGAATATAACCTAATAATTTTTTCATCTGCGTTTTAGTGGATGATAGGTAAATGATTTAACGTAGGCAAAGGTAGGAAGTTTTGCGCTTTTTATACTACCCGCCCATTTTTCTGATTTGGTAACCCAGAGATTAAAAATAACCTGCATAGGCTTTTGTGGAATTGCCTTCTTGGTTTCGTACACAGTTACTCCATCCACCTCCCAGCTTATTTTGTTGGGGAGCCAATTTATCACATAGCGATGAAAATCCTTAGAACTGTCGAAACCAAGTTCTAAATCTTTATCGTGTGATCGGTGATCAACCCAATTATTTATCGTTAATACATGAGGGTACTTGCCGCTAAACTCTACATCTATCTCTGTATTTTTTTCGGCTTTTGGCCGATATAGAAAAAATGCAGTAATACAGCCCAATGCCGAACTGGTTTTTATTTCAGCTTCAAAACGCCCGTAATGGAACATTTTTTTGCTGCGCCATTCTGCCCCGGTATAGTCCTTTCCGTTTTTGTGCTGTTTTGCAAGTTTCAGTATCAATTGTTGCTGATGTACTTGGGCATTTTGTTCGTCAAAATAAGCTAGGTTATTTTCAAAACTATGGTTTTCGGCATACCAGTTCAGACCAGTATTGTTGTCGAAATTTTCGCTAAAAGCCTGCTGTTGTATAGCAACTTGTTGGCGGCTTGCGCAAGAATAGAAAAATGTAGCGAGTAGCAAACCTAGAACCAGTTTCATATTAGCCGATTTTGCCTTGCGACAAGAGTAGTTGGGTTTTTAAGATAGCTGCCACACTCATACTATCGGTTATTTCTCCGTCAAGTACCATTTGGTAAACGGTTTTAAAGGGAAGTCGTCTTACTTGTAGGTCTTCTGTTTCTTCAGGTTCGGCTTCGCCTTGTTCAAGTTCTTGGGCAATGTATATGATGGCATACTCATCACTAACCGAGTTAGAGAGATGCATTCTTTGTATTTCGGTCAATTTACGGGCTCTCAAACCTGTTTCTTCAACGAGCTCTCTTAGGGCACTTGCCTCTGGCGATGTACCTAAAGGGCAACCGCCTTCGGGTATCTCCCAGCTGTATGCATTTAAAGTATAACGATATTGCCCAACTAGCCAAGTATTAAGTTCGGTGTCTAAAGGCACTACGCCGATAGCCGTATTTTTAAAATGTACTTTTCCGTAAATTCCACGATTGCCAGCCGGGTTGATAACCTGAAACTCTTCGAGTTGAAGCCAGTTGTTGTCGTATTTAACTTCGCTGCTCAGTGTTGTCCAGGGGTTGTTCTCGTTCATGCCCCGAAAATACAAAAACTATTTTTGTTTTTTGGAAGTGCTATTGCTCTTGCCGACTACTTTTGATGCAGGAGGTACTTTTACCCGATCAACTTTAATTTTAATGTAGCGATAAGTGAGGTTAAAGGTAAAATTGTTGGTATTACTTTCGCTAAACGTATCAGCGTAAAAATTTGTTCCTTCGTTATAGTAGTGTGCCTTTTTGCCTCTAAACGGATCATTTGCAGCTACACGAAAGGATAGTTTATTTTTGAAAAAATTCTGTTTTAGCCCCATACTGGTATTTACAGAACTTTTATTCCTTCCTTGTGCTACCATATTGTTGGTATAGTTGAGGCTTCCTTCAAACGAGGTTGTTTTGCCCAATTGCAAGCTCAAACCTGCCCTTGATCGGATACTGTAACCCTCGCGGTTGAGGTAGCTGTTCTTGTTGGATTTGTAATTGCTTTGTATAAGTGTGAAATTACCGTTGAAAGATGTTTTTTTGTTTAATCGGTAACTACCCAATAAAATGTATGATAGGTAATAGTTGCTTCCTACGTTGTCGAAGGTGGTTTCTGATATACCATTACTCTTTACAATTTTATAGCGTTCTATTACGCTTAGTGCTCTCGAATAGGCTATTCTAGGCGTAAAATTCCAATTGTTGCCAAAAACACTAAAATTTAAAGATAGTTGATGGGTGTATGAAGGGGTTAAGTTTGGATTACCGTAGCTAATATTTAGTGTGTCGGCATCGTTTACCTGTGGGTTCAGGGTATTTTCTCGTGGTCGGTTGATGCGTAGTCCATAGCTAAGACCCACTGTATACTTTTTCTTGAAATAACGACTTATTGAAAGCGAAGGAAATGCACTTAGATAGGGCTTGGTGTTGTAAACTGTACCGTCAGAGAGGTCGAAATTGACACGGGTATATTCTGTGCGTACGGCAGCTTTGGCTGTCCATCCATTTAAACGATAATTGTAAGAGGCATAAGCCGCCAAAATATTTTCATTGTAATCAAAATCGTTGCTCAACTTTTGGTTTTTGATAAATTCGGCTTGCTTAAAATTGTAGTTCTCTACCAACAAATCGCTTAGGTTTTGCCGAATGCCCAATGCCATACCCAGTTCAATGCGGTGTTTTCGGTCTATTGTAGATTTTTCGTAATCCAAATTAAGGTTTAAACCTTTATTAGCAATATCGTTATCGTTCTGTTGCAGACTGGGTGATAGGTTAACCGGAAACACATAACTTTTGTCCAACCGTCGGTACGAGTTGTTGGTGTTGAAGTTGGCTGTAAGACCTGCAGATAGTTTATTCCCCATGGTATCGAGCCGCAAATCATAGTCACTGTTAAACACAAAGGTCTTGGCATCTCTATTATTGGAGGTTTGCTGTTTTTGCAAGCGTTTGTCTATCAGTTCTTCGGTAACGTAGTAAAAGTCATTGCCGCTAAGGCCATTACCAGAACTGTGCGAGAAATTACTGCTGATTTTGAGGTTTTGATATTTGTTGATATCCCAATCTAAACCTACACGAGCATTGGAACCGGCACTTTCATTTCTGGAATCATTAAACTGGTTATAATAAAATGTAGTATCAGGGAAATTGTTTGTTCTGTGGCTCTCGCTACTACTCAAACCCACACCTGTCCGGGTTGATGCACCACCGTTTACACTGTAGTTTTTCCCTTTGTATGATGCGTTGAGACTACCATTTTTGTTGCCTTGTGTGCCTGCACCTACCGTAGCACTGCCGCTAAAACCAACCTTAAAATCTTTTCTCAACACAATATTGATAATGCCTTCGCCATCTGCCGAGTATTTTGCTGGTGGGTTGGTCATCACCTCTATTTTCTCAACAGCATCAGAGGGTAGGGCGTTTAATAGGTCGGCGATATTTGAAGTCATGTAATCTGATGGCTTGCCGTTAATAAACACTCGAGTACTGCGCATACCCGATATAGATGGTTTCCCGTCAATATCCACCTCTACCATAGGTACATCTTTAAGAATGTCAACTGCCGAACTGCCTTCTGCATGAATACTTGATCCTACGTTGTAGGTAATTACATCACCATCGGTTTCTATCAATGGTTTTTCGGCAGTAACAGTAACCTCCGAGAGACTATTTGCTGCCTCGATAAGTTTAATAGTGCCAAGGTTTTTATCGGGGTCGTTATTGCTTAGACTAATATCATTGATTACAATATTATTAAAACCTATAAAACTAATTTTAGCCCTGTATATCCCAAGTTTTAGATGTTCAAACTTAAAGAAACCATCACTGTTAGACTGAAACGTGAGTAGAGGTACTTCGGCTAAATTATCATAAATGGCAATAACTGCACCTGGAATAGGTAAGCCACCAACTTCTTCAACTACTTTGCCTCGGATAATACCTTTGTCTGCTTGTTGCGCAAAAGTCACAGAAGCAACGAGGATAAGCAATGTCGCAAATATTAAAACTAATTTTTTCAAAACATTACGAAGATATTGTTTTAAAACATTTCTTCATCGTTTCTTTGGCTTTCTTGTCTATTTTTTTTGTTTTTATTTGCAGAGAAGTCATTCTTTCCGAAACGATACGAAAGTGTTAGATTAACCATTTGCCCCCTCATAAACCAAGCAAAATCTGTAATGGATGTATTACCTGTGGTTTGCATTTTCCATTTTCGGGTATCAAACACATCGCGTACATTTAAACTGATACTTGCTTTTTTATTGTAGAAATCCATTTTCGCACCAGCATCTACGCCATAATATGCTTTTTCTACTCCTTGTGCAGTAACCTCTCTCGAGCTGTATTCGCCTCTAATTTGTAGGCTGATTTGGTAAGGTAGTATAAAGTTATTAGTTAGGTTGGCATTGTAGCTGAAACCATCATTAGACATAACTCCAAAAGATGGTACACCCTTAATGTGTCTTTGGTAAAGATTCACATTGGCTGTGAAATTCCATTTCTTACTGAGGTCAAACTTTCCAATGAGTTCCAAGCCACTATTAATAGAGCTAGTTAAGTTCTCTGGTTTACTCAGCGTTACTCCATTGGCATCGGGTTCGCTGCGTAATCGTTGTATCAAATCATTGGTTCTGCGCAAATATCCCGTACTGATGAGTGAGAAATTCTTGAAATATTTTGAGTAACTTAATTCAAAGGCGTGTACATCTTCGGGTTTTAGGTTTACATTTCCCATTCTATGGTTTAAGGGGTCGGTAACATCTACAAAAGGATTGGTGTCCCAGCGTGATGGCCTGTTTACTCTTCTGCTATAACTCAATTGCAATTGCTGCTCACTTTTTAATTTTTGGGTTAGAAATATACTAGGGTATAAACGATCATAAGCAATACGGCCAGGGGTATAGCTGATATTTTTGTTCAAATCATAAGCTCCCATTCTAGTGTCAAGAATGGCACTCTCACCTCTTAACCCTATTTGATAGCCAAAATTTTTATAGCTAAATTGAAAATTTACATAAATAGCATGTACCTGATCTTTGTTGCTAAAATCATTACTTAATGTATTTATAAAATCGTATTGGGCAGTATTGTTGTTTAGAGAATCGGCGTAAGTGTTGCTATTAGCCTCACCAATTTGACTTCTGTACCCACCTTCAAGCTTTCCGGTTTCTCCTATTGGTTTTGTGTAATCTAAAGCTACAATTATATTGTTGTTGCCTCCACTTCTATTGGTATTTTGAATATAAGGACTGGTGCTACTTGGAATAAGTTTATTAGAGTTTAGTGATTGGATGTTTTTGTTTGTACCATCAGACCACGATAGATTAAAGCTTAGTTCTTCTCCCTTTTTTGCAAATTTCTGGTTGAAATCAAGACTAAGGTCATAACTATCGCCTCCACGGTTTCCATAATTGCTTCTTTTACTTTGGTTTTGCAAAGCATTACTAGTAGTGTATTGCGCTATAGAGAGCAATTCATTTCCTTTTCCGTTTCGATTGTTAAAACCTCCTGATATCCCAATTGTTGACTTATCTGCTATATAAAAATCTACCCCAAGTTTTAAGTTATGTCCTTTGAAAACCCGATCTGCATCAGTGTTTTGAGTGGCTAATGCCATTCCGTTTATTGGCGTGAGGTATTGAATGTTGTTATAGCCACCACCAGGTCTATTCCCGTTACGGTAACCATAATTTGTGTATAAATTTACTTTTTTGTTCTGAAAACTTAGGCTTCCACTTCCATTATAATTATTGTAGCTGCCGGCACTTAATGATAAGTTGCCATTAAGACCAAGTCGATGATTTTTCTTGAGTACAATATTTATTATACCCGATTGGCCTTCTGCATCATATTTGGCTGATGGATTGGTAATCACTTCTATGCTTTCTATTGAGCTCGCAGGTATAGATTCTAAAATCTGTGAAACCTCTCCGCCTGCTATTAATGAGGGTTTTCCGTCTATGAGTACTTTTACTCCGCTAGAACCTCGCAGGCTTACATTACCATCCATATCTGTTTGTACCGATGGCACATTGGCCAAAATATCAGTGGCCGATCCTCCTTCACTTACCAAACTCTGGTCAACCGAGAATATCTTTTTGTCTATTCCCATTTGCATGGTGGGTTTTTGTCCGGTTACCGTAACTTCGTTCAATACATTACCTTTGCCTGGTTTCATTTTTATTGTGCCTAGATTAACAAGCTTTACTCGGTCATTTATCGAAATTGAATCGCGTACCATAGTTTGGTAGCCAACATAACTAGCCTTAAATGAATAAACACCATTTTTTATACTCTGGATAGAGAAATTCCCGTCTAAATCAGTTTGTACAAAGTGAATTACTTTTTTACTCTTGCGGTCTATAAGTTGTGCCGAAGCATAGGGGATAGTTTCGCTGTTTTGGGCATCGATAATTTTACCTGTAATTTTACCTGTTTGTCCATAAATTTTTACAGACATCACACAAACAATAAATAGTAATATACTAGTTTTGCGGCTCATTAGAATACGTGTTTTTTGATGAATAAAATGCAAAAATTGCTAAAAAAGTGGATTTTATCCGACTAGTAACTACTTTATTACATCGCAAATGATAAACTACAATCACATATTTGCTCAAGAAGCAAGAACATATCCTACCTATAGAGAGCTAATAGACGAACTATTAGCACAAGGACAAACTACTGGAACAGACAATTCTGAAGACATGTTACACTATGCTAAAATGAATGTGCAGCGTATGAACCGAGTAGATAAAACTTGTGTCCTAAACAACGATTTGGTTCAAACTATCCAAAGCCTCCCAACAAAATATAAACTGCTGGTTATTAGTGAAGGCTGGTGTGGTGATGCTGCACAAATTGTTCCAGTGTTGCATAAAATAGCAGAAACAGCAGGGTCGGATAAACTTGAACTTCGTGTCGTGTTGCGAGATAAAAATCTTCCGCTTATAGATGCCCACCTTACCAATGGCGGACGGGCAATTCCGGTACTATTAATTTTAGATTCTGATGGGAATGTAGTATTACCAAAATGGGGTCCACGCCCACAAATTCTTCAAGAACTTATTAAAACTTGGAAACAAGAAGGTATAGAAATGCCTGAGCTAGGCGAAAAACTGCACGGCTGGTATGCTAAAGACAAAACACAATCTACACAAGCAGAGTTAAACGACTATTTAAAACAGTTGATTTAAATAAAGAAGTAAGGCAGCAGGTGTTCTTATCTGCCGCCTTACTGTATCTTAAATAGGAGGCGACGGTTCTTATACAACTATTTCAATGCGTTAATTAGTTCTATCAGGTCTAACAATTTTTGTTCTCCTGTTGACATATCTTTCAAACCAAAGCACTGATTTTTGATTTCTTCTTCTCCAATTAATACTACAAAAGGGATGTTTTTTGCATTGGCATAGGTCATCTGTTTTTTTAGTTTGGCAGCGTATGGATAGAACTCTGAGGCAATTTCATGGTCACGCAAATTTTGCAATAGTTCCAAAGCATGTTGTTCTGAATCTTTATCAAAATTACAGATAAGTACTTTTGTGCCCTGTTGGGCTGATGTAGGAAAGAGGTCAAGCTCTTCGAGGACATCGTAGATCCTATCGGCACCAAATGAGATACCTACACCGGTAAGGTCTTTTAATCCAAACATCCCCGTCAGGTCGTCATACCTACCGCCACCACCGATACTTCCCATAGCTACTTCATTCGTCTTCACCTCAAATATACATCCGGTGTAGTAGTTTAGTCCCCTAGCTAAGGTAATGTCCACATCAAGCTCGGCTTCTAGTTGGGTTTTACCAAGCTTTGTTACATACGCTAATACTTCTTCGATCTCGGCGATGCCTTTCAAGCCTACTTCCGATTTTTTCAGGACATCTTTTAATGTGTTAAGCTTCTGCTCATTCTTACCTTTTAATAAGATGACAGGTTGTAATTGCTCTATGTCGTTTTTTGAGAATCCTCTATCTAAAAGCTCTTTAGCTACCCCTTCAAAGCCTATCTTATCCAGTTTATCAATAGCTACCGTCATGTCCACAATAAGTTCGGGTTTACCAATCACTTCAGCAATACCACTCAATATTTTCCGATTGTTCAGCTTGATACTAAAATCCCGAAGTCCCAATTTACTTAAAGCTTCATTATATATAAGTATAAATTCGGCTTCGTTCAATAGCGACTCTGAACCTACAACATCGGCATCACATTGGTAGAATTCTCTGTATCGACCTTTTTGTGGCCGATCAGCTCTCCAAACAGGCTGTACCTGAAAACGTTTAAATGGAAACGTAATTTCGTTTTGGTGCATAACAACGAAACGGGCAAATGGCACGGTCAAATCGTAGCGAAGTGCTTTCTCCGAAATAAGCGGTAACATGCTTTTTGCATTTACCTCAAAACTACTATCTGCATTTTTTCGTTTTTCTACATCTTTTAGGAAATCTCCAGAGTTTAAGATTTTAAAAATCAATTGATCGCCTTCTTCTCCGTATTTACCTGTTAAGGTAGTTAGATTCTCGAAACTTGGGGTTTGTATCTCAGCATATCCATATTTCCGAAAAACAGACTTAATAGTATCAAAGATATAATTACGTTTCACCATTTCTGATGGCGAAAAATCACGAGTTCCTTTTGCTAAGCTGGGTTTGGTTATTTGCATGCTGCAAAAGTACAAAAAAAGCCGAAAGCTGCTTGGTGATATTCTAGCTTATGTTTTCGAAATCCAAGGTACAGAAGTTTGCATTATTTTGTTGTAGATAGGGCAGTCTTCGTCATGTGCACCACGTAGGTAGCCAATACTCATCAAAAACTCACCCACAATCTCGCCTCCAACAAATTTAAAATTCTTTCTAAAAAGTTTAATCCAATCAGCCTTTTCTCGAGGGTGATGTGTGGCAAGCCAGCCGTCAAAACTACCAAACTCTTGCTGTAGTTGAATCACAACCTTTGCATTTGCTATTACAGCTTCTATTTTTTTACGATTTCTAATAATTCCAGAGTCGCTCAGCAGTCTATTAATATCGGTATCCCTATAATTCGCTATTTTATTAATGTCAAATTGATTAAACGCTATTCTAAAGTTTTGTTCTTTTCTAAGGATAGTCTCCCAACTCAATCCGGCCTGATTTATTTCCATTATTAACCTTCCAAATAATTCATGGTCGTCTTTCAGAGGGAAACCATAATGAAAGTCGTGATAATGTTCATGCAGCTCACGGCGATCATTCCTTTCCATTTTAAGTATAGCTTTGCAATAACTCATGTATATGATTATATATAAACTTAAAAATATGCTTTCGTGTAAATCTATCAATTTATATTTTAAACTAACTTCTATAGGTGATTTTCCTGTCCCTTTTTTTGATTTAGTACAATTTAAGTAAGAATTACATGTAAATAAAATAGGGTTGATAGATGTTTTTCTGTTGAGTAAAATACATGATTCAAGGCTCTTCTAAGCAATTATTTTAATAAGGATTAATGGTTGTGTAAATTAATCTTATTGATTTACAGTGTTATTGTAAATTAATTATTAATCCCTCTTGCGGTTTAATTATAATCTTTCTACCTTTGCGCTCCGCTTTTGGATGAAAGGGCTCTAGTATTGAGGAGGTGTTTTAGGAGGTTGAATAGGTTGAGGGGGGATCAGAAAAAA
>JBDHXL010000005.1:0-105452 GCA_039810685.1 Pedobacter sp. | reverse complement strand
ATAGACCAACAACCAAGTTACCAACACAAAAGGTAAGGTAAAAACAGGTATTTTTCTTTGCAAAAAGAAATGCTGCATAAGCATAGCCGCTATTGCACCAATTGCAATGATTACGAAAAGCAAAACCGACACCTTGAAAAAGAGTGTCATGGCTACTCCTACCAAAGCTGCACTAAAACCATATAAACCACTGTCCAAAGTTTGCTGATTGAAACGTAACAAGCGAGCGGCTAGGGTAGCTACAAGGCAAGCAAACAAGGCTCCCAAGCCCATCTCTACGCCCCCATAAAATATACCTAGCAAAAAGAATAAACCTGTAACAGCGTTTTCTTGAAGCATTATTTGGCCAATACCCCTCAATATTGCAAGCAGCAAACTTTTTAGCGATTTCATTGGGCAGTGTTTTTCAAATTCAGAATTTTTAGCAAATCTTTAGCATCGAGGTCAAAAGCATCTACAACAGTTTTGGCCTTCAAATAATAGGGGTTCCGCTCTTTCAGCTTATTCTCGATAAAGGCAAGCAATTCGGTGTCATTCATCCCTCTCAACAAAGGTCTTTTATCACGGTTTTGCAAACGACTAACCAGTTGCTGGGCTTGCATATTCAAAAAAACGGTATGTCCCTTCTGGTTCATCCATTCCATATTGTCGAAATAACAGGGCAATCCACCCCCGGTAGCCACCACGCATTGGGTGGGATAATCGTAATTTTGAAGGGTATCTTTTTCCAATTGTCTAAAAGCCGTTTCGCCATAAGCAGCAAAATAATCGTTGATACTCATCCCTTGGCTTTCAACAATCACCGCATCCAGATCAATCAACGGGCAGTTTAAAAGTGCCGACAACTGTTTGGCTTTAGTACTTTTGCCACAGCCCATAAATCCGACTAAAAAAATAATCATAGTTTAAAATCTGTTAACTCAACTTTACCCGAGGATCTATCCAAGCGTAAAGCAAATCTACCAAAATATTGACCACCACAAACACAAAGGCGATAAACAGTATCGCTCCCATCACCACCGGAAAATCAGACATTTCCAAAGCATTTACGGTCATTCGGCCCAAGCCGTTGTAGCCAAAAATATACTCTACAAAAAAAGAACCGGCCAATAAAGAGGCAAACCATCCTGATATAGCCGTTACTACTGGGTTAAGCGCATTGCGTAGTGCATGCTTGTAAATAATCGTTTTTTCTGATAGGCCTTTTGCTCTGGCTGTACGAATATAGTCTTGTGCCAACACATCAAGCATTGCACTACGAGTAAGCTGTGTAATGATAGCCAATGGTCGTAGCCCGAGGGTCAACATGGGTAACCACAAATTTTTAAGACTCAAAACTTCGCCCTCAAAAGGATCGTAGTTATATAAACTACCACTCATGCTCAGCCCGGTATAATCGGCCCACACAAAACCAAATAACCAGGCAATAATAATACCTGCAAAGAACGAGGGAGCTGATATACCCAATATGGCTACACTATTGGCCAAATTATCTATCCAAGTGTTTTTGTTAACGGCTGATATCACCCCCAGAAAAATACCTACCATACTGGCAAAGAGCATTGCAGTAAGCGCTAATACAAAGGTGTTGGGTACGGTTTCTGCCAAAATAGAGTTGACCTCTCGCTTACTTTGGTAAGATCGGCGTAGGTAAGGTTGCTTAAGCACTACGGCCTTATCGCCTAACTGTAACAATTGCAGGTATTGGTACTTTGCTTTATTCTCATCGGTAGCTTGATGCAGGCTAATTGGCAATAAATCGTTGAGGTACAACATAAACTGGCGTGGTTTAGATTGATCTAAGCCAAACTCTTTGCGCACTGCCTCGATAGATTGTACATCAGAACGTTGCCCCATGGTCATTCGTGCAGGATCGCCCGGCAAAATATTGAACAGCACAAAGACCACCACTACCACTCCCAACATTACGGTTAGTCCATAGCCTAGTTTTCGGAGTGCATATTTTGTCATTTACCTATCGTTAATTTTGAAAATAGCGTATCGTAAAATCATTCAAATCCGGAACACTAAGATAGCTCCATTTTTCTATTACAGTACCCTTTCGTAATAAAAGCACCCCCGGATTGGAGCGCACCATACTTTTTAGTGGTACTGCATCAGCATAAAACACTTCCGGGAAAAGCTTTATTTTCTTAGCAATTTTTTCAACATCATTGGGCGAACTTGCCGTAAGCAACACTGTTCGGGTATTGTACTGCTTGGCCAAATCCAAACTTAGTGCATTGAGTTTGCCCAATGCCTGCAAGGGCGTGTCGTTGAGATTATAAGCAACAATAATAAGGTTGTAGAATGGGTTTTCAAGTATTTCGCGAGTGTAATCAGTACCCGAAGCATCGTTTATTACCAAATCTTTTATTTTAGGTTCAAAACCTTTTTTGATAAGTTTTCTTGAAGGCTCACCCAGTACTTTCCAATTTTCATCTTTCCAAATACCTGAAGACAAATAATCCTTATCGCTCATTTTTTTCAGCTCTCCGGTTTGCTGGTTTTTCAATTCATATCTAATCAAATACTCATCAAGTGGAGCACCTTCTGGAGTTTTCATGTTCTCGGGCAAATTGCTTCCCACTTTATAAGGTAAGAAATCTATAAGTGGAAGAAAGAAGTAATTGAGCAAACCAAACAACATTGAGGCTGTAAACAAGCCAGCAAACAAGGACGATTGCACCACCGAAGAACTAAAAACAGGTTTTAAGAACTGTCTATATCTGAACAAGTAAAGAATAAGCACCAATAATACCAAATCTTTGAAGAAAGACTGCCAAGGGCTCAGCGGTATGGCATCGCCAAAACAACCACAAGAGCTCACTACTTTAAAAACAGCCGAAACAAAAGTAAGCAGCGTAAAAAAAACGATAGTAAACAACAAGCCTCGCAACACCAGCTTAGGGAAGCTGCCCAACAACAATAATGCTCCAAAAAGTACTTCGGCTGTACATATCAGCAAGGCAAAACCAGTAGCCCAAGCACCTAAAAAACCTAAATGAAAAACTACAAAGTACTCTTGCAGCTTATAGCCAAAACCTAAGGGGTCATTAGCTTTTATCAAGCCAGATAGGATAAACAACAAGCCTACCAACCATTTTGCCAAGTGAAAAAACTTTGCTTGCATATTTTATACTTTTTCTTGTCCGTACCCTAATCTAATTAGTGCAAAAACAGCATAATTAAGCATATCTTGATAGTTGGCTGCAATACCTTCTGAGGCGATGGTTTGCCCCTCATTGTCTTCAATTTGTTTTACCCGCAATAACTTCATCAATATCAAATCCGTCAATGAGCTAATCCGCATTTCTCTCCAAGCCTCGCCGTAGTCGTGGTTTTTATCGCTCATTAAAGCTTTGGTCGCTTCCACATTCTTCACGTACAGGTCTTCAACCAAATCATAGGCCAACTTCAAATTATAATCAACCCCAAGTTCCAGCTGTATAATACCTATTACACAATAGTTGATGATGGCCACATACTCGGGAATAATCCCCTCACCTACTTTAGATACTTTTTTCTCTTCGAGCGTTCGGATACGCTGTGCTTTGATAAATAGCTGATCGGTAATGGATGAGGGGCGCAAAATTCGCCAAGCTGTACCGTAATCTTTAGTTTTATTCAAAAACAGTGATTTACATGCATCAATCACCAAATCGTATTCTGCGGAAGTTTGAGTTGCCAATGTGATAAAATTTTTAATGTTTCACCAATAAAGGGTTAATTTTGGTTTTACAAAAAGATGGCTAAAGATACATTTTTAAACCGAAAACAAACGCTTAACTGCAAAGGGAAACTATTGGATTTATCCGAACCCTTGGTAATGGGCGTACTGAACCTCACACCCGATTCGTTTTATGAAGGCGGACGTGCCCACAACCTGAATGATGCCCTTGACAAGGCAGCCCTTTTCTTAGATGAAGGTGCTAATATTATTGATGTTGGGGCCTACTCGTCAAGATCAGGTGCCCAGCATATCGACGAAACAACAGAAATACAACGTTTAATCCCCGTAATAGAGGGCATTATAACCAAATATCCCAACACCCTCCTATCAGTAGATACGTTTAGAAGCAAGGTAGCTCAAGCAGCTGTTGCAGCGGGCGCATCTCTAGTGAATGATATTTCGGCAGGCAGCTTGGACCCCGACATGATGCAAAGTGTAGCCGAGATGCAGGTACCCTACCTGATGATGCACATGAAAGGCACACCACAAAACATGCAAGAAAACTGCACTTATGACAACATAGCACTTGAGGTTTTTAATTATTTTGAAGAGAAGATAGCTACAGCACGCCAACATGGTATCCACGACCTAGTTATTGACCCTGGTTTTGGCTTTGCCAAAACTATTGAGCAAAATTTTCAATTACTGAGCAAGCTCTCACTTTTCAAACAGCTCGAGCTTCCCTTACTAGTAGGTTTTTCAAGAAAATCTATGATTTACAAAACCTTAGAAACCACTGCCGAGCAAGCACTGAACGGAACAACAGTACTCAACACACTAGCTTTGACAAAAGGAGCTAATATTTTGAGAGTACACGATGTAAAAGCTGCAAAAGAATGCATCAAACTATTTAACATGCAGAAGATATAGCTAATGGTAGCTTATGTTTTACCATTTTTTTGAGTATTATGCTTACCTTGTACCTCGATGAAAGGACTAGATTTTGATTTTTTAAAGATTACCTGGATAGATGGCCTCGATATTTTATTAGTAGCCCTGCTTATCTACTACATCTACAACCTTATACGTAATACCATTGCCGTCAATTTGGTTGTGGGCATGCTCATCATTGTTTTTGTTGATTTTTTGGTTCGTAGCTTACACATGGAGTTGCTATCGGCCATCATCAGCAAGTTTATGAGTGTAGGGATTTTGGCCTTAGTTATCATCTTTCAACCCGAAATTAGACGTTTTTTATTATTGTTAGGGCGTAGTTCTTTTTCGCAAAAAAACAGGGCTTGGTGGCATTTTATCTTTGGCAAAAAAAATCTTGAACACAACAATTCTATCCGGATAAAACCCATTATTGATGCTTGCAAAAGCATGAAAAAATCAAGAACAGGAGCTTTAATTGTTTTCGTCAAATATTTTGACCCTGAATTTTTTGGCAACACAGGAGAAAGTATCGAGGGCAAAATATCAAAACGCCTACTAGAGAGTATTTTCCAGAAACACAGCCCACTACATGATGGTGCTGTAGTGATAGCCGAAAACAAACTAAAGAGTGCTGGGTGTATCCTACCCTTGACCGACAACAACAAGCTGCCTGCACAATTTGGCCTTAGGCACCGTGCGGGTATAGGAGTTTCAGAAGCCACCGATGCTGTTGCCGTAATTGTGTCTGAAGAAACCGGAGAAATTGCTTATGCCAAACAAGGCAGAGTACGCATGAACGTGTCATTTGGCGAGCTCGAAAAACTCTTAAACAAGGATTTTTAGTACAAAAAAATGGTGCGAAGCTTTTTGACAACGCACCATTACTATATTTCTAGGAATAGTACAACTTAGCAGTACTGCTCAAAAGCACTCACCAAGTTTTCGGCAATAATTTCTGCCGGACGACCTTCAATCTGACGTCTTTCTATCATATGCACCAACTTACCATCTTTGAACAAAGCCATAGAAGGCGATGATGGTGGAAAAGGAACCATATAAGTTCTTGCTTGTGCTACGGCTTCTTGCTCCATACCAGCAAACACCGTAACCAGCTTATCAGGACGTTTTTGAGCCGTTGCTGCTATTTTTGCAGCTGGGCGAGCATTGGCTGCCGCACAACCACAAACTGAATTAATCATTACGAAAACGGTTCCATTTCCTTTTATTACGGAATCAACCTCCTCAGCTGTTTTCAATTCTTCGTAACCTGCGTCTGTCAACTCGGTACGCATTGGCGCTACTAAATATTCTGGATACATAAGTCGTTTTTATTTTGTTTAAGTTGCAAACTTAGAAAAAAAATATTCTTAAATCGGTTTAAAAATCAAACCCATAGCTATTTTAACACAAAAATGATATATTTTTGCTTAGGCATATTAGCTTGAATACCATATATTTGTAATCCAAAATTAACCAACAAACTGTTAATGGGGCATAAAAAAAGAGATAAAACTACGATAATCTTCCTAAATAAAGGACAGAATCATCGCAAACCTATCCAAATACGCACCCACTATCTTGAACATTGGAAAAAATTTGCTTTTGCCCTCATTCTCTTTATCCTTGGTTTGGTAAGTACCATTTTTTATATGGCAGGTCGGCAAAAAGAGCTAAAACAAACAGCGTTTCTACTCGAGAAACAACTCGAAGAGCAGAAGAAGGAATTTGCCCAACTTGACACCTCTACCATTCGAAAGCATTACCTCTCTATTGATGAAAAGCTAAGCAAAATCAACAAATACCTCAAAGCCAGAGGCCTCAAACCTATCCCCAAAAATCAAGGTGGCGAGAGCAGTAATGATTTGGGCAGTACAGAAGAAATTGGCAGTTACTACGAGGCCTATCTCAAAAAAATGATCAAACTAATTGGCTTTACCCCTTTAGGCTATCCGCACAAAGGCCCTTTGAGTAGTAATTTTGGACATCGTGAGAACCCTTTTACCGGGGAAAATATCGAACGTCACAAAGGACTAGATATTAGAGGAAAATATGGCGAAACTGTTAAAACTACGGCCAATGGAGTGGTAAAATTTGCCGATTGGTACGGTGGCTACGGCAAATGCGTAGTGATTGACCACGGCAATGGATTTGAAACCTATTATGGGCATTTATCCAAAATAAGCGTAAAAAAAGGACAGCGTGTTAGCGTTGGCGACAAAATTGGAAATATTGGTTCTACAGGTCGCTCAACAGGGCCACATTTGCATTACGAAATACACCGAAACGGAAAAGTTGTCAACCCAAAAACCTATCTAAAATTAGAATAGCATGTTATTTAAGAAAACTAAAGAAGTCAAACAACTCGACATCAAACAACAAGAAATTACTAGTCTAATCGGTTACGGCTATGAGGTTAAAGGCGATATAGTAGGCGATAGCATTATTCGTATAGACGGAAAAGTAGATGGACATGTAATAGTGAAACAAGGACTTATTCTTGGCGAAAAAGGCAGTATTACGGGTGATGTCAAAACCGAATCGGCTATTATTTACGGAAAAGTAAAAGGCAATATCACAGCAAGCCAGCTCGAGATAAAAAAAACAGGTACTGTACAAGGCGATATCCACACCGAAACCCTTGAAATTGAATTGGGTGCCCAATACAACGGCAAACTTGAAATGAAACAACTTATCAAAAAACAACCGAGCGACGAAACAAAGAATATTGCCCTTACCGCAGCATTAACACAAGACTAAAATTTACTCAATATTTAAGTTACAAAGCACAATCACATAAATATTAGCGATTTAACAAGCATATCGTACTAATCAAAAAAATATCCTATCTTTGAAATTTGAAAAGTAATTGTACTTTTTACACTAAGTAAACTAACCCAAAACAATAGTAAAAAAATGAGCTTGATAATTGATGTTCACGCAAGACAAATCCTTGACTCGAGAGGTAATCCCACCATCGAAGTAGAGGTAATGACAGAAAATGGCTTTATGGGTCGTGCAGCAGTTCCGTCTGGAGCCAGCACCGGCCAATACGAAGCTGTAGAACTTAGAGACAACGACAAAGCGAAATACCTGGGCAAAGGCGTATTGAAAGCCGTAGAAAATGTAAACACTAAAATAGCACAAGCGCTACAAGGTGTTGACGTTTTTGAGCAAAATTTAATTGACCAGATAATGATTGACCTTGACGGTACAGAAAACAAAGGAAACCTAGGTGCAAACGCTATTTTAGGTGTTTCTTTGGCTGTAGCAAAAGCAGCAGCTAAAGAAAGTCGCCAACCTTTGTATCGTTACGTTGGTGGTGTAAATGCCAATACACTTCCCATCCCGATGATGAACATCATCAACGGAGGTTCGCACTCTGATGCACCTATTGCTTTTCAGGAATTTATGATTATGCCGGTTGGAGCACCTTCGTTCTCAGAAGCTTTACGCTGGGGTACCGAAGTATTTCATAATTTGAAAAAATTACTTCACGACCGTGGTTTATCTACTGCTGTGGGCGACGAAGGTGGATTTGCACCTACTTTTGACGGAACCGAAGATGCTATTGAAACTGTATTAAAAGCAATTGAAAAAGCAGGTTACAAACCCGGTGCTGATATTTGCTTAGCACTTGATTGCGCCTCATCAGAATTTTACAAAGATGGTAAATACGACTATACCAAATTTGAAGGTGAGAAAGGTGCTGTACGCAGTAGCGAAGAACAAGCCGCTTATTTGGCCGAACTAACCGAAAAATATCCTATCATCTCTATCGAAGACGGGATGGATGAGAACGACTGGGGCGGTTGGAAACTATTGACCGAAAAAATTGGCGGAAGGGTACAATTGGTTGGTGATGATTTGTTTGTAACCAATGTAAAACGACTTCAAAAAGGAATTGATAACGATACGGCAAACTCTATTTTGGTAAAAGTAAACCAAATTGGTTCGCTTACCGAAACCATCAATGCCGTAAGCTTGGCACAAACTAGTGGCTATACTTCGGTAATGAGCCACCGCTCTGGCGAAACCGAAGATGTAACCATTGCCGACCTTGCCGTAGCCCTAAACTGCGGACAAATTAAAACAGGCTCTGCATCACGTTCGGACAGGATTGCAAAATACAATCAATTGCTCCGTATTGAGGAAGAGCTGGGCAATGCAGCAAAATTTATTGGCAAAAACTTTAAATACGCCAAAAAGTAAATTCAAACTTTGTTAAGAAGTTGAGAACTTATTTTGTAAAACATCCGAAGAATAAAAATCTTCGGATGTTTTTATTTTAACCTATCTTTGCAAGGCAATGAAACGATTACTAAATCTTTTTCGCGACAAATACTTCTTAGCCTGTACTATTTTTGTGGTATGGATGCTATTTTTTGATCGTAACGACATCGTTTCTCAGTATGACTACAAGCAACAGGTAAATAAACTACAACAAGAAAAAGACTTTTATACCAAAGAAATAGACTTGGTTCAGAAAGATTTACGGGACTTGGATAGCAACCTCAACACTGCAGAAAAATTTGCCCGTGAAAAATACTATATGAAAAAAGAAAACGAGGATGTTTTCGTGATTGTTCCCAAAGAAAAAAACTAAGGGTATTAAACAAGCAAAGGTCTAAACATTGCTCAATCCAACAATTCTACCAATTTAGCTACCTCTATACTAGGCGTTGCTTTTTGGTATAAAACACGGTAAGCCATATCACAAATAGGCATAAAAACAGCATATTTCTCATTCATTCCGTGTATGCAGTTTAAAGCATAATATCCCTCGGCAATCATATTCATTTCCATTTGGGCAGAGCTTACCGAATAGCCTTTACCAATCATGTGGCCAAAAGTGCGGTTACGGCTAAATTGTGAATAGGCAGTAACCAGCAAATCGCCCAAATAGGCCGATTCGTTTATATCTCTATTGATGGGGTGTACCGTATCTACAAAACGCTTCATCTCTCGTATAGCGTTGGATATCAGTACCGCTTGAAAATTATCGCCATAGCCCAAACCATGACAAATGCCACTGGCCATTGCATAAATATTTTTTAGCACAGCAGCATATTCTGTCCCGAATATATCATCAGATAAGTTGACCTTGATATAACGAGTTCGCATCAGCTTTGCAAAATCAGCCACCAAATGTTGGTTGATACCTGCCAGGGTTAAATAAGACAGTTTTTCTAATGCAACTTCTTCTGCGTGGCAGGGTCCACCTATCACAAGAATATCCTCTAAAGCTACCTTTTTATGTTGATGCAAATAATCTGCAATAATTAAATTTTCCTCGGGTACTATACCTTTTATGGCAGATATAATCTTTTTACCGGCTAAATGCTCGGGACCGATAGATGAGAGCGTTTGTTTAAGAAAGGCTGCCGGAACATTAAGTAAAATAAAATCAGCCTGAGCTACTATCTCCTTGATATCTGCTGAGATTTTATTCTTATCAATCTTAATCTCAACTGCACTAAGATAATTGGGGTTATGCCTATATTCTTGTAGATGTTGTACGGATTGAGCATCACGAAGCCACCAATAAACGTCTTTTTCGACAATATTATCAGAAAGAATTTTCACGATGGCTGTAGCCCAACTTCCACCGCCCAGAATTGCGATTCGAGGATGATTTTTCATTTTGGAGATATGCAAAAAACATCGGCTATGTTACAACCGATGTTCTTACAAAGCTAACCAAAAGCCCCCAATATTGGTAATTACTTTTTACCTTCCTCGTTAAACAACTTATCTTTAGTGGTTTGCTCTACTTTTACCCCATCTTTAAGTTGGTTTTGGATAGCCGAGTAGGGTCCAGAGACAACCTGTTGACCAGCTTTTAATCCTGATTTTACGACAATATAACGATCATCCTGAATTCCGGTTTTAACCTCAGCTTTTTTAACTGTTGATGTCTTTTTATCATAAACATAGACATATTGCATGACAGTCTTACTGCTGCTTAACTTATTTTTCTTCTCATTCGCTTTCTCGTTTTTCTCTCCATCTTGTTGCTCTATTTTATCATCATCACCAGAATTGGTAAAGACTGACTGAATAGGCACCGCCAAAGTGTTTTCTTTTTCGGTTTGAATGTCAACGGTGGCAGAAAGCCCAGGTCTAAATGGCGATGGTAGATCTTTTGCTCCTCCTTTTACAGTGTTATATGATTCGGGCAAAAGACGGATTTTAACAGCAAAATTGGTTACCTGATCAACAGATGCAGTTGCGGCTCCTACCGCGTTGGATGAACTAGCTATCTCGGTTACAATACCTTTGAATTTTTTATCTCCAAAAGCATCCACTTCTACTAGGGCACTATCGCCCAAGCTTACCCTGTTGATGTCGTTTTCATTCACATCAACATTCACCTCCATATTGTTCAGATTAGAAATTCGCATAATTTCGGTACCGGCCATTTGTGCTGTTCCCAAAATACGGTCGCCCAATTCTATAGACAATTTTGAGACTACACCATCAACCGGCGCATAAATGGTAGTTTTGGCTAAATTTGCACCAGCCTCTTTTACATTTGCTCCGGCTTGTTCTAATCCAAACTTTGCAGCCACAATATTTTCTTTTGCGCTTGCCAAGGCTGCTTTTGCACTTAAGTAGCTAGCTTTTGCATTGTCAAATTCTGATGCTGAAATTACTTTTTTACTGTACAACTCTTGGTTTCTTTTGAAACTAGCCTCTGCATTGGCAAAATTAGCCTCTGATTGCTTGTACTGTTGCTCGGTAACTCCAAGGCTAGCTTTTTGCGAGTTGTAAGATGCTATAGCACGCTCATAGCCCGATTGTAAAATATCTGGGCGCACCTTACAAAGCAATTGCCCACGTTTAACCACATCACCTTCTTTCACCAACAACTCAGTAACTTCACCAGACACTTCTGAGCTGAGTTTAACCTCGGTTTCGGGCTGAATTTTGCCACTAGCCGTTACGGTTTCAACCACAGATTGATTGGCAACTTGCTCTACCGTCACCTTGGTTATTTCTTCTTTAGCAATTACACCAGCCCATTTCAGCACTAGCAATACCAATACTAAAACTCCTAATCCGATTAATATATGTTTTAATTTCATAACTATTTGGTTTCTTTCTTTATATTAAAAAACTATGGGTTTATTCAGGTAGTAATCTATCACTTTAGATTTGAACAACAAATCATATCGGGCCTGAATCATGTCTGTTTCTGCTTTGTTTCTATTCGTCAATGCTGTATTGTACTCTACCGCATTGGCTAAACCCACTTGGTAGCGTTGTTCAATAGCATAAAAGGCATCTTTTTGTGCTTCAAAAGCTTTAACACTTGCGTTGTATTTACCGTTGGCTGCCCTAGCATCGGCTACCGCCTGATACACAATTTTACCAAGATTATTTTTTGCTAAGGCTTCTTGGCTTTGTGCTTGAGACAAGTTAATTTGAGCCCTCTTTACTCCTATACTGGCCTGTGAGCCGTTAAAAATTGGGATACTCAAACCCAAGCCAATCCCTTTAGACACGTTGTCTTTTAATTGTTGCTCAAAACTGTTATTGGTTATAAAAGGGTTTTGACTATGAAAATACGAAGTACCCCAACTGGCATTAAACGAAAGTCTTGGGTAAAGGTTACCTTTCGCAATTTTTAGCGACCATTGTGCTGCTTGGGTATTGGCCTCAGCACTTTTAATGTCCGGAAAATGCTTTAAGGCTGTCTGGTAGACCTCTTCGGCTTTTAAGAGAGTTGAACTCTGATTGAAACTCGTACCGGCTGGTGCTTGCACCTCAAAAACAGATGATGAAGGTATTTCCATAAGTTGTGCCAAATTGATATAGGCTATTTCAAGTGCGTTTTCGGCATCGGTAAGACTTAAACTAGCCGTAGAAACTTGTGATTTTGCCTGAGAAACATCAGCTAATGTTTTATTTCCGGCATCCATCAGTTTTTGCTGTTGTGCGGCTTGCTCTTCGGCAACTTTTAATTGTGCTTTGGCAGCTTTTATAAGGTCTTTATTGTAAAGCACCTGCAAATAGGCTGTAATCACAGACAGAACCAAATCATTTTTTACCTTTTCTAAATTTGATTTCCCTGCTTCGAGCAAACTTTTGTTTTGCTTAATCTGGTTTATCTTGGTGAGCCCTCCAAACAACTCTACACTTGTGCTTAAGCCAAAGCTCATGGTGTAGTTTTTGGTGTTTTGATAAAGTCCCGAAGCTAATTGGTTACGTCCCCAACCTAAATTTTGGTTAACATTCCCTCCTAAATTGGGCAATAGCGCCATTTTAGACTGTTGTAGGTTCAACTCACTTAGCCCCTCACTAAATTCGGCTTGCTTTACTTGCAAGTTATTTTTCAGGGCATTATCAATTGCCTGCTGAATGGTGATAAGCTCTTGTGCTTTTAGGTTTGATGTTCCTACAAACAACATAGTCAAGACACATAAGTATTTAGCCATTTTATTATCAATCAGTTTATTTTTCATAACATGCCAGTCAATCAAATTATTTTACAAAAACGGAGCCTTTTACTACATTTACCAAATGTACACCGTAAGACCTCCATTTTTTTTACCTTGGTATTATCCGAATTTTCTTTGGAGAAAACCAAAAGACCAAAACAACATTTTTCTCACTTTTGACGATGGACCTATACCTAATGTTACAGATTTTGTATTAAATACCTTAAAAAAATATAATGTCAAAGCTACTTTTTTTTGTATCGGCGATAATATCAACAAACATCCTTCAATTTTTCAACGTATTGTAAGTGATGGGCATCGTGTAGGCAACCACACTTTTAACCATTTAAAAGGATGGGACAGCTCGGACTCTATTTATGCCGAAAATTTCTGGAAATGTCAATCGCTTACCAGATCCAACCTCTTTAGGCCTCCTTATGGGCGTATCAAAAAAAGCCAAGCAAAACTAATTGAGCAACAATGGAAAGCACAGCAGCACATAGAAGACCTTCAACTGGTGATGTGGGATGTGCTAAGTGGCGATTTTGACACCCAACTCAGTCCTAATCAATGCTTACAAAATGTTATTAAAAATACCCGAAAAGGTTCAATACTGGTTTTTCACGATAGCATTAAAGCATGGCCAAGGCTAGAATTTGCCTTACCGAGAAGTATTGAGTATTTGCTTGGTCAAGGCTATAAATTTGAATTGTTATAAACGCCAACTATGACACTAAAAGCATTATTAAGCGCAAGCAATTACCCTCAATTAGAATTGAGTTTACTAAACGCCTACCCAGAAACAGCCAGCCAGATTTCTGCTATAAAGCAGGTATATAAAAAACTATTGGAACTGCCCATTCACCAAAGCAGCATGGAAATAAAAATTGCCGCACAAACAGCGCATACTTTATCTTTGGAAGTGTACGGTCTGGATGAAGGACAAGAATTGGATTTGAGTTTTGCCCCTTGGACGGATTGGTTATCGGCTAAAATACATCCCGACACACTTCAACAATATGACGATTATAGCATTATCATTCATTGCTTACTAAACATGTGTAGTCACGGATTTGACGAAGAAGAGATTGCTTCGGCATGGCACTCATACAATAAAGCTCAAATTTTTCAGCCTACTGTCACAAGCCCAAGCAACTCACAATAAAAAAACACTTTTTCTTGTGAATTAGGAACATTATCTCAAAGTTTGCAAGGTTTTTTAATTGAGCCATCCTAATCTTACAAAAAATTATGCCTTCATTAAACGAATCTATCCAGAAAAAAAACAACAAAGCACTTGTTATTTGGCTATTAAGTGGCTGTTTCCTGATTTTTACTATGGTTGTTGTGGGAGGCATTACCCGATTAACCGGATCTGGCCTATCAATAACTGAGTGGAATGTGATTACAGGTTCTATCCCTCCGCTCAATGAAACGCAGTGGCAACAAGAGTTTGCCAAATACCAAAACTCTCCTCAGTTTAAAAAAATCAATTCGCATTTTGAGCTTCATGATTTTAAGAATATTTATTGGTGGGAGTATATTCATCGGCTTATAGGCCGGTTGATGGGTATTGCTTTTATTATTCCCTTCATTTATTTCATTGCAAAAAAGAAGATAGACAAGCAATTGCTTCCGAAGCTTATTTTTATTTTTTTGCTGGGTGCATGGCAAGGTTTTTTGGGCTGGTACATGGTAAAAAGTGGTTTGGTACACCAACCCTATGTTAGTCATATCCGTTTAGCTATACACCTGCTAAATGCGTTTTTTACGTTTGGCTATATCTTCTGGGTTACTTTAGACCTTAAATTTCAATTTAACAAAAAGGAAAACAGTGCATCAAAAAGTATTAAAAATTTAAGTATCCTTACTTTTGTACTGCTCATTATCCAAATTGGTTACGGTGCTTTTGTAGCCGGACTGAAGGCTGGCCATTTTTACAACACTTGGCCAAAAATGGGTGACGAGTGGATAGCTGCTACCGTGGGGCAAGGACTTGAGAAACATGGAGTATCTGCTTTAGTAAACGACATGTCCAATGTGCAGTTTATACACCGCACAATAGCTCTATTGGTGTTGGGTTTGATAATTTTTATGTGGAGCCAACGCAACAAACCAAGCTGGCAACTCAAGCCCCAACAAAAACAAGCCTTAAACTATAGCTTGTTATTTGTTGGTATCCAAGTCTTGTTAGGTATTTTCACCCTGCTTTATGCCGTTCCGCTTTGGTTAGGTGTAGTACACCAAGCCGGGGCATTTTTTATCTTTGCTGCATTAATTTTTCAAATACACCGTATTACTAAAGCTGGGTAGCCTCAGGAACTATTTACTTGTTTCAGAGTGTTTCAAGCCCAAAACGGCAGAAGTGTTTTGTCTGATATGGTGACACAGCTCATCATCTTCAGCCAATTTTTGTCCATAACTCGGTATCATTTCACGTATTTTACTCTGCCACTCGGCGCTTTGCATTTGTTTTTTGAAACATTTACCCAACAAATCGAGCATGATAGAAACTGCGGTAGAAGCACCGGGCGATGCTCCCAACAATGCTGAGATAGAGCCGTCAGCTGCACTTACCACTTCAGTACCAAATTCTAATATACCACCGCCACTGGCTTTTTTCTTGATTACCTGCACACGTTGACCGGCAATTTCAAGTTCCCAATCTTCTATTTTAGCATCGGGCATATATTCTTTCAAAGCTGCAAAACGGTCTTCTGGCGACTGCCTTACCTGCTCAATAAGGTATTTGGTCAAGTCCATACTCTTCAAACCTGCCGATATCATAGGACGAATATTAGCAATACGAATTGAAGCAGCCAAATCGAAATATGATCCGTTTTTGAGGAATTTTGTTGAAAAACCTGCATAGGGTCCAAACAACAAGGCTTGCTTACCGTTGATATATCGGGTATCTAAATGTGGAACAGACATTGGAGGTGCACCAACAGCTGCCTTGCCATATACTTTAGCATGGTGTTTTGCTATTACTTTTTCATTGGTACATTTAAGCCATTGCCCACTAACCGGGAAACCACCAAAGCCTTTCCCCTCTTTAATCCCTGATTTTTCGAGCAATAAGAGCGAGCCTCCACCCGCACCAATAAAAACAAATTTAGCAGTACGTTTTCTTCTTTTACCTGCTTCAAGATCTTTCACTTTCACTTCCCAAGCTCCGCTATCGAGTTGGTTTAAATCTTTTATTTCGTGATGAAAATGAATAGAAACTTTATCTTGTTTGGCCAGGTAAGCAAACATTTTTCGGGTTAAGGCACCAAAATTCACATCGGTACCCAAATCCATTTTGGTAGCTGCAACAGGTTCTTTATCATCACGTCCTTCCATGATTAACGGAACCCATTTTAAAATCTCTTGTTTATCTTCACTGTATTGCATATCGCTAAACAGGTTGTAAGCTGTCATACTATCGAAACGATTTTTCAGAAACTTCACATTTTTCGATCCCCAAACAAAACTTAAATGAGGAATGTTCCGAATAAAATCTTCAGCTTTATCAAGAATACCTTTTTGTAAGAGATAAGCCCAAAACTGTTTAGATACTTCAAAAGATTCGGCAATAGAAACCGCCTTTTTTACATCAACTGAACCATTGGCTTTTTGTGGCGTATAATTGAGTTCACAAAATGCCGAATGGCCAGTTCCGGCATTGTTCCAAGCATCAGAACTTTCGGCAGCGGCAACATCTAAACGTTCGTAAATTTCAATACTTAAATCGGGGTTAAGTTGTTTTAATAACATGCCTAAGGTGGCACTCATAATACCAGCACCAATTAACACAACATCAGTATCAGTCTGGTTATCATTCTTTTTTTTCTTTGTCATTTCAACACGTTTTTAAAGTGTGTTTTTTTTTAATAATTAAAAGTAATTACCTGTTTAATATCAGGATGCAAACTTAGTGCCACAGGACAGGTATGTGCCGAGCGCTCAATAATTGCTTTTTCTTTTTCGTTGTAATTATTTTTAGGAAAGTTTAAGACTACATCTATTTGTCCTACCCTACGTGGCTCCTGCGCCATGGTTTTGGTAATTTCAAGGGTAGTACCATCCACATCAAATCCGTGGGTTTTGGCAGCAATACCAATAATGGTAATCATGCAATTACCCAATGAGGTTGCAAGCAAATCGCTGGGAGAGAAAGCCTCACCCAAACCTTGGTTATCTATTGGAGCATCTGTTAAGATTTCTTTGCCAGACCTTAAATGTACCGACTGTGTCCTTAAATTGCCAATATAAGTTATTTTAGAAGTTGCCATCTTTTGTATTTTTTTTGCAAAAATACAATATGCAAAAAGAAAGTTATGCAATAAAAATGTAGTTTTATACTATTGAAGGCGAATAGGTTTCGCTTTGTTTTATTTTATTTCTATCTCGGAAAACCTTTCAATTTCTATATTAAAGAAAGGTTTTACTCAAAATAATAACAAAGTATGAGTTATTAGCTTGAACATATCATTAAAGTTTTATTAAATTTGCGAGATTTTTCTTATCTAATTTTAGAAAATATCTAACTACATTTATTTTCTAAAGAGTACATAAGAAAACAAGACAAACATATACAGTTCATAGATAATTAAATGCGTAAAGATGCGTAAAAAACTACAAGATCGGGTGGCCGCCTTTCAAGACGCCAAAGCGATAAAGGCAAAGGGATTGTACCCATTCTTTCGTTCTATAAACTCAGCGCAAGACACTGAAGTAATGATAAACGGCAAGCCCGTTTTAATGTTTGGATCTAATTCCTACTTGGGTTTAACCAATCACCCAAAAATTAAAGAAGCCGCAAAAAAAGCTATCGACAAATATGGGTCTGGATGTGCCGGATCACGATTTTTAAACGGTACACTTGACATCCACTTGGAGCTTGAAGAACGTTTGGCCACTTATGTTGGTAAACCTGCTGCTGTGCTTTTCAGTACCGGATTTCAAGTAAACTTAGGTGTCATATCCTGTTTATTGGATAGAAACGACTACCTGATATTAGACGAGTATGACCACGCTTCTATCATAGACGGCAGCAGATTATCTTTCTCTAGATCAATAAAATACGCCCATAATGATATGGACGATTTAAGAGCGAAACTGGCTCGTCTTCCTGAAGATTCTGCTAAACTTATTGTTGCCGATGGCATTTTTAGTATGGAGGGTGACATTGTTAAACTACCTGAAATGGTTGAAATTGCCGAAGAGTTTGGTGCTAACATTATGATGGACGATGCGCACAGCTTAGGGGTAATCGGCCTCAATGGCGCAGGTACGGCTTCTCATTTTAACCTAACCGACAAGGTAGATTTAATTATGGGTACCTTTAGCAAATCGCTAGCCTCATTGGGTGGTTTTATTGCTGCTGATGAAGATACTATCGAATTTATCAAACACCGAGCTCGCTCACTGATGTTCAGTGCCAGTATGACACCAGGTGCAGTAGCCAGCGTTATAGCTGCTTTAGACATTATCGAATCTGAACCCGAAAGAATTGACAAACTTTGGTCCAATACCAATTACGCTAAAAAACTTTTGGTTGATGCCGGATTTGAAATAGGTCATCCCGAAAGTCCCATTTTGCCCATTTATATTCGCGACAACGACAAAACTTTCTTAATTACCAATATACTACAACAGAACGGTATTTTTGTGAATCCAGTAGTTTCGCCAGCAGTACCTTCTGATGCCTCTCTGATAAGGTTCTCGCTAATGGCAACTCATACTTTTGAGCAAATTGAGCGAGCAGTTACCGAGTTGAAACACGCTTTCAAAGCAGCTAGTGTAAACCTTGTTGGAGCAAACGCATAAAACAATGATTGATATTGTTGAGGTTCAAGGGAAAAAAGATTTAAAGAAATTTATCGATTTCCCTCATGAGCTGTATAAAACCGACCCAAATTATGTACCTGAGCTTTTTATTGCACAACGTGATATGCTCAGCCCCAACAAACACCCTTTTTATGAACATGGTAAAATTAAGCTATTTTTAGCCTACCGTAATGAAAAGATTGTTGGACGAATTGCAGCCATTGTAAACGGAAACCACAACAAGATTAAACATGCAAAAGATGGCTTTTTCGGCTTTTTCGATGTAATAAATGACCCCGAAGTAAGCCAAGCCCTATTTAGCAAAGCTACAGAATGGCTAAAAACACAAGGTTTAAACCGTGTGTTGGGACCAGCCAATTTCTCAACCAACGACACCTGTGGGCTACTTATTGAAGGTTTTGATGGTCCTCCAGTAGCTATGATGACTTACAACTACCCTTATTACCAAAAACTCGTTGAGGGTTTTGGTTTCTCAAAAATGGTAGATTTAAACGCCTATCATTACACCGCAGGAAATTATAACGACCGTTCAGTTGGTTTAATTGAAGGTATTGAGAACCGATTAAAGCGCAACAATATCATCATCAGAAAAGTTAACCTCAAAAAATTTAAAGATGAAAAAAACGCTTTGAGAGAGGTTTACAACAATGCTTGGGACAAAAACACCGGCTTTGTGGCTATGACAGACAAGGAGTTTGATTACACGGCCAACGACCTAAAAATGGTTCTAGATCCAGACTTTTGTTATATAGCTGAAAAAGACGGTAAAGTAATTGCCTTTGGTTTGGCCATCCCCAACATTAATGAAATATTGATAAAAGTAAAAAAGGGTCGTTTATTGCCTAGTGGAATTTTCAAACTACTTTTTGGAAAAAAGAAAATAAAAGGCATACGTATTATACTTTTGGGTGTGATGGAGGGTTATAGGAAACTGGGTATCGAGGCTTGTTTCTACGGCCGAATTATAAAAGTGTTTAAAGAAAAAGGCTACGAATATGCCGAAGCCAGTTGGACCCTCGAGGACAACGAAATGGTAAACCGCCCAATTGAAAATATCGGAGGTAAACGATATCGGGTATATCGGATGTTTGAAAAAGCAATATGAACAATAAATTACTTATTACTGGGGCCAGCGGTTTTGTGGGCTATCACCTCATAAACGCTGCTTTAGCACAAGGCTATGAAGTATATGCTGCAGTACGTGCAAATAGTCAAGTACAGCACCTGCAAGGATTAAACATCCAATACATCAACCTCGATTTTACAGCTGTACCACAACTAAAACAAGTACTAGAGCAACAACAGTTTTCTTACATTATACACGCCGCCGGATCAACCAAAGCCAAAGACCAGAGCAGTTATAACTTTGTAAATGCAGAATTTAGCAAAAACTTGGCTTTAGCTGCTTCTTTAGCCAATATCGACCTAAAGAAGTTTATTTTTGTGAGCAGCTTAGCCGCATTAGGGCCCATAGCCGATTTCGGTGCTATTTTGCAAGACAATAGCCCAGCCAACCCAGTAACTGCCTACGGAATTAGTAAAAATATTGCCGAAACATACCTCAACGATATCGACAACTTACCTTTAATCACAGTAAGGCCAACTGCTGTATATGGCCCTCGAGAGAAGGATTTGTTTATACTGTTCAAGACTATTAATCAGGGTTTGGAACCGTATATTGGCCATTTCAACCAACAACTTAGTTTTATTTATGTAAAAGATTTGGCCGAACTGATTTTAAAAGCATTAACATCAGATATTGTTGGAAAAACCTATAATATAAGTGATGGAAACGCTTATAATCGGTACGCATTAGCCGACAATCTAAAAAAAGCACTCCATAAAAAAACACTAAAACTTCATATCCCACTCGGTATGATAAAAGGTTTAGCAACTGTTATGGATAGTATTTACGCCAACAGCTCCAAAACCCCAACACTAAACAAAGAAAAGATAAAAGAACTTACAGCCCCCAATTGGGCTTGCAATATCAACAATTTAGTGACTGATTTTGGTTTTCAGCCGCAATACGACCTCGAGAAAGGCATTTATGAAACCGTAGCGTGGTACAAACAAAACAATTGGTTAAAATAAATCTGATAGACTATCTTATTTTTTTCGACGCCTGATCTTAAATCATGAAATTTTTCCAAAAACTTCAATTCATTTTACTCATCATCTTATTATTTGTTGTACCAAGCACCAGTGCACAATTGCAAGGAAACCCCTCACCCATTACTTTTCCTAAACCACAAAATATTCCCAACCAGTTATTTTATCTACAAAGAGACCCCAACACCAACACTATTGTATGCCAGTTAAACGTAGATAATGCTGGGGAATTGGTTAAAGAACAACCCATCAATGTTTTTTGGTTACGATTTGCTGAAAACAAAGAACGTCAGGAACTCAACTATATACAACGTAAATTTGCTTACGGCATACAAACCAAAGCTATTGGCAACGACCAATATTTACTGAATTTTGTTTCGTACAAAAAACTATCCATGCTATTGAGCAAGACCAACGACAAGAAAAAATACAATGTATATGTTACAGTAAACAATAAGAAAATTATACTGGAACGTATATTTGTACGTATTGAAGGAGGCAGCTTTTGGGTACCCAATGTGCGTTATGTCGAATTTAGAGGCTATGACTCTGCACATCCTGAAAAACTTGTAACTGAAAGGATAAAAGTATAGTATTTATAAAAGTACAATTTATACGCTTTGCACTAAACATTACCTTTCAAATACATTATTTAGCTATACTAATTGCTACATATTAACTAAATTTGTGGCATGATAAAGCTTCCTGTGGTTGATTCAAGCACCGAAAAACCTCGCAAACCTGATTGGTTGAGGGTAAAACTCCCTGTTGGTAAAGAGTATGCACAAGTAAGAAAAATTGTGGATACGCACAAACTACATACCATTTGCGAAAGTGGTAACTGCCCCAATATGGGCGAATGTTGGGGTGCTGGTACAGCCACCTTTATGATTTTGGGCAACATTTGCACACGCTCTTGTTCATTTTGTGCCGTAGCTACTGGAAGACCCCTAGCCGTTGATTTGGATGAGCCAAACCGTGTAGCCAACTCAGTAAAACTGATGTCGGTAAAACACTGCGTTATTACCTCTGTTGACCGTGACGATCTAAAAGATGGAGGCTCAACAATTTGGGCGGAAACCATTAGGGCTATCAGACGTGAAAGCCCCGGCACTACTATGGAAACGCTGATTCCCGATTTCAAAGGACAGTGGGACAACCTCTATCGTGTTTTGGAAGAACGACCTGAAGTAGTATCGCACAACATGGAAACTGTACGGCGTTTGACTAGACAAGTTAGGATACAAGCCAAATACGATCGCAGCTTAGAGTGCCTAAAAAGAATTTCGGAATATAAACTACGAACCAAAACTGGTATCATGCTCGGGCTTGGCGAAACCGAGGACGACGTGTATGAGGCTATGGATGATTTAGTAGCCAATGGTGTGCACATCTTAACCTTGGGTCAATACTTACAGCCTACCAAGGTGCACCACCCGGTAATAGACTGGATAAAACCCGATCAGTTTGCCAAATACAAAGAGATTGGATTGGCCAAAGGACTCAAATATGTAGAAAGCGGCCCTCTGGTGCGTTCATCTTATCACGCCGAGAAACACGTTTTTGATATTGAAGGTGTCATTTAAGCTAAACTGTAACCCAAATTCTTGATGTTGCTTACTATGCCTCTATTGGGTCAGTATTTTTAGCCCAATACCGCATGACAGGCAGCGTTTTGGCAAACAATAACGCTTGTGCAATTCTAAGATGGCTTGGCTCTGATAAGCATTTTCTATTTTAAGTCCCGCATCAGCATAATGAGCAAGCAAACTGTTTTGCTCTGCACTAATATGCTCTAACAATCGGAAAGCCCGATATTGATACTCTTCTTGCGAAGTGTATTGAGCATAGGCAAATAAAAACAACACCACTGTGTTGATTAAAATATTATCAATTGAGGACTTACCCAGCTGGCTGCTCTTGTTTGCGCTTGTTTTATGAAAATGATAATGATTGCTCCAATAGGGGTGCACAGGTAGGTCAACAAATAAGTTTCTCAGCTCGGCACTACTTTCCAGCTCCAAAACTTTGGAAAACAAATGATTGGATTTTACGATAAGTGCTGCAAACTGCGCTAACCTTAAACTCGGAAAGTTTTGAGGGCGCATACGCAAAAACTTCCATAAACCCGGTTCTAGTGCAACAAGTTGATGCTTTTTTTGCAAATAACGATACTCATTTTGCAATGCCTTAGGGTAAACTTCATCAAAATTTCCTGACAACATACCGGCCTGCCCAAATAGCAAGGCTTCTATTTGCAGGGAGTTATTTTTTAGTTTGGCAAACCATTGCTGGGGAATACGCTGTGCCAACATCTGCATAGGTAAAGCATTGACCTTAAAACCAAAATTTTTAGCTATGTAATGATAAAAAGTTTCGTCCCAATTGCCGTTGAGTTGTCTTAAAGTATCGAACAATTCCTCAGATTTTTGCAAGTATCGTTCTACCAATACACGAGACAAAAAGCCATCTACTACAAAAGTATCTATACTGGCTATTTGTTTCTCACAAGGGAAATAATTATTATTCCTTAGCAGGTTTTGATAGTTTGTAGCAAGTTTATCCGGAATACGTCCTTTAAGCTCAAGTGTAGGCAACAATCTGCCCTCTTGCGTATGCACATCTTTATCGTGCTCAAAAACTACATGTAATATTACATTATTATAACCGGCATCTAACTGATGTTTGTGCAACAACCAATCTGATGATTTGAGGTGAATCTCTACCTGACCTGCCCAAATTGTATCACCAATATGTAGTTTGCTATTCAAAAAATCAGGTCCCGAATCCTTGTTAGGCATTCCGGCTTTCAAAATTTGAATAGGCATCGCATCAACAGTCTGTAAACTATCCAAATCAAAAAGTTTAAACTGCCACAAGTAGTGCAGAAAATCTTCGGGGTAGCGCATGGTTTATATTTTGTGACAGCAAAATAAGAAAATACGGTATAAATCTGAACTTTTATTTCAGAGAGATATCCAATATAGCGCCCAAACAATTACAAGCAGTTAGTTGTTTTCCTTTTTATGATTGGTAATGAACACTCCTAAGATGATTAAAAAAGTAGCGACAAGTAAATCGTAGCTGACCGCTTCGTTGAGTACTAGCCAGCCCAAAAAAATAGCAATTACTGTATTAAAATAAGAAAGGATAGACACTTCTGTAGCCGTAACTCTTTTTAGTGCATAATGATAGGAGAAATACCCAACTATAGAGCCAAAAACACCTAAATACACTACCGCAGCTATACTGTTAGCAGACCAATTTGAGAAATTATTAGCTGGATGTAGCAACAAGGCTATACCCAACTGTGCCAGCGAAGCAAAAGAGAACTGATAAAACAAATCTAAAGAGATGCTTTGGCTTTTACGACCTAGTTTTTTGGTGTAGATGGTACCCACTGTCCATCCGATAATGGCAATGAGCAAGTAGAAAATACCCGACAAATATTCAGGATGTAAGAGATCATCCAATCCACCCCTAAAGATAAAAGCAACGCCCGAAAAACCTATAACAACACCTACAAAACCTTTTAGGCTAGCCCGTTGTATGCCAATAAGTACGCTCCCCAAAAAGACAAAAATTGGCGTTAGGGCAGATAGTAAAGAAGTCAATCCACTGGGCAAACTTTGCTCGGCTACTGTTGTCATGCCGTTGGCTACAATTAGCATCAAAGTCGAAAAAACCACCTGTATCCCTAAATTCTTCCAACCAATCCATCGCAATTGTTTTTTGTACAAAAGCCAGCACAACATGATGATACTAGCCACCAATTGCCTAAATCCGGTAACGTACCAAGGCGGAATGCTTTGTACCGCAATACGTATAGCCAAATAAGTAGTTCCCCAAAAAACAGCAACCGATAAAAGTGCTGTTATTAACTTTACATCTCTTTTCTGGCTCATATCAAATTGGCACAGTGTTTAACATATTGAGAAATATCAATCATTTTATTTTTCAATTCATAAATTTATACTCATAGAAAAGCACTTCTGGATTGTATTTGTGAGAATTAATTTAAAAGATTACCGTTTTTTACGTTTTCCAATATGCTCATTTGTTGAATAGCAATTTTGTTCAGTTTTACCAGCCGGTCTTTTTGTGAAATTTTTTCATTGATAAAAACTGCGTTCAGATTTTCCATATTTGCCAAGCAAATCAGTTCGTTGATTGTGGCATAATCTCTGATATTTCCTTTTAGATTTGGATTTGCTTCCCTCCATTGTTTGGCGGTTATACCAAACATTGCAACATTCAATACATCCGCTTCGTTGGCGTAAATGATTGATGTTTGTTGCGTCGAAAGTTCTTTTGGAATAAGATTGCGTTTTATGGCATCAGTGTGAATGTGATAGTTAAGTTTTGTTAGTTCTCGTTTTGCTGTCCAACCAAGCGCTTTTTGTTCCTCTTCTTTAAGCCGCTGAAATTCGGTTATCAAATACAGTTTAAACGGAACGCTGATTGCTGAACCAAACTCAAAAGCAATGTCTTTATGAGCATACGTTCCACCATATTTGCCTTTTTTTACGATTATTCCAATCGCATTGGTTTTTTCAATCCATTCCGAAATGCTAAGTACAAAATTGTGTAAACCTGCCTGTGATTTAAAGTGGTCGAATTCGACCACTTTAAAATTAGGGTTATTTATTTGTTCCCAAGTCCCTAAAAATTCAAGCGTATAACGTGTTCTTATCCAATTTTTGATAATGTCGGCGGCACGGCTATCATTTTCTTTGACATTTGCCATATCGGTAAGTGAGATGTAATCTTTTTCCTCAACCGATATGATTGTAATTTCCTTATTTTCAACATTTATTTTTGCCATAAATTTGAAATCGTTTTCTATTCGTAAACTTTTGTCTATGTTATGTTCACTATAGAATGGCTCATATCAAATTGGCAGCCATTAAAATCTGCTCCATTGCTTGTTGCAATTTCAAAGCCTCTTCACGAGCCCTCTCTGCAAAATCTTCTCCACTGCTGGCATAAATAATACTCCGAGCCGCATTGACCAACAAACCACACTGGGCATTTAAACCGTGTTCGCAAACAGCTTCTAAGCTTCCACCCTGTGCGCCTACACCCGGCACTAATAAAAAATTATCTGGAGCCAAGCGCCTAATGTGTTTAAACTCTTCGGCTTGGGTTGCGCCTACCACATACATAATTTTATCACTACTGGCCCATTGTGCCGAAGTGCTAATTACTTTTTCGTAAAGTTTTTGGCCTTGCTGCTCAATAAACTGAAAGTCTTTGCTACCACTGTTAGACGTTAGTGCTAACAAAATCACCCATTTATCCTCATAAGCTAAAAATGGTACTACCGAGTCCTCGCCCATATAGGGTGCTACGGTTATCGAATCGAAACTCATACCACTACTCGATTGATCGAAAAAAGCTTTGGCATATCGGGATGAGGTATTACCAATATCGCCCCTCTTGGCATCGGCAATCGTAAAAACATCATTAGGAAAAAGCTGCCACGTTTCAACCAAAGTTTGCCAACCCGCAACACCTAAAGTTTCGTAAAAGGCAGTATTGGGCTTATAGGCCACACACAAATCATGCGTAGCGGCAATCAATTGCTTATTGAACTCCAATATCGGATTATCGTATTTAAGCAAATGCAGAGGAAGATTTTCGATAACCGGATCTAAACCAATACACAAAAAAGATCTCTTTTTTTTGATGAGTTCAAATAATTGTTGTTTATTCATTTTGATAAAGCAAGAGGTGTGAAATTGCCGATGCAAAGATGAAAAAAATAAACCTTATTCGAGCGAATTTATCGACAACATTACATTGAGATGCCGAATAGATTTTAAAAAAAATTTGCAGAATTACTTTTGTTTACCTAGAATTGCATCAAAATTCCCAATCTATTTATCTGAACCTCTCCAGAAAATTTTAGCAAATCATTTATTTTTAGATTTTGTCTGTTTTTTTGGACTGTGTTTTGGATAAAAATTTGAATATCTCTATAATTTATTAGATGCTTAGCAGAACAGAATTAACCGAAAAGCTAGTTGCCGAACTACGTGATTTGGCCAAGGCAAACGGTATCGAAAACGCAAATGACTTACGCAAAAGTGAGCTTATTGAGGTTATCCTACAGCAGCAAGAGCTAATTGAAGCAGCCAAAATAGCAAACCAAAAGGCTGCAACTGAAACACCGCTTGCGAGTGAAGATTCCAAGCCCACTCGAAAACGCACAAGGATAAGTAAAGAAGCCAAACCAGCTGGCGAAACTCCAAAACCAAAAGAACAAAAAGAACAAAAAGAAAGTCCTAGTCTTTTTGACGAGGAGGAACTTATAGAAATACCTACACCCGATTTTGAAGCGATTGAATTGGCTTTGGGTAGAAACCCCCAAGCACCAGAAAGCATTGCTGAGAAATTGAAGCACCAGCAAAACAAAAAAACAGCTTCTTCAGATAAAGAGTTGCCCAAGGAGCAAGTTGCGGTAGAAACACCTAACAATCGCCCCGATAAGGTTAACCGTGAAGAGCGTCAGCACAAGAACAATAACGGCAATAACAACGGCCAGCGCAATACCGAAACTAGTTATTACAATCTCGATTTTGATAATACCATCACCAACGAGGGTGTACTAGAGATTATGCCTGATGGCTATGGCTTTTTAAGATCGGCAGACTATAACTACCTTTCATCGCCAGACGACATCTACGTTTCGCAATCGCAGATCAAATTGTTTGGACTGAAAACCGGAGATACCGTAAACGGCAGCATACGCCCACCCAAAGAGGGTGAAAAGTATTTTCCTCTAGTAAAGGTGAACAGTATAAACGGAAGAATTCCTGCCGATGTGCGAGATCGTGTTCCTTTTGATTATTTGACCCCACTTTTCCCAACCGAAAAGCTCAACCTCTTTACCGATGCGGGCAATTACTCTACCCGTATTATGGATTTGTTTACGCCAATTGGTAAAGGTCAGCGTGGTTTAATTGTGGCACAACCCAAAACCGGTAAAACCAATTTACTGAAAGAGGTAGCCAATGCCATAGCCAAAAATCATCCCGAAGTATATTTAATTATTCTTTTGATTGATGAACGCCCCGAAGAGGTTACAGATATGGCCAGAAGCGTACGTGCAGAAGTTATCTCCTCTACTTTTGACGAGCCTGCCGAACGCCATGTAAAAATTGCCAATATTGTATTAGAAAAATCAAAAAGATTGGTAGAGTGTGGGCACGATGTGGTGATTTTACTCGATTCGATTACCCGCTTGGCCCGAGCCTACAACACTACAGCTCCGGCTTCTGGCAAAATATTATCGGGAGGTGTTGATGCTAACGCATTGCACAAACCTAAACGCTTTTTTGGTGCGGCACGTAATATTGAAAAAGGCGGTTCGCTAACTATACTAGCTACTGCGCTTACAGATACCGGATCTAAAATGGACGAGGTAATCTTCGAAGAGTTTAAAGGAACCGGCAACATGGAATTGCAATTGGACAGAAAACTATCCAACAAACGTATTTTCCCTGCTATCGATATTACTGCATCGAGTACACGAAGAGACGATTTACTGCTTAGCAAAGAAACGCTGCAACGCACTTGGGTGCTGCGCAACCACTTGGCAGATATGAACAGCCAAGAAGCTATGGAACTGGTACAACAACAAATTAAAGGCACCATGAGCAACGAAGAGTTTCTTTTGAGTATGAACGGATAATTAGCTTATAAACTACAAAGAACAATTACCATGAAAAAACACATCCCCAACGCATTGACATGTGCCAATCTACTTTCGGGTTGTATAGGGATTGTGCATTTGTTTAATGGTGAATTAAAAATTGCCGCCTATTTTGTTTTACTCTCGGGGCTATTTGATTTTTTTGACGGTATGGTTGCCCGGGCTTTAAACGTAAAAGGTGAATTAGGTAAGCAATTGGACTCGTTAGCCGACATGGTAAGCTTTGGCTTTTTACCTGGGGTATTGCTGTTTAAGTTGTTTCAACAAAGTGATGCAGCAATACCCTATTTATCTTATTTGGCCTTTATGATTCCTATTTTCTCGGCATTGAGGCTAGCCAAATTTAATATCGATGAGAGGCAGAGTGTAGATTTTATTGGTCTCAACACTCCCATGAATACACTCTTTGTTGTTTCCTTGCCCTATGTGGCCGATGTATTCCCTAATCTAATAAACAATTGGCTGGTTTTGAGTTTAATTACTATCACAACCAGCTTATTACTAGTTAGTGAGATTAGGATTTTTTCGTTAAAGTTTAGCGGCTTCTCTTGGCAAAAAGATAAGTTTAAATATATTTTCTTGCTTTTGGCGGTAGCATTGTTTGCTTGGTTGCAATTTGCATCCTTTCCGCTTATCTTAATTGCTTATATCCTACTATCTGTAGTACATTTCCGAATAAAAGACAAGGCTTAGAGTTGGGCGCTAAGTTTAGTTTTAGCTGCTGCTACCTGCTCCCATACACGTGTCAACTCGGTCATTACCTCGGCCAATGCACCGGGTACGTTTTCCAAATCATTTTCTTCTTTGCATTTTCGCTCTATTACCTGCATATAATCACGTAAGTCATCACGCCCAACATAAAAAAAAGTTGGTTTAACTTTATGAGCAAATTCATAGGCCAATTTCCAATTGCTAGCAGCTACAGCATCTTGCAAATCTTTTAGGTACAAGGGAATTTGCATTTCCATTGTCTCTAACATTTCTATCATAAACTCTGCACTATCTCCGGACATTTCCCTGAGGTAGGCAAGATCTAATTCAGAATTACTTTTCTCTTGGTTAATCATAGTAGGTTTATATTCTTTTGACTTCCAAATTGTCAGCTACATCACACAAAAGCGAATATACATTTTTTTTCAAAATCGGATGCTCATAATCTGAAGCAATTTCATTTAATGGTTCCAATACAAATCGTCTATACTGCAATTGTGGATGAGGTAAAGTTAAACGATTGTTGTGGATTATCACCTCATCATCAAAAAAAATTATATCAATATCAATAACACGTTCGCCCCATTTTTCTTTTCGTTGCCTGCCCATCTGCAATTCTATCGCTAGCAAGCGATCTAACAAGGCTATAGGCTGCAAATCTGTAGCAAGAGCAACCGCTTGATTGATAAATACAGGCTGATCGGTTTTGCCCCAAGGAGCCGTTTCGTAATTGCCCGATTTTTGTTTAATCTCTCCTGCCGTTCTTGAAATAAGTTCTACGGCTATTGAAAGATTTTTTAACCTATCGCCCAAATTAGAACCCAAAAGCAAATATGCGGTATGTTTCATAATCAACAAATTAAACAGCTAGAGAAACTACATTTAACAATGCCAATACATAATCAGCAAGCTTTTTTTATCTTTACAAAATAAACGTATAAACACTTTATGAAAGAATTTTTTAAATATGTTTTTGCCACAGTAGTAGGTATAATACTATCAACCATTGTGTTGAGCTTTCTTTTTTTTGTACTTGTAGCAGGTATTGTAGCTACAGTTGGTACAAAAAGTACAGTAGAAGTGAAAACAAACTCTATTCTTTACCTCAATTTGGATCAAAGTATTACCGAACGAACACCTGAAAACTCTTACCAAAGCCTATTTAGTGGTGGAGAAGAAAAATCCTTGGGTTTTTACGACCTAAGCAAAGCCTTGCAAAGAGCACAAGGTGATGACAATATCAAAGCCATTTACATCAATGTTTCGGCACCCAATGCTGGGCTGGCAACCCTGCTAGAAGTACGCAACGCACTTAATGCCTTTAAAAAAAGTAAGAAACCGATCATTGCCTACAGCGAAACTTATAACCAGGCAGCTTATTATTTGGCCTCTACTGCCAATAAAATATACCTCAACCCAGAGGGAAACCTAGATTGGAAAGGCTTTAGCGCCGAGCTTACCTTTTTTAAGGGTTCGCTCGAGAAACTGGGGATAGAAGCACAAATAGTTCGGGTGGGTAACTATAAGAGTGCGGTAGAACCCTTTATCAACACCAAAATGAGCGATTATAATCGGCAACAGGTAAGTGCTTATGTAAACGGCATGTACGAGACCTTCTTATCGGGTATAGCCGATAGTCGGAAATTGCAACGTGATAGTCTGTACCAATGGGCCAACCAATATCGCATACAGTTTCCTAAAGATGCCCTTGCTCACCGAATGGTTGATGGTTTAAAATATAAAGATGAGATTTTGGCCGAGCTCCGAAAAATAACCGGACAAGGCGAAAAAGCAGACATCAACACCATAACTATAAACGATTACATTAAAAATATACCAGCAGAAAGCACCTATACCGCAGCAAACAAGATAGCAGTAGTATTTGCCAATGGCGATATTGTAGGAGGCGAAGGCTCTGACGAGCAAATTGGCTCGGAAAGAATATCGAGGGCCATACGCAAAGCCCGACTTGATGACAAAATTAAAGCTATTGTACTACGTGTCAACTCGGGTGGTGGTAGTGCCTTGGCTTCGGACGTGATTTGGCGAGAGATAGAGCTGAGCAAAAAAACAAAACCTGTTATTGCCTCATTTGGCGATGTGGCAGCCTCTGGAGGTTATTATATCGGCTGTGCTGCCGACAGTATTTTTGTGCAGCCCAATACTATAACCGGATCTATTGGAGTTTTTGGCATCATCCCCAACTTCCAAAACTTACTCACCAACAAACTGGGTCTTACTTTTGACGGAGTGAAGACTGGGCAATATGCCGATATTATGAGTACAAACCGCCCCATGTCTCCGTCCGAGCGAGCCATCATTCAGCGAAGTGTAAACCAAGTTTACGACACCTTTATCAGCAAGGTAGCTGCTGGTCGCAAAAAAACAAAGGCACAAATAGATAGTTTGGGTGGTGGGCACGTGTGGATAGGAACAACAGCCGTACAAAACGGTTTGGCCGATAGGCTGGGTAGTTTTAGCGACGCCATAAAGTCGGCTGCAAAAAAAGCCAAGGTGAATGATTATGTGGTAGTAGAATATCCCGATAAGATTAACCCTTTAAAAGCCTTGCTCGAAGCAGCAAAAGAAAATATCAGTACTTATTTTACCCAAAAAGAGCTGGGCGAAAACTACCTGTACTACAAGCAAATAAAGAAGACTTTGCAGCATAGCGGTATCCAAACCCGAATGGATTACGATATAAAAATTAACTAATTAGGTAAAGTTCAAAGTACAAGCGTTCATCTACAGATGGAAAACAAAGTTATAGCCAAAACTTTTAAACTGCTAGCGCAATTGATGGAGTTGCACAATGAAAACCCTTTTCGCACAAAATCGGTAGCCAATGCAGCATTCAAAATTGATAAAATCCCCTATCCCCTAGCAAATAAAACAATTGAAGAACTGGCACAGATAGACGGTATTGGCAAAAGTATGGCAACAAAAGTAGATGAGCTACTGAGATTGGGAGAGCTGCGTGAGCTACAAGATTTAATTGCCCAAACCCCTGCCGGTGTCTTGGAGATGTTGAGTATAAAAGGTATTGGTCCAAAAAAAATTGAAATCATTTGGCATCAGCTAGGTATTGAGACTATCGGCGAGCTATACTATGCCTGTCACGAAAATAGGCTGATTGAAGCCAAAGGATTTGGAGAAAAAACACAAGCCGAAATTCAAAAAGCCATAGAATTTAAGATGGCCAATAATGGCAAGTTCTTGTATGCTACCGCTGCAAACATTATACATAAATGGGAACCAGTGCTGCATCAATGGCTCAACCAAAACGACAAGGAAGCCTTGATGGGCATAGCTGGCGATTATCGCAGAGCCTGCGAAGTATTGGAAGAAGTACCTATTGTAATTGGCACCCATCACAAAGAGCAACTGGCCTTACAAATTGGCCAGCTCGATTTGGATTTTGTGATGCAAGAAGAAGGTTTATATCAGGCCATTAGCGAAGAAGGTTTAAAAATACAACTGTACCTTACAGATAAAGAATGGTTCTATCTGCACTTTTTTAAACTAACGGGCAATTCGGCACATGTCGAAACCGTATTGCAAAACCTATCTGAACAGCCTTACCCCTCAGAAGAAGCTATTTACCAAAAAGCAGGACTTAACTTTGTAGCCCCCGAACTGAGAGAAAATTACGGCGAAATAGAACAAGCCAGAGCCGGGCAGCTACCCCAGCTTATTGAGTACAAAGACCTAAAAGGCAGCCTACACAACCACAGCAATTGGAGTGACGGGGTACACAGTCTAGAGCAAATGGCCAAATATTGTAAAGAAGTATTGCAATTGAGTTATTTGGGTATTTGCGACCACTCCAAATCAGCCTTTTATGCCAATGGCCTCAGCGAAGAAAGAGTTTATGCACAGCAAGCTCAAATTGATCAGCTAAACCAGCAGCTGGCTCCTTTCAAAATATTTAAAGGTATAGAGTGCGATATTCTTTACTCTGGCGAACTGGATTATAGCAATGAGGTGCTAAAAACCTTTGATTTTGTAGTAGCTTCGGTACATAGCCAGCTTAAAATGGACAAAGACAAAGCCACTAGCAGATTGATTAAGGCCATCGAAAATCCATATACCAGCATTTTGGGACATCCTACCGGACGTTTACTACTGAGCAGAAAAGGTTACGAACTCGATTTTAAAAAAGTAATTGATGCTTGTGCGGCCAACCGGGTAGCTATAGAAATAAATGCTAACCCTTTGCGTCTTGATCTTGATTGGCGCTGGCACCGCTATGCCCTAGAAAAAGGGGTACTACTTGCCATCAACCCCGATGCCCACCGCACCGAAGGATTGCACGACATGCACTACGGCACCTTGATAGCAAGAAAGGGAGGCCTGAGCGCAAAACAGTGCCTAAATGCCATGTCTCTGGAAGAAATTACGGCCTATTTCGAGCAAAACAAACAGTAATGAGCAAAAAAAGCGTATCCATCATCATCCCCAATTACAACGGCAAAACACTGCTCGAAAACTATTTGCCCTATACCCTAACAGCCATAGAGAACGCCAAGGTTGACTATGAGCTCATAGTTGTTGATGATGCTTCTAAAGACGATTCAGTAGAATTTATACGCAAACACTATCCCCAAATTATATTACTACAAAACGAAAGTAATCAGGGTTTTTCGGCCACTTGCAACAGAGGCATCAGTATAGCCTGCAAAGAACTAACACTCATTCTCAACTCAGACATTAAGCTAAGCGCCAATTATTTCGATAGCCAATGGGCTTGTTTTGAGCAAAAAGATACCTTTGGGGTGATGGGAAGGATAATTGACCAAAACCCAAAAGTGAAAGATGGGCCACGCCTTGCCAGTATTTTTGGACTAAAATACCGAGTGCATCGTATTTACAAAGCCAATAACCCTCAGAAACCGGCTATAACTGCCTTTATTTCGGGTGCCAATGCCCTAGTTTGTAGCAAAAAATTAAAAGAGTTGGGAGGTTTCAACGAGATTTTCACTCCTTTTTATTATGAAGATACCGAACTGAGCATAAGAGCTTGGCGTATGGGTTGGAAATGCTATTACGACTACCAAGCCAGTTGCGAGCACTTGGGTTCTTCAACCATAAACGCCAATCATTTGCGAAAAAATATCAAGATTGTATTTTATCGCAATCGGTACCTGATGCATGCCTTACACCTGAACGAACTGCAATATTTTTTATTTAGGTGCCAAATATTTGTACAAGAGGTGCTGCCAAAAACTTTGATTGGGCGTTTTTGGATATGGAAAAGCTTTTTAGCACTGAGCAACTATAAGGAACAGATCATCAAGTCTAGACAAAAGTTCAATACCCAAGCAAAAGGAAGTTTAATTTCTATCTTTGCAATGAAGAAACGCATTTTGTCGCTTAGTAAGGTGCAAAATCAACAAGACTAATTTTATCATGAACAAAGCTATTGTCATCACTCCAGTAAAGAATGCGCTGGAAAACACCCTCAAAACCATTGAAGCAATTTTGGCCAACGAGCAAAAAGTGCATTATGTGGTTTATAATGATTTTAGTGATGAGCAAACCAGCAAAACCTTAGCAGAAAAAAGTGTAAGCATGGGTTTTGAATTGATAAATTTGGCCGATTTGACTACCAGTCCATCGCCCAATTACAACATTGTACTAGCACATGCCCAAAACATTGCCTTAGCACAAAACCTTCCGTTAATTGTAGTCGAATCGGATGTAGAAATAAAGAAAGATACCTTCACCAAATTACTCGATTTTATGAAAGGCAGGCAACAATTGGCCATGGCTGGAGCAGTAACGGTAGATAACGAGGGCAAAGTAAATTTCCCCTACCTAAAATTCAGCAAACATAAGCAAGCCTTCGAATCGACCAAACGTAGCCTTAGTTTTTGCTGCACACTGATGAGCCCTAGCTTTTTAAAAGCTTACAGTTTCGCCAACCTAGACCGTAGCAAAGATTGGTACGACACGATCATCTCTAAAAAAGCATTGGAGCTAAATTTTGAAAACTACATTTTGCTGGATACACCCGTATTGCATAAGGCACATGGTAGCCGCCCTTGGAAACAGCTTAAATACAGCAATCCCATCAAATACTATTGGTATAAATTTACCAAAGGACGCGACAAAATTTAAGTTACTGTTGTTCAACGAAGCAAGCCTAAACAACGCAAAAAGCTATTGTAGCGTTTGGATTGACGCCGCTGAAAACGCATGGGGCCACCAAGGTAGCGGTAAACAAAATCGGCATGGTGTGTATTGATATAAGCGATGAGCATTCTTTTTTTATGGTTGTCCATCCCCTTGCGCCTAGAGCCCGGACTAATCCGATAATAAAACCCAATAAATGGTAATTGAAGTACTTTTCCACCGTCTTTAAGCATAGCAATCCAAAACACCCAATCTTCGCTCACCCAACGCAAATCTTCGGGATAGCCGCCGCAACGTTCCCAATCTTTTTTTCTATACAGCGCCGAAACAAATATCATGTTGTCCTTTGCCAAATTTTCGAGGCTAAAGGGCTTTAACTGCCATTTTCCTTGTTTGGCACCAAATTTCTCGGCTTCACAATATACCACCTTCAATTCGTTATCAGCCTTAAATGCGGCAATAGCCTCAGCAATATATTGGGGGGCAATCAAATCATCCCCATCAAGTGGTAAAATAAAAGTGCCTTTGGCCATGCGTATGGCCCTATTCCGGGCTACTGAAGGCCCACTATTCTCTTGCACAACACATTGGATAATGGGGTGACGAACAGCCAATTCCTTTACTACTGCTACGCTTTGGTCTTGAGAACCGTCATCAACCACTACAATTTCCAAAACGGGATAATGGGAGGCCAAAACCGATTGAATGGTTTCTTCAATCAGATTAGCCTGATTATACATAGGTATGATGACACTTACCGAAAAATCATCGCTGGCCTTATTGCTCATCTGCCTAAATTACAATTTACAGGTAGATTATAAAAATTTAACCTCAGTCGAGTTTAAGAATTGTATAACGCTGTCCGTTAAACTCAATACAATCGTTCTGTTTTGCACCCAACAAGCACTTGCCAATTGGCGAATTTGCCGATACCGCAACAATTTGATAGCCGGACAATGTAAAAGCACCTAAACCAATAGAAACAAAAAAGCACAATTTATCCGTGTGTACCAAAGTTCCTAAACCCACTTGATGACTTTTGCTCGTATCTGGCAAAGCCAACAATGTTTGCAAACGCTGCCGAGCTTCTTGCAAGATTTGTTTATTTCGATTAATCTCTTGCTGAGCCATTTCGCGTCCGGTCTCGTACTTATCGCCGGCACTGCTTTTGGTATCGTCTTTTGCTGATTCTTCGGCTAATTGCAACGATTTTTCGGCTTCTGCTATTGCATTGCTTACTTTCTGCAGGCAAAAATCCAATACTTCGGGCTTGCTGGGTGTCATTGTTCGAGCCATTTCACTTTCTCGGCAATAGGGTCACGTTTTACGGCTGAAATCTCAGCCTGATGATGACCCAAAAACAACAATCCGTGACATTTTTCATGCTCGTTCAATTGCAAAAAATCACCCAAGTGTTTAATAGGCCCTGGTGTACCCCAATAAGAGCCGATACCCATAGCATGAGCTGTAAGCATCATGTTTTGGACGGCACAGGCTACTGCGGCAATTTCCTCGCTGGCAGGCACTTTGTCTTCATGAAAATGAATGTTTATGGCTATAATAGTATTGGCCTGCTGCATTTTATGCGGGAAACTTTCGTATTTCTTAGCTAAAAATTTATCGGGCGGTGTATGCTCTTTGTAAATACGTGCCAACTCTTCGCCCAATCTTTGGCGAGCTGCTTTTCTAAAAACGGTAAATCGCCAAGGCTGTGTAAGCTTATGCGTTGGAGCATAATTGGCATTTTCGAGAATTTGCCAAATATCGGCATCGGCAATTTCCTTATCAATAAAACTATCGGTATAAATACTGCGCCTACCCTTAATGGTGGCATTGATAATAGCTAAATCTGTGTGCATAGACAAACATAGTAGATTTGGACTTAGCAAACCAATGAAAAAGAGCTTTTACAAGGCAAAGCCTTACAAAATGATACTGGAAAGACACAGCCTAGTCCAAAGCCAATACAGTGCCCAATTAAGCTTGTAGTGACGACCTGTGCAGCAGATTTTTTAGCATCAGAAGGCCTTAACACGAAAAATTACGTTAAGAACAGCCAAAACAATGAATAAAATAGTATTTTTGATACTCAATGATGATCAAACCAGCTATTCAATTCGTCTATCTTATCCGCAAAGGTTCTTCTTCAAATCTCGGTATTAAGATATTCAGCTAAAAATATGCGTGTTCTACTTATCATATTTACGCTTCTATTATCCGCTCCGGCTATTGCTCAACAGCAATACAAAAACTTGTTGCATAAGCCCTACAAAGAGAAAGTGCTAGGGGTACATGCCTTATACAGAGATTTGATTAATATTAGCGACTCTACCCAGCGAGCAAAACAAGCCAACGAACTGATTGACTTTGCCCGTAAAAACAAAGACCGAGGTCTTGAGTTAGAGATTTACTTTTTCCAGAATTTTTGGAACGCCTTTTACCAAAACCAAGCCAAAGAAGTATCACTAAAAGTATTAAAAGACCAACTGGAGCAGGTTAGTCGTGAAAATATAGATTTTTTACGGGCTAGAGCCCTTAGGGCCTTGGCAGAGTTTTATTGGAAAAGAGAGCAAAACTATGAATTGGCATTTGAACAATACTTACTTTTAGACAAAGAACTGGCAAAAACCAAGCCCGAAGACTATCCGGAAATGGCCAGAGACTTGATGCAAATCGGGCAATCGTATTACTACTTTCAAGATTATGACTTGGCTATCAGCTATTTTAAGAAAGCCATCATACTACCGGAAAACAGTTTCAACACCATGGTGCTGAACGATGCCCGAAATACCTTGGGGCTTTGCTACCAAAACTTAAAGATGCTTGATAGTGCCGATTATTATTTTAACCAAGTTATTCAGACACGTTTTAGCGAGGCCCAAGTTTGGAAAAGAATAGCAACCGGAAATTTGGGCAACAGCATGTATATGCGTAAGCAATATGACAAGGCTATTCCCTTGTTACAAACCGACCTGCAAGGGGCTACAGCCATCAAAGATGACGGCTGTGCAGCCGGAGCCGCTACCCTATTAGCAGATATCTATCGAGAAAAAGGAGATTTAAAACAGGCTCAAACTTTCATTAAACAGGCCCAATACCACATTAACCAATCTAAGCAGTTTGATCGCTTACGCATTTTGTACCCCATTATCAGTAAATGGTATGCTGCCACCGGCAATTTACAACAATCTAAAAGTTACTTAGATTCTTCAATTGTAGCCCATAGCAGGTACACCGAAAAATTTAACGCCTTAAAAGTATTGCGAGCCCAGCAAAAAGTTAGCGCCAAACAAGAACAATTACAATTGGCCACACTTTCACTTGAACAAGCCAAAAAGTCAAACGAGCGAAACCTTTTTTTGCTGGTTGTTTTAGTATTACTGGTTGTGCTTATTTTAGGTTATTTGATTTTGAGAAAAAGACAGCACCATACAGAATTGGCCAAACTAAAAGTTGAATCAGAATTACGCAAAGCAAAAGACGAGATAAATCTGTTCATTTATAAAATAAACGAACAAAGCAAGATTACCCAAAAATTTAGCGACGAGCTTAAGAAAATCAAAAACACAGAAAGCAACGAAAGAAAAATGCTTGAACAGACTGTATTAGAACTACGACAAGCCAAAATTTTAACAGATACGGACTGGTTAAATTTTCAAAAGCACTTCACTCTTGTATTCCCTGGTTTTATTCAGAAAATACGTGCCGAGCACAACAATATCACCGAAGCAGAGCTGCGCTACCTGATGATGTCGAGGCTGCAACTTTCACACAAAGAAATGGCACAAGCCCTAGGGATTTCGCCCGATGCGGTGCGAGTTACTTGGAATCGTGTTCGCAAAAAACTGGGCGGCACGCTTAGCGACACACCACAGAGTTTGGTAGAGAGTGTTGTTTGACCCAACAATTATTGCTGCTCTGCTTATGCCTGAGCAACTCACGAACATCCACATCAAGAAGACAAAAAACACACATTAACAGCTGAAAAACAACAAGCTAAACAGTTGTTACGCTTTTGTTACGGCTGTTTTTAAACACTGTAATTAGCTAAATGTAATTTTAAAACTGATATAGTTTATTTATCAGTTCATATGCAAAAACACTACTTATTTTTTCTGGAGATGCAACAAAGAGAAATCTCCATTTTCATTAGCAGCAACTCAAATACCCAATTTGGTTATTAATGTACGTGCTGTTCGTATGGAGATTTCTCTCTTTGAATGAAAGACAACAGAAAATTAAAACTCAGAAACAAATAAATCACAAGTCAATGAAAAAACTCCTGACCCTCTTGTTATTATTCATGATTGGCAATACGGTATCTTTTGCCCAAACTCCAGACATCAACGGCATTGTCTATGTTACTCCGAATGGTAGCGGTAATGGATCTAGTTGGGGAAGTGCAACCGGTGATTTACAAGCTGCAATTGATGCAACAGGCGTTACCAAAGTTTTTGTAGCTGTGGGGAATTACCCTGCTCCTGCCAACAGTTTCGTAATGAAAAACAATGTAGCCATTTATGGGGGTTTCGATCCGGCAAACAACATTACCACTTTGGCACACAACCGTATCTTGCCGACAGCAACCGTTGGTGGTTCGGTTTTGAACGGAGAAAACGCAAGAAGAGTTATCAATAACTATAACGGAACCGACCTGAATAATACAGCCATATTAGATGGTTTTACAATTGCAAATGGTTATTCTGACAATGCAACAGGTGCGGGCATTTTAAATTTCTGGTCTAGCCCGGCATTCTATAATCTCGTAATAAAAGAAAATTCAGCACTATCAGGCGGTGGTGTTGCCAACCTGTATAGTTCTGCAAGCTTTACCAATATAGTAATTAGTAATAATATAGCTCAAAATTATACAGGTGGAGGTATGAATAATTCCAATTCATCACCTGCATTAACCAATGTTACATTTAGCAACAACCGAGCATATCAACAGGGAGCTGCAATACAGTTTGCCAATAGTTCGCCTACTTTAACAAATGTAAAAATCACCAACAACACTTCTGATAATCCCAATGGCTCAGTAATATTCTTTGAGAGCATTGGTAATGGAACTACTACACTAAACAATGTTACCATAGCCAACAATACTAATTCAATTGTGGCTATCAATCTGAATAATAGCCCACATGTGCTTAATATTAGAAATTCTATCGTTTATGGTGGCATCAGCAACGGAACTTTTTCTAGTGCACAATATTCATTAATAGAAGGCAATAACAGTACAGCCAACAACAATCTTAATGCATCACTCTATACGCTTAACGATATTTTCACCAATCCGGCAGGCGGAGATTATACTTTAAAAACAGGTTCGCCAGCCATAAATGCAGGAAACAATGCCTTGTATCCAGGATTAAATGCCAACACACAGGACTTAGCAGGAAATACAAGGTTTATGGGAGCTGCCATAGATTTGGGCGTTTACGAAACTTTTGCAATGACAGCAGATATTGCAAGTGGTATCATCTATGTAAAACCAAATGCCACCGGAACTGCAACAGGTAATAGTTGGACGAATGCCACCTCCGATTTGCACAATGCAATACACACTTCAGGCGTTACGAAAGTATTTGTCGCTACCGGTAATTACAACGTTGGCAGCAGCAGTTTCATCATGAAAAACGGAGTGGAAATTTATGGTGGTTTTAATCCAAGTAGTGGTATCACTGATTTATCCCACAATCGCATTTTGCCGACAGAAAGCACAGCTGGTTCTGTTCTTAACGGAGAAAATACCAGGCCGCTGATATGGAATAACGACAACGGATTGAACAATACCGCCATTTTAGACGGCTTTACCTTGATGAACGGAAGTGGAATACACGGGGGAGCTATATACAACCTAAATGTTGCACCGGTATTTAATAATTTGGTTATTAAGAATAATGCAGCAACTGCCTCGGGAGGAGCTATTTACAATGTAAATTCCTCAATTAAGTTAAACAACTCCATTATTACCAACAACACCGCGCAATATGGTGGTGGTGTACGAAACAACGGTTCTGCTTCGGAGTTTACCAACGTAACCATTAAAAACAATACGGCAACATTGGCTACCTCAGGAGCAGGTGGAGGCGGTATTTTCAACGAAAATTCAGCTTTAAAATTAACCAACGTATTGATTGCAAACAACGGCACTTATTTTCAGGGAGGCGGTTTGCGCAGTTTGTCCGGCAATCCTGTTCTTACGAATGTGACTATTGCAAGCAATTTGGCAAGCGTAAATTACAGCGCAATGGAAATTGCAGGTGGTAATCCGCAAATCAATAACTCGATTATTCTCGGTACAAATGCGGGTACTTATATCCCAAAATATTCGATGATAGTCGGCAATGTGGATATGAGCAATGGTAATATACCTGCTTATGCTGCAGGCGATGTATTTACCAGTCCGGCAGGTGCTAATTTTACCTTAAAGATCGGTTCTAATGCCATTAATGCCGGAAGCAACGCCCTGTTTACAAATTTAGATGTCAACACCAAGGATCTGGCAGGCAAAGCAAGGGTTTACAAATATGCCAACGGTGGCGTAATTGATATGGGAGCTTACGAAAGTGAATATTCGTTGGTAGTTCCCGATGCTAACGACATCGTTTATGTTACTCCAAGCGGTAGCGGCAATGGTTCAAGCTGGGCGAATGCCACATCCGACTTGCATACCGCCATACAAACTATGGGTGTTAGCAAAGTATTTGTAGCTAAAGGTACTTACAACGTTGGTACAAACAGCTTTGTAATGAAAAACGGTGTGGAAATCTATGGTGGTTTCGACCCGTCAGCAGGTATTTCCGATTTAACCCACAACCGTATAATGCCGAATGCTTCCAATACAAACGGTTCAATATTGAACGGAGAAGGTTTGCGTCCTGTTATCTGGAATGTATTTACCTCGGGAACAGCGATGAACAATACCGCTATTCTGGACGGATTTACGATTTTCAACGGTTCTTTTGCCAACGGAGCAGGAATTAGAAATGTATATGCTTCACCAACGTTGAGGAATTTGGTGATAAGAGGAAATGCCGCCACGTCAACGGGAGCAGGTATTTACAACGAAAACTCCAACCCCGATATTTATAATACCGTTATCAGCGGTAACGCGGTAATCGCTCCATTCAGTCAAAGCGGAATGGGAGCAGGGATCTACAACGGTACCAACTCGGCTCCAACTATTGTAAACACCACCATCGTAAACAACACAATAACGGGCATTGGCGCAAACCCGACAATGATTGGTGCTGGTGTAGCAAACCTCAATAGTGCCGCTCCGAAAATATACAACAGCATTATCTGGAACAATCAGAAAAATGGCGTTGCTAACACCTCTGGAGCTGACATAGAAAACAACAGTGCAACTTTAACGCTGAAAAACAGCATTACACAGGTGTACAGCACAGGCAATTCAGGTGATAACAACAAAGTGGGCTCAAATCCTTTGTTTTTCGGTACAGATTTTAAAGTTCAAGGTAATTCGCCTGCCTTTAATGCTGGTAGCAATATACTTTTTTCAGGGTTGAATGCCAACACCAAAGATTTAGCGGGCCATCCGAGAGTAAGCGGTTCGACAATTGATATAGGTGCGTATGAATATACGCTTCTACCCGACATTAACGGAGTTATCTATGTAAGAGAAGGATATACAGGACTAGGAACATCCTGGGCAGATGCCACGGGCGATTTGCACAATGCCATTCATGCAACAAACGTCCAAAAGGTATTTGTAGCTTCCGGAAACTACAACGTAGGCGACCACAGCTTCATTATGAAAAACAATGTGGAAATCTATGGTGGTTTCGACCCTGCGAATGGAATAACCGATTTGTCGCACAACCGCATAATGCCAAACGCTGCTAATACGAACGGTTCTGTCTTGAACGGTCAAAACATAAGACCGGTTGTGTGGAACGAATATTCCGTACAAAATCAATTGTACAGCACAGCCGTATTGGACGGATTTACCATAATGAACGGACTGAACACCGGTCTTAAGGGTGCAGGAATTTACAATTTCGGAGCATCTCCAACGCTTCGTAACCTTGTACTCCGAAACAATGTGCTGACCAGTTGGGGTGCAGCATTGTATAATGTGGGCAGTAATACAGTTGTTACCAACGTAAGCATCATCAACAATACAGGAAGAGGAGTAGTAAATTCGGAATCTTCTCCTCAATTTACTAATGTGCTTATCAGCGGTAACACAGGTACAGGAGTTTACAATTGGGGTAATACCTATTCTGATGTAGGTACTTATACCAATGTAACAATAGCCAACAACGGTCTTCCATTTGAAGCCGGTGCCTATTCGCATTTTAAAAATAGTATTCTGTGGGACGACATCAATAACTACAGCTATGGTGGAGAAAACAACCTTATAAAAGGCAATGTTTCTACTGCGAACGGCAACCTGAATACGTTGTTAATGGCTCCTTCGGATATTTTTACTGATTATGCAAATGGTGATTATACCCTCGTATCAGGTTCACCGGCAATCGATATGGGAAGCAATGCTCTGTTTACTGGTTTAACAGCTAGTACAAAGGATTTGGCAGGAAATGCAAGGGTTTATAATAGCGGCACAATAGATTTGGGTGCTTATGAGTATCAAGGCGACCCATTGGCGCTACCCCTAACCTTAATCAGTTTTACAGCAAAAACCGATGGTAGCCAAGCAAAACTGCAATGGCAAACTGCTGGTGAGTTTAACAACAAGGGTTTTGAAATTTACCGCAGTGGCGATGAAGGCTCTTTCGAAAAGATTGGAAGTGTTGTAAGCCTACAATCAAGCCATGCGTACAGCTTTACCGACTATAGCCCACTAAACGGCAACAATTATTACAAACTGGTACAAATAGACCAAGATGGCAGCGCAACAGAATTGGGAGTTAAGAAATTGAACTTTCAACTCTCTGCTTCGTACATTCAGCTCTACCCCAACCCTACCACCGATTATCTAAGCCTATCTTTTGGAGCAGGTACATTTACCCAATTGCAGGTGATAGATTTACAAGGTAAAGTATTGCAACAATATCAGTTGAACGCACAAGAAAACAACAAACACCTTTCGTTGGGCAATTATCCGGCAGGAATTTACATCATTAAACTACATGGAAACGCTATAACAGAAAGCAGAAAAGTAGTGAGAAGGTAACGTTCCCCGTATTTAAATAAAGAGATGCAACAAAGAGAAATCTCCATTTGAATGAAAGACAACAGAAAATTAAAACTCAAAAACACATAAAACAACAAATAAATCACAAGTCAATGAAAAAACTCCTGACCCTCTTGTTATTATTCATGTTTGGCAATACGGTATCTTTTGCCCAAACTCCAGACATCAACGGTATTGTCTATGTTACTCCGGGTGGTAGCGGTGACGGATCCAGTTGGATAAATGCTACCGGTAATCTTCAAGGTGCTATCAATGCATCTAGTGTTACAAAAGTGTTTGTTGCTATCGGCAATTATTCTTTAAGCAGCAGTATTATCCTAAAAAACAATGTAGCTATTTATGGTGGTTTCGATCCAGGAAATGGAATTAGCGATTTAGATGATGCCCGTATTCTACCTTCCTTATCCGTAGAAGGTTCTGCATTGGATGGGCAAAATGCCATAAAAGTAATTGATAATACTTATACTGCTGGAAGTCCATTAACTAATACTGCAATTTTTGATGGCTTTACAGTAAAAAATGGTTATACACTTGGTGGAAGTGGAGCTGGGATATATAATTACTATGCCTCACCTATTTTACGAAACTTGGTAATCAAAAATAATGAAACAGGAGTTGGCGGTGGTGGTATTTATAACTCTACATTTTCAGCAGCCATAATTAGTAACTCTATTATTTATAATAATACTGCTGAGTATGGTGGTGGTGTCCGCAATAATAAATCTGATGCTGTTTTAACCAATGTGATTATTAAAAATAACATTGCAAAAATGAGTGCTGCTGGATCCGGTGGTGGTGGTATATTTAATGAAAATTCTAATATTATCTTAACCAATGTAATTATTACCGATAACAGCACCAATTTTCAGGGAGGCGGTATCCGCAACTTATCAGGCAATCCGATATTTACCAATGTAAGCCTTGTAAATAACACTGCTGTAAATTCAGCTACTACTACAGCTATGAATATTGCAGGTGGCTTACCGGTAATAAATAACAGCGTTGTTTTTGGTACTTCTGTAGGAAACTATACTCCTCAATTTTCTTTAATTGAAGGAAACACCGATTTCACCAACGGTAACTTAGATGCTTCAGGAATTACCGATGCCGATATTTTCACCAATCCGTCAGCAGGTGATTACACACTGAAAAACAGTTCTGCAGCTTTAAATGCCGGAAACAACAGTCTTAATTCTACTACTACAGATTTGGCGGGCAACCCAAGGGTTTATAATAGCGGTACAATAGATTTAGGTGCTTATGAGTATCAAGGCGACCCTTTGGTACTACCCCTAACCTTAATCAGTTTTACGGCAAAAGCCGATGGTAACCAAGCAAAACTACAATGGCAAACTGCCAATGAGTTTAACAACAAGGGTTTTGAAATTTACCGCAGTGGCGATGAAGGCTCTTTCGTAAAGATTGGAAGTGTTGTAAGCCTACAATCAAGCCATGCGTACAGCTTTACCGACTATAGCCCGCTAAACGGCAACAATTATTACAAACTGGTACAAATAGACCAAGATGGCAGCACAACAGAATTGGGGGTTAAGAAATTGAACTTTCAACTCTCTGCTTCGTACATTCAGCTCTACCCCAACCCTACCACCGATTATCTAAGCATATCTTTTGGAGCAGGTACATTTACCCAATTGCAGGTGATAGATTTACAAGGTAAAGTATTGCAACAATATCAGTTGAACGCACAAGAAAACAACAAACACCTTTCGTTGGGCAATTATCCTGCAGGAATTTACATCATTAAACTACATGGAAACGCTATAACAGAAAGCAGAAAAGTAGTGAGAAGGTAACGTTCCCCGTATTTAAATAAAGAGATGAAACAAAGAGAAATCTCCATTTTCATTAGTAGCAACTCAAATACCCACTATGGTTATTAATGTACGTGCTGTTAGTATGGAGATTTCTTTCTTTGGTCAAAACAAGGAAGTATTCAACTTTATTCCAAGCCGACAACAGATAGGATATAGAAAATTTTAAACCAACTTATTTCAGCATTTAAAATTTATAGAAACAGAAATCAAAACACTGTTTAACAAACAATTGAACAATCCGAGTAGTAATATAAGAATAAACTTAAGTGCTATACCGGCTTTTTTAGAACTAGCCTATTAGTCATCGACAATTATTATCACAAAAAACAACCTCAACATCTTTAATTAGAATTATTCTAAATAATTTGTATTTACTTAATTTTATTGTCATTTTTGCGTCGAATTAGATTAAATCTAAATTGAAGCGTTTTAAAACAATATTAATCCCTTGTTTATTAGTCTGTTGCACGCTAGTTAAAGCTCAACACAAAGCCTCCGATTTAATTGGTTTTGTTAAAGACAGTAAGGGTCAAGCAATAGAGTTTGCTTCAATTTTTTGCGAAGAAACCCAATCTACAACTTTTAGTGATTCGAAAGGACGTTTTGTGCTTTCGCTGCCCTTTTCGCTGACACAGGTAAACATACGGGTAACTGCAGTTGGGCGTAAAACGGTAGAACGAAAAATTGAAAAACGTGATTACCAAAATAACATTTACATCATTTTGCACGAAAATAGCCTGACTTTAAAAGAAGTACAAGTCAGTTCTACCTATGCAAAAAGTCGAAATTCTATCTCGTCCATTAGTTTTGATGAAGAAGCTATTGAGAGGGTACAAGCTTTTAGCCTAATGGATGTGTTGAACACCTTGCCCGGTAAACAGCTTACAGCCCCCAACATCAACACCTCACAAACATTAAGCCTCAGAAATACGCTTGGCGGAACTTATGATCTAAATAACTCCTTGGGTATTCCAATTATTGTGGATGGCATAACCCTCTCCAATGATGCCAACATGCAATCGAGACCCATCACCCAAAGAGGAATGAGTGGTGCTGTTTTACCCGCAACAAACAGTTCTTTTGCTACCGATGTACCCTTTCGGGGTATAGACCTTAGGGAGCTACCTGTAGAGTCGATAGAAAAAATTGAAGTAATACAAGGTGTAGCCTCAGCAGAATATGGTGAACTGACCGATGGTGCAATCATCATAGAAAGAAAATCAGGCAAAACACCCCTACAATTTACAACCAACCTCAACGCTGGTTCTACTAACTATTCTCTCAATAAGGGCTTCAATCTACCTCATCAACTCGGTGGGCTGAGTACCGATTTTAATTACGCCATTTCTAACAACGACCCCCGCGACAGACTGCAAGAATATCGCCGCTATGGTTTCTCTGCCCGTTGGCATTATCGCATCTCAAAAACATTTACTAACAAATTTAGTCTAGACCTTAATCGCAAAATTGATGAGGGCAAACTAGACCCCGATGACGGTAGTCGCCGAGAATATTACTCAAAACAAAATGGCTTTAGACTATCCAACCAATTAGCGATAAACTTGGCTTCGAAGTATCTGAATCGTATAGAGTTATCACTCTCCTATTCGGCATCAAGACAAGATAGCTATAACCAATGGTTTATCAACCAATTACCCAAAGGATATACTGCAAAAGACACTACCGGAATTTATGAGGGAGTGGTCATTAGTGGTAATTATTTAGCTATCGAGCAAATTGTTGGGCGCCCGGTAACAGCTAGCGGCAATCTAAAATTCTCCTCATTTTTTAAAATTGGGCATAGCTTACACAAACTCAGCTACGGAATTAACAGCAATTACACAAATAACGGGGGTAAAGGTATTGTGTATGACCCCGATAGGCCCAGATTTGTGAACCTAAACAGTACCAACATACGCCCCTACTCTTTCGAACTAAACCCGTCCATTGTCAACACGGGCATTTATTTTACCGATAACATCCATTATAAGCTATTGGGCAAAAACAGCAATGCAAACTTGGGTATTCGGGTTGATTCGCAGAACGGTTCTTTGTCCTTACAACCCCGATTGAGCACACAAATCCAATTTAACAAAGATTGGAATTTGGGTCTTGCCTATGGTATATCGTCCAAATCGCCTACTCTAGCACAAAGGTATCCGCCACCAGCTTGGATAGACATTCCTTTGATATATGCCCTTAACTCGGATGCAGCCTTATATTTGGTCTATACCGAAAAATATAAAAGTAGCAACCCACACCTAAAGCCAAGCAAATCGAGTCAGGCAGAAATTAATTTGAGCTACCACAACAAAATATTCAGCTCAAGAATAAACGCATTTTACAAAGCTGCAAAAAATGGTTTCAACTCCGTAAAACAATACCAACAGGTTACTTTGCCCAATTTTGATTATTATTACGACTCGAACCAGCAAAAGTTTATTTATTACGAAAACGGTACATCTACCAATCACTTCAAAAACTCTTTCTACAGTATTTATAACGCACTTAGTTCCAACACCTATGGTTTTGACTGGAGTTGGGCAATTCACAAAATATCGGCACTTAACACCAGTTTAACAACTAGCACCTCGGTTATTACTTCACAAGAAAATAACCCGGTTTTTGATATCGAACCACTTAGCAGCCCACAGCTCATCAATGGCAAGCTAATCAGTTACGCCATATATCGGCCACTTAGCAATGATAAAAAAACCGTAATCACCAGTAAACTGAACACTAGCACGCACATTCCAAGTTTGGGTTTTGTGGTTATGACCAATACCGATTTTTTCTGGTACAACAAAAGAAAATCGCAATATAAGAATGCACTACAACCGGCTATCGGATATTTGGATCAAAATCTAAAACAGGTTTTATTTACCGATGGGCAAAACAACCCCTTGCCTACCCGCAACTTATCACTTAACACCACCGACCAAAAATTGGTTTATGCCGTTTTTTCAATGTCGGTAGCCAAAGAAATTAACAAAAAAATAAGAATAGCCGTAACGGCCTACAACACGTTTAATATCCACCCCGAATACAGTTATACCGACCCGAATACGGGCAACACCAGTACCACGGTTTATGCCCCACCACTCAGTATCACTGGCGGAATTTCTTTAAAACTATAATATCAATACATTATGAAACAAAAACTCTCTATTCTTTTACTCTTTATGCTGGCAATATTTGGCAGTTGTAAGAAAAACCGTGATGAGGTACAGCCCATCAATTTAAGTATCCAACTTAGTGTCGATCCGGTAAAGGTTTGGTTTGAAGTGCCCTTTGAAAAGGCAGAAGTCGTTTTAATCAACAAAGCCAACAACAGTAAATATACATTTACACCCAGCCACGACGGTAAAATAAGCCTTGAGAAAATTGTACCAGGTATGTACAGTATTAATGTGTCTTTAAAAATTACTGCCGAAGAGTTTGCCACACTAACCGGAACAAGCCGAGAAGGTGATTATTACCTCAACTACTCTTTAGATAACCAAGCTTATTTTAGCAATGCTAATGTAGATATTCAACTAATCAACAGTGAGATTATTGGTGGCTTTGTTATAAAACAGATTTATTATGCAGGTTCAAATACATCTACTGGGGCTTCATTCAGAGATCAGTTTATCGAAATATACAACAACACCAGCGAAACACTCTATGCCGACAGCTTATTGATTGGCTTTGCTTATGGCAAACAAAACAAAAATACCGATGATTATTCATTGCCCAACAATCAATACGATTGGAGCAAATCTATCGGAATAAACTATAACGGTAATGCCAATGAAGATTATGTTTATTTGAAAGCCCTATTCATGATTCCTAGTGACGGTACAGGCAAAAAATATCCGGTTTTACCTGGTAAAAGTATAGTTATTGCACAAACTGCTGTAGATCATACCAAACCTTACGATAAAAACAGTGGAGGCTCACAAAGTATCAGCAACCCCGAGTTGACCGTAAACTTGGCAAATGCCGATTTTGAAGTGTGGTTATATCCTTACGAACAAAGCATACAACCGGGCAGAGCTATGTATGCCAGCGACGTAAGAAACCCGAACGTTCCTAACATGGAAACTATTTTCGCTACCGGAATGAGAGATATGTTGTTGAGCCCTCAGGCTAAAGACTCATACGTAATCATGAAAGTTGACCAGAGTGTTGCCCTAGATAATTTGCCTGCCTATGCAATTCCAACTGTAAGGAGTATAACTAGCAGTACTACACTTTACCCTCAAATACCAGCAAAATTTATTATTGATGCCGTAGAAACTGAGGCCCCAATTGCTGCAGACCAAACCCCAAGACGCTTGCCCCAAGCGCACGAAGCGGGTGCTTGCTCGGTTACAGCCGGCCCCTACTCAAGCCAATCGGTTGTTCGCAAAACTGCTAAAATTGTTGCCGGAAGACGTGTATTGCAAGACACAAACAACTCGCATGCAGATTTCGGGGTCTTAAACAAAGCTAACCCCTACAAAGACAACGCCTCCTTTATCGACAACTAACTGAAAATGAAAAAAACTAGGTACAGTCTTATTTTTTTTCTACTTATCATAAGCGTATTGGCCAAAGCCCAATACGCTTATGATTCTGTTTATTTTTACCAACAAGACAGGCAATACCTAGAAAACACACTCTTTAGCCCAAGTATATCTAGCACCGCAGACTTGTCTAGCTATGGCTTTCTGACCCTACAATGGTATCACCAACAAGGCGAATTACGCCGTGCACAAGAAGCCTACACCGTAAATTTGCCCAGCTTTGTAGCAAAAGGCTATAAAAAAATTGGAAAATATAGTGTGTCGGGCAGTTTTGAGTTCAACAAATCATTTGAAGACAGCCTAGCGAATGGGCAAAAAAATAACCTAGAAGATTTCACAACTTTTTATCCTTATGCCAATAAAAGTGGTATTTACGAAAGGCAAAATTACATCATCAACACCACTTTAAGCCGAGAAATACTAACCAACAAAGTTAGTGCCTTTATAGGCATGGACTACCATAAACATTGGAGTACCAGCTCGGTAGATCCGAGACTAAACGCCAACCGTTTCATAGTAAAATTCAAACCTGGCTTTAGTTTTTCGTTCGGTAAACATCAACTGGGTGTTTTTGGTCTTTTGGGTAAGGCCGATGAGCAAGTGTCTATCAGCTATAAAAACTCAGACTTTAAAACCTCCTTATTGTATCCAGATCGTATTCATTATATGCAATACGGTTACGGAAGTTCTGTTATTAAAGACTCGAGCTCTGTCTATAAATACGATAATTACAAAGGCCTTGGACTAGAGTACGCTTTGGATAACAAACAAATTGATATCCAATTCAAGGCTTCCTATGAATCGTTGCTCAACAAAAACTACAACAAAAGCCGATCAACTCCTGGTTTTGCTACCGTTGCAATATTCCGGCTCAATACATTAAAAAGTGCTTTGCTCCTACGCAAGCATTCCTCCTCAACACACAATTACTTGTTACATATTGATGCAGAATACAACTTCGGCTACGACGGTAATCTTAAAACATCTGGTAGCCTAAACCGAGTAAATTACAAAGTTAATGCGCTGAAACTAAACAGCAGTTTCTTGTACCTATGGGACAAAAAGCAAGCCACATCAAAAGAAATTGGACTGAAACTAGCCTACAACCAGCAACAAAAAGAAGATTTGGGACAATCCGATGCCTTAAACTACCAAACATTACAACTAAATATTGAAACAAGGCTGTACCATCAGTTTGATGAAAATCAGAATATTAAATTCGGACTTTCGCCTTATTGCTTGTTACCCTTAGCAACCCAACTGAAATACAATACCAACTCTACAACCGAGTTTATCCGAAATGTAGTTTTTACAGATTATTACTACTACCAAAGCAAGTCGCTAGGTATGTTACTCAGCACTGAGTTTAGCACTAAAAAAATGATTAAAAACCAGCATATGGGTCTTTTCTTCAACCTTGATTACCGAAAGAAATTAAAACAAGACTTGAGGACTGATTTAAACCCCAGTTTTATACCCAATAAATACCGCTGGGCTACACAAATCGGAATAAACATGTACCTTTAGTCCCAATTTTGAAAAATGCATTAGCAAACGATACATTTTATATACTTTAACTTAACATGAAAAGAGTTTTCTCTATATTAATAGTTACTTTTGGTCTGTTATTACTTGTATCCTTTAAAGGAATAAACTTTTTATCAGGTTCAACTCTACCGAGCGATTCTTTGCGCTCTATATACAGCCAAAGCCCCGACAAATGGCCTGCCCCAACTGTTGATGCCGGGGTAGATTGGAAAGAATTGGGAGTGTTGCCACCTTCACCTATTAAAAAAGACAATGATTCGGTAAAAAAGATTGTTGATTTAGGTCGCCTATTATTTTTTGACCCTCGGCTTTCTTCATCCAACCAAATATCCTGCTCTAGCTGTCACGTACCCGATTTAAATTGGGCTGACGGCAGGGAAGTCTCCATAGGCCACGACCATGCCCCAAACAGCAGAAATGCTCCATCAATAGAGAATGTTTGGGCTCAAAAGAAACTATTTTGGGATGGGCGTGCTGATAGCCTTGAACAACAAGCCGAAGGACCGATAAGCAGTGAAATTGAAATGCATCAGAGCCTAAAAGGCTTAGCCAAAAAACTTTCTAAAATAAAAGGTTATCGCCCCCTATTTGAGCAAGCTTTTGGCACCAAAAAGATAAGTAATGAACAAATATTTAAAAGTTTGGCCACCTATCAGCGTACTATTACTAGCCGCAAGACCGATTTTGACAGATTTCTTGAAGGCAAGCATGACGCACTAACCGACCAACAATTGTGGGGCCTGCACCTGTTTAGAACCAAAGCCCGATGCATGAACTGCCACAACGGTCCATTGTTTACAGATTTTGATTTTCATAATGTAGGATTGACCTATTACGGGCGTAAATATGAAGATTTGGGCTTATACAAGGTCACCAAAAAACCGGAAGATGTGGGTAAGTTCAAAACACCTAGCCTTCGCAATGTTATGCGCACTGGTCCTTGGTTTCACAACGGCTTGTTTCCGGATATGGATGGAATCATGAATATGTATAACATGGGCATGCCTGTACAAAGGGTAAAACCCGAGCAAGTAAATGATCCACTACTTCCCAAAAACGACAAACTCTTGCGTGGTCTAGCGCTAAGCAAACGAGAGCGTGATGCTGTAGTGGCCTTTTTAGGTGCTATTAGTACCAGCCCTTGGAAAGAGCGTCCACCACAATTACCCCAATAAAAAAAACGTCTCGTGGTTCTGGAGACGTTTTTTAAAGTACAAAGCTTATAAATTTATTAAGCTTTGTTTTTAGTTTCTTGAACTTCTAAACGAATGCTCTGTGCTAAGTTTTTTAATTCTTGCATCCCTTTGCGAACACGGGTACCTGCTGCATTGTTTGCTTTGTTGTAGAACTTGTCCACATCGGCTTCTAAGGCTGCCACTAGGGCTTTTACTTCCGCAAATTTTTTCATTTTTAAATACTCCTATTAGTTTTAAGGTTTAAGATTAATTGTCAAGTACTAATGTAGTGCTTTAATTTTGTTTTAAAAATTTTTAGAAATACATTTTTAGAGTAAAAAGTCCATATTTTTCCACAAAATAGGTGTTTATAAACATAAAACCCTTACTATCAAGCACAAAAACAAAAAACTCGAAGAAAATACTGCTTTAACTAGTATTTCCTTCGAGTTAATATAAAGCTATAACAAGCGCTTATTCGCTTTTATAATTGCCGTTTGCCAATTTCTTAGCTACTTCGCTAAAAGCATCTAAGGTACGCTGTACATCCTCTATACTATGGGCTGCAGTTGGTATCAAACGTAGCTCGATCATCCCCTTTGGTATTACCGGATAAACTACTATAGAGCAGAATATGCCGTAATTCTCTCGCAAATCTCGGGTCAGTGCAGTTGCTTCCAAAAGTTCGCCTTTCAGAAAAACCGGTGTTACTACCGAGTTGGTTACACCGATATCAAAACCACGTTCTTTGAGCCCTTTTTGGAGCGTTGTTGCAATAAGCCAAAGCTTCTCTTTCAGTTCGGGGTTGTTTTTTAACAATTCTAAGCGTTTCATCAAACCAAAAACCATTGGCATTGGCAATGATTTGGCAAAAGTTTGTGAACGCATATTGTACCTAAAGTAATCGGTCAGCTCTTTTGTAGAGGCTACAAATGCACCAATACCGGCCATAGACTTGGCAAAAGTGGCAAAATACACATCAACTCCATCAATACAGTCTTGCTCTTCGGCAGTACCAGCTCCTTTGGGGCCAATGGTACCAAAACCATGAGCATCATCAATCAACAATCGGAAATTGAATTCTTTTTTCAAGGCCACAAGCTCTTTCAATTTACCTTGTGCTCCCGACATACCAAATACACCTTCGGTAATCAACAAAATACCTCCTCCGGTTTGTTCGGCCAATTTGGTAGCTCTTTGCAATTGCTTGCGGGCATCTTCTACATCGTTGTGTTTATAAACAAAACGTTTGCCCATGTGCAAACGCAAACCGTCTAATATACAGGCATGCGACTCGGCATCATAAACCACCACATCGTTTCTATCTAACAAGGCATCAATGATTGAGACCATACCTTGATAGCCAAAATTGAGTAGAAAGGCATCTTCTTTACCTACAAATGCGGCTAGGTCTTGCTCCAATTGCTCGTGGTATTTGGTATTACCCGACATCATTCTGGCTCCCATAGGGTAAGCCATACCAAATTGTGCTGCTGCATCGGCATCTGCTTTTCTAACCTCGGGATGGTTGGCGAGGCCTAAATAGTTATTCAAGCTCCAAACCAAATGCTCTTTGCCCTGAAAATTCATGTGTGGAGCAATCTCTCCCTCCAGCTTTGGGAATGAGAAATATCCGTGCGACCACTTTTGGTGCTGCCCAATGGGCCCCATCCGTTTCGCTACTTTATCAAAAATATCCAATGTATGTTGTTTTATAAGATGTAAAAAATTGTACAAATTTAAGGCTAAAATGTTGACTTGTCAAATATTAGGGCATAGCTAAACAAAAAATGCCTTGGTCAATTTATTTTCACCAAGGCATTCTTATCAACTAGTACAAAACTTAGTCTACATTGTCATGCAAAAAAGAGTTGTTGTTTCGTATTTCTGTTTCACCTTTATCGTCTATGTTTAAGGTAAACCTAGACACTTGCGACTCGGAAGAATGTTGAACCTGATCTAGAGGCATTTGTCTTCTTTGATAGGCCGGAATATTTTCTAGCTCTTGCAAACCATTTGTTGTACGCAATTTCATACTCAAATCTTTAAGGCGTAGTATGCGTTCTTTAGACTTTTGCAATTGCTCTTCCATTAAGTCATCTGTCTTATGCTGATCTAAATCAATTTGAGGTTCGGTTTCAACTTTTTCGGATACAACTTCTTCAACAGCATTGTTATCAGTAGCAATTTGTCCATCAAAAACAAATTCAGTTTCGCTCAATTTTAGTTCAAACTCAAACGGACTTTCGGTTTTAAACTCATCAGCCGGTAAATTTTCTTCTTGTTCTACCAAGTTATGTACTACCACAGCCTCTTCTTCTAGATCTGAAGCATTGTTCTCTACTTTAGGATTAAACAAATCACCAAACAAATCGGCTTGCTTTTGTTCTTCTACTTGTTTTTTAAGAACCGGTTCCATACTTTGCACTTGTGGTTCTTTGCTGGTTATAAAAGTATTTACAGGCTCTACCGGAGTAATTAAAGGAGTTGTCTCAGCCAGCAGTGATGTAACTTTTTTGGTATTTTGCCTATCTTTTTCTCTTTGCTCGGTAGTTTGGAAACCAGTAGCAATGATGGTTACAGAAATTTTCTCTCCCAAATTTTCATCTACGCAATTACCCCAAATCAAATCAGCTGTTAAACCCGCTTTTTCCTGTATGTAATCGGTTATAATAGCTACTTCGTCCATTGTTACCTCTCTCACTCCCGAACTGATGTTCAACAAAATATATCGGGCCCCTTCAATCTCATTGTCTTTCAACAAAGGCGAGGCTAACGCTCCTTCTACAGCCATGTGCGCCCTATTTTCGCCTTCAGCTGCAAAACTTCCCATAATGCATACCCCACTGTCACGCATAACGGTTTTAACATCTTTAAAATCGACGTTGATATAACCCGGTACGGTAATTATTTCGGCTATGCCTTTGGCTGCTGTACTCAAAATATTATCGGCTTGTGCAAAGGCCGAGCCCAAAGTAAGGTTACCAAAAATTTCACGCAACCTATCGTTGGAGATAACTAAGTAAGAATCTACATATTTTTTCAGCTCTTCCAAACCTTCATCGGCTTGCATTTTACGACGCTTACCTTCAAATGAGAAAGGTGTGGTGATAATAGCCACTGTTAGTATATCGAGTTCTTTGGCTGCTTTGGCTATAATTGGGCTTGCTCCTGTTCCGGTACCACCGCCCATACCTGCCGTAATAAACAGCATTTTGGTGGTGTTACCCAACATTTCTTTCACATCATCAATATTTTCAATGGCCGAGTTTTTGCCTACTTCGGGTATAGAGCCAGCACCCATCCCTTCGGTAAGGCTTGCCCCCAACTGTACTTTGTTGGGTATTGGGCTCGACTCTAAAGCTTGCGCATCGGTGTTGCAAATGATGAAGTCAACCCCAGTTATCCCTTGGCGATACATGTGGTTTACCGCATTGCCTCCACCGCCTCCAACACCAATAACTTTGATAATGGAAGACCTATCTCGTAACATTTCGAACTTCATATTATTCTGAATCAGTATTTTAAAAATTTTTGTTGGCTATCACAATCTCATTGTAATATTAACACTTTTTTAACAGTCGTTTTCCACAATTGTGGATAATGTGGAAAAAATGGCTTTTGTTGAAAAATATTACGGCTTAATGTAGTCTTCGTCACTAATAGTAGTGTCGTCTTTAATTACCCGCATAATAGATTCAAGAATACCGAAACCACCTTTTTTCTTTTGAACTTCTTTCACTTCGGGCACTTGTCGTACTTGTTTTACTTCTTTGGCTTCTTCTTCAATTTTCTGAATACCATTAATCAAAAGTCCGATACTGGTAGCGTACATAGGACTCTTTAGGTCTTCATAAATATTTTTTGGCATTTCTTCAAATTTAGAGAGGTGTTCATTCGGGTATCCGATACGGCAATCGAGCCCAGTAACATACTCTACCAACTGGTTCAAATGTTTTAGCAAAGCTCCTCCACCTGTAATAACAATTCCACCAATCAGACGTTTCTCGTAACCAGACGATTTAATTTCATAATAAACATGCTCGATAATTTCTTCCATACGGGCTTGGATGATGCAAGCTAAGTTTTTCACTGAAATTTCTTTCGGGGCTTTACCACGAATTCCGGGAACTGAAATGATTTCGTTTTCTTTGTTCTCATCGGCTAGGGCAGAGCCGAATTTGGTTTTCAACAGTTCGGCTTGGTTACGCATCACTGCACAACCCTCTCTAATGTCTTCGGTTACGCTATTACCTCCAAAAGGAATAACTGCCGTATGACGGATAATACCTTCGTAGAAAATGGCTACATCGGTAGTACCTCCACCAATATCAACTAAACAAACCCCAGCTTCTTTCTCTTCCTCGCTCAGTACCGCCTCTGATGAAGCCAAAGGCTCAAGCACCAAATCATCGGTAGTTAATCCGGAATACTCCACACAACGCATAATATTTTTAATAGCGTTTACTTGTCCAGAGATGATGTGGAAGTTGGCTTCCATACGCACTCCGGTCATACCAATTGGCTCTTTTATCCCAGGCTCACTATCAATGGTAAACTCTTGAGGCAGAACATGAATAATAGCTTCACCAGGAGGCATTACCAATTTACGCATGTCATCAATCAGCTTTTTCACATCATCTTTGGTAATTACGCTTTCAAACTCACGGCGTGTATAAATGCCTCTGTGTTGTAAACTTTTGATGTGCTGCCCGGCAATACCCACGTTGACTACTTTAATGTCCACGTTAGATTGTGCACTAGCAATTTCTACTGCATCTTTAATCCCTTGTACCGTTTTTTGGATATTGGCCACTACTCCCCTCACTACACCAGCCGACTCGGTTTTACCAATACCGAGCACCTCAATTTTGTCATGCTGAGTTCTGCGACCTACGATTACACAAATTTTAGTAGTACCAATATCGAGCCCTACGAGTATTGGTGCCTGTTTGTTTGATTGTTCTGCGCCCATAACTTACTTATTTATGCTTGTTTGAAATTATCTTAAATATCTTAATTATGCCTTTTAAGGTTTAATTCTTGGTTTTAACTTGTGTTTTGTTTTCTGTTTTATCCGATGCTTTGAGCTGCGCCTTGCGTTGCTTCTCTTGCAAGTCAGAAAAATCAATAACTTCTTCTTTTACCTGCCTTGACACTGCCGAGTCTATTGCATTTTTTTGCGCCAAAACTGTATCAAGTTTTGCAGGTTGTTCCATTTTTTTAATTGCTGTTGAATCTCTTTTCTCGGCAATTACTTGATTGGGATACTTTAGGTTGATGGCCCGATAACTGTTCCACCCTACTTTGGGCATAGCCTGCTGATAAAAGGCCAGCAAATTTGCCATTTTTAATTCAATGTCTTTAGCACTTCCTAAAATTATTTTTTGGTTACCCACACGAGGTATCATCTCTATTTCGTTTTTTGTGTTGACACTCAGCTGTTCAATCTGTGCATCCCAAAGACTATCTGCCTTAATGAATTTTGCCACCTTAAAGATTTGTTTTGCCATATCGGTCATCAAAGTATCTACTTTACCGTTAAAACCCTCCATAATATGACCATTGGCTACCAACACGTTGGCAGTAAAATTACTCGATAGCGGAATCTTATAGCCCTTGTTGTCCACATAGTAATCTTGTCCGCCAGCAGTAATAATCCTTAATACGGGTTCTCTTTGTTTTATCTCTACAAAGAGAGAACCATCCATTTCGGCATAAACCTTTACAAAAGCAATATAGGGATTGGACGCAATACTTTTCTCTATCTCGTTAAGATTTACGCCTTCTAACTTTCGCCCAATCAAATCACCTTGACTATGTCTCAAAATAGAGTTAATTTCTTCAATTTCTATAAAATTGTCGGCTCCCGGTATCACAATTTTAATATTGCTACAAGAGAGAGCTTGCTTTTTTTGGTCAACAAAACTCATTAGCACAAAAAGTCCTGCAAGGCTAGCTAGCCAAGCAAAAGACTTAAAGACCAATTTCCATTTTATTCGCTTAAGCATTTGTCATCACTTGTTTTAAAGGATTTACCAAAGTATCTATATTACCAGCTCCAACAGTCAGCAACAATTCAGGTGCTTGTAAAGCTATTTCATCCACCACTTTTTCAAGACTGCTCAATCTTTTATCGGCAATACTAATTTTATCTAAAAGCATTTGGCTATCTACCCCTGCAATTGGGAGTTCACGAGCCGGATATATCGGCAACAGCACAAGATGGTCAACTGAACTCAGCACCTCTGCAAAACCATCGGCAAAATCTCTAGTACGCGTAAAAAGATGCGGCTGAAAAATAACCGTTAATTGCTTTTCGGGATACAAAGTTCTCACCGCAGCAAAACAAGCCCTAAGTTCTTCGGGGTGGTGGGCATAATCGTCAATATATACACTTTTATTTGTTGCAACCACTGTCTCAAAACGTCGTTTTACACCTTTAAAACTCTCGATTGCTTTTTTAACTAGTTTAGATTTTATGCCCATACTTAATGCAACACCAATAGCCGAAACAGCATTTTCGACATTGTGCAAACCGGGTAATGCTAGTCGTATAGATGGAATTTGACAAAAACCATCGTTAAAATCGAACACAAATGCTCCCTGCTCAACCCTAATATTTTGGGCATTTACCATTGCCGATTGGGTGGCTCCATAGCTAATACCTGCAATTGCCAATCCTTCTTTTACAAACAATCGTCCAGCCGGTTTTAACTGTTGCGCAAATAGCTCGAATGATTCGGTGAGGTGGGTGTGATCACCGTAAATATCCAAGTGGTCGGCATCCATTGAAGTAATTACGGCCACATCGGGGTGTAGGGTCAGAAAAGAGCGATCATACTCATCAGCCTCTACCACTACCACGTCATTTTTACCATAAAGTACATTGCTGTTGTAATTGGTAGCAATACCACCCAAAAAAGCGGTACAACCAAATCCGGTATCAGTCAATACGTGAGCAATCATGGATGAGGTAGTCGTTTTGCCATGTGTACCAGCTACAGCAATACAGTACATACCTTTGCTAATTAGCCCCAATACTTGCGACCTTTTATAGAGCTGAAAACCTTTGTTCTGAAAAAAATTCAGAATTTTTGAATCTTTTGGAATTGCCGGTGTAAACACAATGAGCGTATCGGGCTGTTGTTCCCTAAAAGCAAAAGGAATGGTCTCCTCGTCATCAATAAAGGAGATTAAAATACCTTCATTTTGCAATTGCTCGGTCAAATTGGTTCTTGTTTTATCGTATCCACAAACAATGCAGCCACGTTTAGCAAAATAACGAGCCAAAGCACTCATCCCAATACCCCCTACACCAATAAAATAAACACGTTTTACAGCATCCAATTCCATAGCCTATTTATTTTTAATCAATTTCAAAACTTCTTGAGCAATAAGCACATCGGCATCAGGCAAAGCCATACGAACAATATTTTTACTCAACATTTCCATCTTATCATTATTCTGCAACAAGGCAATCGCATCAGTCGCTAAGCTGTGTTCGGCTGCACCATCTGCTATCAATAAAGCTGCATTTTCTTGGCTCAAAGCCAAAGCATTTTTGGTTTGATGATCTTCGGCAACATTGGGTGATGGCACCAATATTACAGGTTTTGCCACCAAGCACAGTTCGGCAATTGTGCCTGCTCCGGCTCTGGAAATTACCACATCAGCAACAGCGTAGGCATAATCCATGCGACTCAGAAACTCAAGTACCTTAATATTAGGATGTAAGTTATCCCCCAATCGAGTAACGATTCCTTGGTAATAATACTTTCCGGTTTGCCAAAGCAATTGCACATCTTCTTTAATAAATAGCTCCAGATGCTGCTCCATGCTCCTATTCAATGTGCCTGCCCCCAAGCTTCCTCCAGTAAGCAATACTGTTTTCTTATTTGGATCGAGGCCAAAATACTTAAATGCTTCTAATCGCTTCCCTTCTATATCGGTTGATGTTCTTCTGACAGGGTTGCCGGTTTTCAGAATACGCTCTATCGGGAAAAAGCTCTCCATCCCATCAAATGCCACACAAATGCGTTTTGCCCGCTTACCCAAAAACTTATTGGTTAATCCGGCAAATGAGTTTTGTTCTTGAATTAGATAAGGTATTCGGACTAGCGATGTTGCAAAAAGCAATGGACCGGAAGCATAGCCACCAACACCTACCACCGCATCGGGTTTAAATTTTGCCAAAATACGCCAAGAGGCGAATAAGCTTAGTACTACTTTGATAGGTAACAAAAGGTTTTTCAGAATAGAACCCCTTTGCATACCGCTTATATTTAACCCAACTATCTGATATCCCGCCGCAGGCACTTTTTCCATCTCCATACGCCCATTTGCCCCAACAAACAAAATCTCGCAATTTGGTGAAATCTTGCGCAGCGCATCGGCAATGGCAATGGCGGGGAATATGTGCCCGCCTGTGCCACCTCCGGATATGATAATTTTTGGGAAATTATTCATTTTACTATTTACTTATTCTTCATCAATAATTAGTTACATAGCAGGGATTTCGCCAACTATTATTTTTTCTTCTTTCAAATTCTTCCCTTCTTTCTCTTCAATATCTCTACTCACACTCAATATAATACCAAAGGCAATACTGGTAAATATCATTGAGGTACCTCCCATACTTACCAAGGGCAGCGGTACGCCCGTTACCGGCCCCAGACCTACTGCAACCGCCATATTGGCAAAAGCTTGTATGGTGAGGCTAAAACTAAGCCCGGCAGCCAACAAAGCACCAAAGGCTTTTGGACTTCGATTGACAATGAGTACACATCGGTACAACAACACCAAATAAAGACATATCATTACCAAACCGCCTACCGTTCCATATTCCTCAACAATAATGGCAAAAATGAAATCGGAATATGGATGCGGCAGAAAGTTTCTTTCGGTACTATTACCCGGTCCCTTACCAAAAAAACCACCTGTAGCTAAGGCTATTTTTGCATGATCAGATTGGAAGGTCTTATCGGCATGTTGCAATTCTGGATGCAAATAGGCGTTGATACGTGATTTGTATGTTTCGCGTCGAGGTCCAAACATCACAACCAGAAATAAGCAAAAAACACCTGCAGCCGATACAGTCAAAATTTGCTTGATACTGATACGGCCAATTATAAGCAACAGCACACTAACCCCAAACAGCATGATAGCAGTAGAGAGGTTGGCCAATGCAATTAACACAAACACCACAACTACCGAACCCATAATAGGGATAAAAGCTTTCTTTACGTCTTTAATATTTTCTTGTTTTCGGGTAAGCATGCGTGCCAAAAACGTTATCAATGCCAATTTTGCCAAATCGGAAGTTTGAAATGTTAGATTGATTACCGGAATTTTTACCCATCGTGAAGCATCATTTAAGGTAGTACCAAACATCAGCGTGTATAGCAGAAGTGGGATAGTGATAATCATCAAAAGCTTAGAGATACCGGCATAGTATCGGTAATCTAGCAAATGGGCAATATAAATCAGGGCAATACCTAAGGCTACAAACACTACGTGTTTATACAATAAATAGCTCTCTACAGCCACACCTTTTTTGTAGGCAATAGCACCTGTTGCACTGTAAACCGCCATAATAGAAATAAGGGACAGTGTGAGGATGATCATCCAAATCCAGGTATCGCCTTTAGCACGGCTCAGAAAAGTAGCTACTATTTTTTTCATACCACTAAAGTTCTTTTACGGCTGCCATAAATTGCTCGCCTCTATCTTCATAGTTTTTAAACAAATCAAAACTGGCATTAGCTGGCGACAAAAGTACAGTATCACCTTTTTTTGCCAGATGGTAGGCTACTTGAACCGCCTCTTCCATAGAAAAAGTATTTACCATAATTTCAACATCTTCCTCAAGTGCGTCATGTATTCTTCGGTTGTCTTTACCCAAACAGATAATTGCTTTTACTTTTTCTTTAACGAGGTCTTTGAGCATGGTATAATCATTGCCCTTGTCAACCCCACCCATAATCAAAATCACATTGCCCGGCATACTCTCTAATGCATACCAAACCGAGTTGACATTAGTCGCTTTCGAGTCGTTGATATAATTAACATCAGATATTTTTGCCACAAACTCAAGCCGATGGGAAGTATTCTTAAAATCGGCCAAACTTTCGCGTATGGTTTCATTGCGAAGCTCTAGCACTTTGGCTGTTATAGCCGCAGCCATAGAATTGTAGATGTTGTGCTTACCTTGTAAAGCTAGCTCATTAATTGTCATATCGAAATTGTTGTTTGGGTTAATGGTTATGTGGATTTGATTATCTTTCAAAAAAGCACCCTGTTCTACTCTTGTTTTTATAGAAAAGGGATATTGTTTAGCCAATATCTTTTGCTGCTGCATTACTTTTTGAGTTTCTTCATCATCAGCGCAATAGATAAAAGCGTCGGCCTCGGTTTGGTTTTGTGTAATTCGGAATTTTGATGCCGCATAATTGGCCATCTTATAATCGTAACGATCTAAATGATCGGGCGTAATATTTAACAATACGGCAACATCGGCTTTAAAAGCATACATATCATCAAGCATAAAGCTGGATATTTCCAAGACATACCAATCGTAATCGTTATCGGCTACTTGCGCTGCAAAGCTCTGTCCAATATTACCTGCCAAACCTACATTGAACCCTGCCTTTTTAAGCAAATGATAAGTCAACAAAGTGGTTGTAGTTTTACCGTTTGAGCCAGTTATTGCAATAACTTTGGCTGTGGTATATCGCTTGGCAAATTCAATTTCGGATATTACCGGAATTGAGTTTTCTAAAACCTTTTGTACAATTGAAGCCTTATGGGGAATGCCTGGACTTTTAATAAGTTCATCTGCATTTAAGATGAGTGCTTGGCTGTGTTTGCCTTCCTCAAAAGCAATACCTAGGTTTGTCAACGCAGTTTTGTACTGTTCGGTAATAGCTCCGGCATCAGAAACAAAGACATCAAAACCTTGTTTTTGCGCTAATTTTGCCGCACCAACACCGCTTTCGCCGGCACCTAAAACAACTATTCTCTTTCTACTCATTTTAGCGCAGTTTTAGGGTTACAAAGGCTATTACAGCCAACAAAATTCCGATAATCCAAAAGCGGGTCACGATTTTTGCTTCGTGATAACCTTTTTTCTGGAAGTGATGATGCAGCGGCGACATAAGAAAAACTCTACGTCCTTCGCCAAAGCGTTTCTTGGTATATTTAAAATAACTCACCTGTATAGTCACAGAGAGCACCTCTACCAGAAAAACTCCACAAATAATTGGGATGAGCAGCTCTTTCCTGACCATGATGGCAAAAACCGCAATAATTCCTCCAATGGTTAAGCTTCCGGTATCGCCCATAAAAACCTGAGCCGGAAACGAGTTGTACCACAAGAAACCGATACAGGCTCCTACAAATGCCCCAGCAAATATTATGAGCTCGCCACTGTTCGGGATGTACATGATGTTGAGGTAATCGGCCATAACCGTATTGCCCGACACATAGGCAAAAATACCCAAACTAACGCCAATAATGGCCGATGTACCCGTGGCCAAACCATCTATCCCATCGGTAAGGTTGGCACCATTAGATACCGCAGTAACTATAATGATGACAAAAATTAGAAATACCGCAAATGCATATTTTTCATAACCCTTACCTGTAAATTTCAAAACTTTAGCATAATCAAACTCATTGTTCTTGTAAAAAGGGATATTGGTTTTAGTAGATTTAACATCCTGGGTATAGTAATAGTTTTCTCCTTTTTTGCGGAGTACCATAGGTGCTTGGTTTTTTGCTTGCTCAACCTGAGTATTATCAACTACTGTTTGGCGCACTACAATACTCGGATGAAAATACATAGTTATACCTACAATGGTAGCCAAACCAACCTGCCCTACAACTTTAAAACGTCCAGCAAGCCCTTCTTTGTTTTTCTTAAATACTTTGATATAATCGTCTAAGAAACCAATAGCCCCCATCCAAAGTGTAGTCACCACCATGAGTATTACGTAAATATTGGTGATATTGGCAAACAGCAATGTAGGCAGTAAAATACCCAAAATAATGATTACACCGCCCATGGTAGGGGTGCCTGCTTTTTGCGACTGGCCTTCTAAGCCCAAATTGCGTACGGTTTCACCAACCTGTTTGAAACGCAAATAATCTATTAATCGCTTGCCATAAACCGTGGTAATTACCAAGGAGAGTATGATGGCTAAAGATGAGCGAAAAGTCAGGTACTGGAACAATCTAGAACCTGGGAAATCATAATGCTGGTGTAGATACTCGAATAAAAGGTATAACATTAGCTTAGGAGGTTAAACTGTTCAACAATAATTTCTTTATCATCAAAATGATGGCGTACACCATTTATTTCTTGGTATTTTTCGTGTCCTTTACCTGCTACCAAAATTATATCGCCGGGCTGTGCCAATAAGCAAGCTGTTTTTATTGCTTCCTTTCTGTCGGATATACGCAGGGTTTTTCGCTGGCTATCGGGCAATACGCCGGTTTGCATCTCGTCTAGTATGGTCTCTGGATTCTCAGTTCTGGGATTATCGGCGGTAAGTATAACTTTATCGCTCCAATCGCAGGCTACACGTGCCATAAGCGGTCTTTTGGTTTTATCTCTATCACCACCGCAACCAATCACAGTAATCACTTGTTCTGTACCTTTTCTGATATTGGCAATAGTGCTCAATACATTTTGAACTGCATCAGGTGTGTGAGCATAGTCAACTATCCCTACCCTACCGTCACGTGCCATCACGTAATCAAAACGACCTTCGGCACCATGCAAAGTGCTTAACACAGTTAGTACTTTTAAGGGGTCTTGTCCCAACAAAACGGCAGTAGCATAAACTGCCAATAAATTGTAGGCATTAAAGGCTCCCACCATCTTGAAAAATACTTCCTTGCCATCCACCTCAAGATGAAGCCCTTCAAACTTATTTTCAATTATTCGAGCCTTAAAATCGGCCATTTGCTTCAAAGAGTAGGTTCTTCTGAGTGCATTGGTATTTTGCAACATAACAAGCCCATTCCGATCATCGGCATTGGTGAGCGCAAAGGCTTGTTTAGGTAATTGATCAAAAAAGGATTTCTTAGCTTTTAGGTAGTTATCAAAGGTTTTATGAAAATCGAGGTGATCATGTGTGATGTTTGAGAAAATAGCTCCGGCAAATTGAAGACCGTAAACCCTTTTTTGCACCAAAGCATGTGAGCTCACTTCCATAAAGACGTATTCACATCCGGCTGCCAACATTTGGCTCAGTAACATATTGAGCGAAATGGAATCGGGTGTGGTATGTGTGCTTGGCACAACCTTCTGCATAATTTGGTTTTGCACGGTTGATACAAGCCCTACTTGGTATCCCAATGCCCCAAACAACTGAAACAATAGTGTTGCAATAGTAGTTTTGCCATTGGTTCCGGTAACACCAATCAGTTTGAGCTGATGGGATGGATTTTCATAAAAATTACCGGCAATAAGTGCCATGGCTGATGCTGTATCTTTTACAAGAATATAGCACACCTCTTTTACAATTTCGGCAGGAAGCTCTTCGCAAACAATAGCAACAGCACCTTTTTGTATGGCTAAAGCGATATATTGGTGCCCATCAGTATGCTGACCACGAACTGCAAAAAACATGGCAGCTTCAATTACCTGACGCGAATCGAGGCACAACACCTGCACCTCGGACTGTTCGTTGCCCTTCAGTTCAAGTACTTCGACACCATTGAGTAATTGTTTTATTTTCATGCTAAATCCTCCCTCCATCATTGTAGAACAATATCAACCATTAAACCTTTACCTATTTTAGAGCCCGCAGCTATGGACTGGCTTATTACCTTTCCGTTACCCTTAACACGGGTTTTTAAACCCAAATTGCCTAATAGATACATTGCATCACGTAATCCCATACCATTTACATTAGGCATTAACCTATTGGACAAGTCCAGCTCCTCATATGTTGTTCCGTTATTGGTATCTACCGAGTTAAAATATTCAGATTTTGCACTGTACAGCGGTTTTATTCCCAAAGCCTGATATACTTTGTTGGTTGCTTTGCTTTGTCCGGCTTTTGCTTCGGGCAATCGGGTGTTGCCTACCAAATGCTGCTCATTACCGGTTTTAAACATAGAGGCATCAGTAGCATAAATACGATCGGCCACTTCCCTAAAAACAGGCCCAGACACCAAAGCCCCGTAATAAGCACCTTTAGGATCGTTGATAACCACAATCATTGAGTATTTTGGCTTATCAGCTGGAAAATAGCCCACAAAAGAAGCCTGATACTGTCTTTTGGCTTTGTAGCCCAAGTTGGCATCAGCTACTTGAGCCGTACCGGTTTTTCCGGCTATACGGTACAAGGGGTTTTTTACAATTTGTTTACCACTCCCATTTTCTACCACACCCTCTAGTAACGCTTTCATTTTTGCCAAAGTAACATCCGAGCATATTTTCGGATTGATTACCCGAGCCTTGAACTGCTCTATTGGGTTGCCCAAACGCCGTATTTCTTTTACAAAAATTGGGGCTATCATTTTGCCATTATTAGCCACAGCATTGTATAAAACAAGCATCTTCAAGGGAGTCAACTGCATTTCATAGCCATAAGCCATTTGTGGCATAGACATGTTTTTGTTCCAAGTTTTTGATGAGGGATTTTTTACTACCGGACTAGCCTCACCAGGGATTTGAAGGCCAATTTTTTCGTTCAAATGCCAATCATACAAATGCTGGGTAAATTTCCTTTGGTTATCGCCATAAGTTTTATTGATTAGATAGGCAATTGCCGCATTTGATGATTGCTCAAAAGCTTTTTTTACGGATACAACTCCAATGCTGCCGTGCGAGTCTTTAATGGTATGTCCGGGTATTTGATAGGAACCCGTAGCGACTAGTGTTCCGGTATCTACCGCTTTATCCTCCAACAAAGCCATATAAGAGGCCAATTTGAAAGTAGAACCAGGATCCTGATTACCTGCAATTGCATAATTAAAACTCTCTTTGTAGAGACTGTCCTTGTCTCGAGTAAAATTAGCAATGGCTCTAATTTCGCCAGTTTCCACCTCCATCACTATCACACAACCGTGATGTGCCTTACTCTTTTTTAGCTGTTTCTCTAGTGCGTTCTGTGCTAAATCTTGTATGTTTACATCGATGGTAGAAATGATATCTGCACCGTCTTTTGGAGCAATTTCTGCATCGCTATTCACCGGAATCCATACCCCACCGCTTATACGCTGCATCAAACGACGACCTTTTTCGCCATTGATGTAATTTTCATAAGCACCTTCTAGCCCAACGCCATGTTTCATGTTCTCGTTTTTATATCCGATGGTTCGGGCAGCTAAAAAACGGAAAGGTAATATCCTTTTGTTTCGTTGTATCGCCATTAAGCCTCCGCTATGCTTCCCAATTTTGAACAAAGAGAATTTGCGAACCTTTTTAAGATCTTGGTGAGATACATTACGTTTTATAAGCACATAACGAGAGTGTTCGGCTCTTGCCTTACGCAAATACCTCGAATACTCTTTAGCAGATCGATCCTTAAAAAATGCTGAAAGTTGAAGAGCTAAAGAATCTACCCCCGAGAAAAAAACTTTATCGTTCTCGATACCTCCGGCGTAGGTATCCATACGCAACTCATATTCTGGCACCGATGTAGCCAATAAACTACCATCATTAGCATAAATATTACCCCTAGAGGCCTCAATATCAAACTCTTTTGTTGATAAACTATCGGCCATAGCCTGCCATTTTTCTCCTTCTTTGTATTGTACAATCACCAACCGATATATTACAGCAAATGCAAAAAGCACTATTACCCCAAAGGCCAAATAGGTTCTTAACAATATGTTTGCTCTAATATTCATTCTTTTTATCGCTCTACAACCAATTTATGAGGCGGTTCTATCAATTCTTTTAAACCCAAGGTGTCCACTTTCTTGGCTACCTCTGTCATCTTGCTTTTAAACATCAACTCTGCCTTCAACGATTTATACTCGGAAGTAAGGTCTTTGACTTCTTTACTTAGCTTATCTATTTTTCTTATGTTTTTAATAGCCATGTGGCTATTACCTATATAAACCAATACCAACAAACCTAAAAAGATAAGAAAGGGTAACATATCAGTAGCTGTTTCTTTAGATACAAATCCATCTACAAATATTTTTTTCAGTAAAGATGGTTCGGTATCTTTAACCGTCTCCGCTACCTCTTCTTGTAACTCCTCATCTACTTGAGGCAACTCTTCTTTTTTAGGTCTAAACTGATTCATAAGCGTTCTGCTATTCTTAACTTTGCACTTCTTGATCGGTTATTTACCTCTATTTCTGCCGAGGATGCCGTTATTGCTTTACGATTCAGCGCTTTAAAGGGTTTAATCTCATTACCGTAAAAATCTTTTTCGACATCTCCAACCAACTTACCCTTAGTCAGAAAATTTTTAACTGGTCTATCTTCTAATGAATGGTAAGAGATCACCACCAAACGCCCACCTTTTTTAATCAAATCGGCACTTTGCTCCAAAAATTGCCCCAACACTTCCAGCTCGCCATTAACCTCGATACGCAAAGCCTGAAAAACCTGCGCCATGTATTTGTTTTCTTTACCTTTAGGTATATGTGCTGCAATAAGCGACTTAAAACCTGTTAAATTAACAATAGGCTCAACTACTCGCCCCCTAGCAATAGTATGCGCCAAACTTTTGGCATTTTGTACCTCGCCGTACCATCCAAATATTTTATGAAGCTGCTCTTCACTATAAGTATTGAGCACCATTGCAGCAGTCAACTCCCTTTGTTTATCCATTCGCATATCCAAATCGGCCTCAAAACGAATAGAAAAACCACGAGAAGGCTCATTAAATTGATGTGAAGACACACCAAGATCTGCTAAAATTCCATCAACAGCCTTATAACCCAGCAAGCGAAGGTTGTTTTTGATGAAAGCAAAATTTTGATCTACAAACTGAAACCTCGAATCATCAATCAAGTTACGCTGGGCGTCAGGGTCCTGATCGAATGCCACCAACCTACCTTTATCTGACAAGCGAGCCAAAATCTCCTTCGAGTGCCCACCACCACCAAAAGTTACATCCACATACAAGCCATCCGGATTTTGCACCAAAGCATCAACCGATTCTTTCAACAGCACAGGAACATGATACGCACTACTCATATGCCTCTCCTCCTTTATTTTTCCGGCCCATCACCTCTTCGGCCAAAGCCGCAAAATCCTCTGGTACATCATCAAACAAGGCCTCGTAAGCGGTTTTATCCCATACTTCTATCTTATCAACATTACAAGCCAATACTACATCAGCACCTAATCCGGCATACTCCATCAAAGATTTAGGAAGCAACACACGTCCGGCCGCATCCATGGTCAACAAGGTTGCACCTCGCTGAAAAGCCCGTAAAAATTCTCTGTTTTTTCGTTCAAACGAATTTAGTTTTGCCAACTCCTGCATAGTTTCATCCCATACTTTTTTTGGGTAAATAACCAAGCTTTTCTCGAAACCTCTGTTCACCACCAAGCCATCTTGCTCAACTCCAAGCAATTGCTTCTTCAACGAAACAGGCACCATCAAACGCCCTTTCGTATCAAGCTTGCAATCATATTCTCCAATTAGTTGAACCATTTTTTTGGCTAGTTATACTTTTTAGGTAGTGTAAAATTAAATACTTCTACCACATTTTACCACTTTTTACCACAAAAAAGTTATCAACACCCACCAAGCCTTCCACAACCTCCACTTCAAACAAAAACAAAGGCAATAAAAAAGCGGTATCCCAAATTGGAATACCGCCGTTTAAAAGAAAAAAATATTTATCTAGCTAGTCCTGAACAGCTTTCACGCCGGGCAACTCTTTACCTTCCATGTATTCAAGTAAAGCACCTCCGCCGGTAGATACATAACTCACTTTATCTTCTAAATGAAACTTGGCAATAGCTGCAGCCGAATCGCCACCGCCAATTAGCGAAAAGGCACCTTTTTCGGTTGCTGCCACTACCGCCAATGCTACTGCCTTAGTCCCTTGCTGAAAGTTTTCCATCTCAAAAACTCCCATCGGGCCATTCCACAACAAAGTTTTTGATTGTTCGATGATACTCGAAAACAAGGCTATTGATTTTTCACCTATATCCAGCCCCATCCAATCAGCAGGAATATGCCCTGCCTCAACTTGATTTTTCTGTGCCTCGTTATCAAATTTATCGGCAACAACTGTATCTAGAGGCAAAACAAGGTTTACACCTTTGGCTTTTGCTCTTTCTAACAATTGTAGGCAAAGCTCCATACGATCGGCCTCTAACAAGGACGTACCAATCTCGCCCCCTTGCGCTTTAGCAAAAGTATAAGCCATTCCTCCTCCTATTATAAGGTTATCTACCTTATCCAACAGGTTCTCGATAAGCAAAATCTTATCCGAAACTTTTGCACCACCCATAATGGCTGTAAATGGCCGTTCGGGCTGACCCAAAACTTTGTTGGCATTACTGATTTCATCAGCCATCAGGTAGCCAAAATATTTATCATTAGGGAAAAACTGAGCAATAATAGTTGTAGAGGCATGTGCTCTATGAGCTGTACCAAAGGCATCATTCACATAAGCATCAGCTAGTTTTGCTAACTGTTCGGCAAAGGCCACATCACCTTTTTCTTCTTCTTTGTGGAAGCGTAAGTTTTCTAAAAGCAGTACCTCGCCCGGGAATAAGTTCTTCGCTTTCAACTGAGCTTCTTCGCCAACACAATCGTTGGCAAATTTAACAGGTATATTCAACATTCGAGACAAATCGCCTACGATATGTTTGAGCGAATATTTATCCGTTGGCCCTTCTTTGGGTCGCCCAAGGTGAGACATCAGAATGACCGAAGCACCATCGGCTAGTATTTTTTTAATTGTAGGCATTGCAGCCCGCATTCTTTTGTCGTCTGTAATGTTAAAATCGGCATCAAGCGGCACGTTAAAATCTACCCTTACAATTACACGCTTGTCTTTGAAATTAGTTTGGTCTATCGTTTTCATTATTTTGATTTACTGGCAAAATACCTATTATAGTTCTTTTTTGGAGCAGTGTTTGCGCTTCAAAATTTGTTGTACAAATATAAAAAAATACCTGGAGCTTTTGAGAGCTGCTTAGTGTTGATTATGCCTTTTTAGTTTGCATTATCTGCTCTACTACATCCAACAAACGATTGGAATAGCCCGACTCGTTATCGTACCAACCTACAATCTTCACCAAATCGCCTACTATAGAAGTAAGCAAACTATCAAACACGCAAGAATAGGGATTATTAATAATATCTACCGAAACAATAGGATCTTCGGTGTAGTACAAAACATTTTTGAGCTCGGCATTAGCCGCATTTTTAAAGGCTTGATTTATTTCATGAATACTAGCTCTTTTGTTGAGCGTACAAGTAAAATCGGTCAAAGATCCGTTCAAAACGGGCACCCTAATACCTGCCCCACCTAGTTTACCATCCAATTGGGGAAATATATTGGTGATAGCTTTTGCTGCACCGGTTGTAGTTGGGATAATCGAGGACGAAGCTGCTCTTGCTCGTCTCAAATCCCGATGTGGTGCATCGTGCAAGTTTTGGTCGCCCGTCATCGAGTGCACTGTGGTGATATAGCCTTCTACAACTCCCCAATTATCATCTAGCACTTTAATCATGGGTGCTATATTGTTGGTAGTACAAGAGGCATTAGAAAGTATTGGCACTGTAAAATCAAAATTTTTATCGTTTACCCCCATAACCACCATAGGCACCTCTTTATCGGGTGTTGGCGCAGACACCAACACTTGCTTTGCTCCTGCTTTCAAATGCTGTTCGGCACCAGCTTTATTAGCAAACTTACCAGTCGACTCGAGTAATAAATCAATACCTAATCTCCTCCATGGCAGCAACTCGGGCTGAGGAATGGTCAGCACCTCTATTTTTTGCTGGTTTACATATAAGAAATTCCCTTCGGCATGCACCTCTCCCGAAAAAACACCGTGTACAGAATCGTATTTAAACAAGTGAGCCAAAGTTTGTGCTGTTGAGAGATCATTTATTGCTATAACCGGAATATTACGTTGGATAGCCGTACGCAAAAACATACGCCCTATTCGGCCAAATCCGTTGATTGCTATTTTCATATTACAAAATTAGGGGAATGAGACCAGGAATAGTCATCTCAAAACCACTTTTTCACGATAATTTAATGCAAGGTAAACAGGTCCTCTTTCAGCAGCTGTTTTATAGAATAATCCCGATTTTTTTTCTTCCCCTTCAGATAAGTAAGCCCCATATTTGCGAACATACAAATTGCCAATTGCAAGATAATTAAAGTGAAATTACCTAAACTACGGAGCAGAACTGAGAGCGCAATCATCCCGATATTAAACGCCAAAACAAGTGCTAAAATTTGTTTTACAGACAGACCTACTTGCAAAAGGCGATGATGGATGTGATTTCTGTCTCCATGAAAAGGTGAACGTCTATTGATAATCCGCAAGAAAAACACCCGTAACGAGTCAAAAACAGGGACAATTAAGGCCGCAACAGCAATAGCCGGTGCAGAACTGAAATAAAGGTGTCCAGCAGACTCTACTTTATTGGCCTCAATAAACTTTATAGCTAATACAACCAATACCAAACCTACAATAAGCGAACCGGTATCGCCCATAAAGATTTTAGCCGGTGGATAATTGTAGCACAAAAAACCCAATATAGCCCCCAACAACGCAAAAGCGATGAAGGCGTAAGGAATTTCACCACAAATCACAAAAGCAATAGCAAAAAACAAACTAACAACTGCCCCCACCAAGCCCGCCAAACCATCCACTCCATCAATCAAATTGAATGCATTGTTAATAAAAATAATCAAGACTACAGAAAATATAGCTCCAAATAAAGGCGAAACATCCCAAATACCCAACACACCATATAGGCTAGTGAGTTTAAAACCTCCCAAACCTACCAAAATGAGTGCAATAAGAATTTGTATTGCAAACTTTGTTTTGGGGCTAACCCCATAAATATCATCCTTTAGACCTAAAGCAAACAACAATATACAAGAAGTTATTAAAAAATTAGCCTCTTTATAACGCACCGTAGTTGCAAACAAGAGCACAGTAATGGTAAAACCACAGAACAAGCCTATACCACCTAGTCTAGAGATATTAGCTTGATGTTTTTTCCGATGAAGATCACTTACATCATAAAGTTGGTATTTATTAGCAGTATGTATAATAGATGGAATAGATAAACATACAAGCACAAAAGACAAAGCTACTACCGAGAAGTAAAAAAACACAGGATATTCGAGAAATAGCTCGTTAAGCATATAGCGTTGATTTTTCTGCTCCCAAATGTAACATATTTTATACTTAAGCGGTATTTTTTATCAATTTTTAAATCTAAAAGATTCTATTTGGCTTTAGACGAATTGTTTTAACTTCCTCATTTTTTTTAAAACTATCGTTAAGACAGGAAAAGGTATTTTATGCAAGGTCATTGCTTTATAATCATTAAGCAATGCTATAACTCGATGTCGCCATGTAGCATTACTCATACCGCCAACTCGCATATTCACCATCAGCAATGGCAGATAAACTGCATTTAAACGATAAGTATATAAAAATCTCAACATCAACTCGTAATCTGCTGCCGACCCAAAATCAGTCCGGTAGTTTCCGTATTGATCAAAAAATTTGCTACGAGCATAAAAAGTAGGATGTGCAGGCATCCAACCCCAAGCCATTGCCTTGCCATTAGGAGATTTATCTCGCCACTTCCTGACAATCTTTTGCGTATTGTTTTCGCTCACATAATTTAAATCTCCGTATAAAGCATCAACCAATTCATCTTCAAATTGTCGGGCTACATTAGACAACACATCGGGCGAAGCCAGTATATCGTCCGCATTTAAAATCCCTATTACATCACCTTTTGCTGCTGCTATTCCTTTGTTAAGCGCATCGTACATTCCTTTATCGGGCTCAGAAACAAAATAGTCCAATTTATCCCGATAGGAATCAACAATAGCTAAGGTGCCATCAGTAGAAGCTCCATCAATTAACAAATACTCATAATTGGGATAGTCTTGTGCTAGTACCGATTCAACGCAATCTTTAATGTGATTTTTTGCGTTAAACACTACTGTTATGATTGAAATTTTGGGATTCATCTGGTGCTCAAAAATAAGATTTGGAATTAAAACGTTGAAATTAATTATTTAACTACCTCAGAAACACTATTATTTATACAATTTTCCAACTTTGGGCATATGAACAAATTAAAGATTTTTACTAAGGATGTATAAATTTTTGTATTTTGCGAACTTAAATTATCCAATGGGAAAGACCTTTATATTAACGTTAAAATATTCATTTTTAGGCATCTTATTGATTTCAGTGTTAGGTTCCTGCTCATTTAGGAAGAGGCAAGCTATTTTAAAAACTCCTTTCGACGCCGACACCTTTAAAACAGTTAAGGTGATAAACGGAATAGATGAGAGTAAAGATTATTACAACCTGATACAGCCCGATGATGAACTGGCCATACGCAACCTACAGGATATGAGCCTGATTATCAGAAGTAGTACCGATAACGGAAGTACAAGCATAAACTATAACCAACAAAACTACCTAACCTTTCGGGTTAACGCCAAGGGCGAGGTGTTATTACCAAAACTAGGTGCTGTACATCTGGCTGGGCTTAACCGTTTTCAGGCCTCACAAAAAATTCAACAATTATATGAAAAAAACGAGCTCAATGCCCCACTCATTGATGTTAGAATAGCAAATGCATACGTAATTTTACTTGGTGAGGTTGGCAAACAAGGCAAATATGTAATTGGACGAGAGGATTACGAACTTATTGATTTACTTGCTGATGCTGGCGGAATTAACATCAATGCTAATAAAAAGATGGTTCGTATTTTTAGAGGTGACCGCAACAATCCTGAGATTATTTTGGTCAACCTGCATGATTACGCCTTCTTAAAAGATCCCAAACTAAAATTAAGGGCCAAAGATATCGTATATGTAGAACCTCGCCGTGTGGCTGCTACCAGTCAAAATCTACAAGCTTATTCTAGTTTACTACAAATTGGACTAGTAGTTTTCAACACCCTTTTATTAGTGTATAATTTGGTTAAAAAATAGCAATGGAACAACCAATCAACGGTAACGCACCAGCACAACAAGATATTGATTATATTAAAATAGGTAAGATTATTCTTAGCCGTTGGTATTGGGTGGCCAGTTCTATTATCATAGCCATCATCATAGCCTACCTTTATCTGTGGTACACCCCGCCTAGTTACAGTACTACGGCTTCCTTGAAATTTGAAGAGAAAAGATCGGAAATATCCGAGCTACTCAATGTGCGAAACGTGTACGACCGTACCAACAAAATGCAGTCTGAGCAATTTGTAATCCGATCGAGAGAAGTACTTTTAAATGCGATAAAAAATTTAGATTATAAAATATCTTTTTATCTGAAAGGAAGAATCCGTATCACCGATATCTATCCTCAAAAGCCACTCGACATAGCTATTATTGAACAAGACAGTAGTGAGTTTACACAGCTTATTTACGACTACCAAGCTATTGACCCAAAAAGTTTCAGTTTAACTTGGGAAGAAAATGGTAAAGAAAAAACCAAGAACTATCAAAACAGCGATATTGTTAGTTTGCCGGGTATAAAATTTAAAATCAACAACAGCACCTACAGTCCCCGAAACAATTCGATTTATAGTTTTAAATTCAACAGTCCGGCTAGTTTTTTGGGGCGTGTTAATGCTGGCTTGAGCATGAGTGAGACTAAAGGCACCAATATTCTTTCGCTCTCACAAACTGATGTCAACCCAATTTTTGCTGCTGATGTACTTAATGCTGTATTGAGGTCATACGTTAATTACGACAGAAACCAAAAAACTATTTCGGCCACACAAACCATCAAATTTATTGATACCTTGCAAGAGAGCATGTCAAAAATGGTGAAACATGCTGGTTCAGAGCTCGAACAATTTAAGGTAAACAACAAAGTACTCAACCTGTCAAGCGCTACACAAGACGTAATTAGCAAGCTTACCACTTACGAGACCGAAAAAAGTACACTTAAACTAGAAGGAATATTCATCAACCAGTTAGAAAAAGAAATTGTCAACAACAAAAACCTAAATGCTATTAACTATAATTTGCAAGGGATTACTGACCCCATGCTGGCCAGCCTATTGCAACAATACAACAGCTTGTTACTTAACCGAGAAGAACTCTTAGTTGATTTTAAGGCCAGCTCTGACCGTGTACAGCAAGTTGATCGTCAAATACTCGAAATAAAAGCTGCCTTTATCAGCAATGCCAACAACCAAAGGCTAAAGAATCAAAAGAAAATTGAATTTCTAGACCAACAAATTAGCTCGATAAAAGAAACGTTCAACACTATCCCGAAAGCCGAACGTGACATGATTAACCTACAGGCTAATTTTGATATCAACCAAAAGGTGTACAGCTACCTTTCGGAGAAAAAGCTGGAAGCACAAATAAGCAAAGCTGCTGTTACCCCCGGAGCTACCATTGTAGATTTTGCATTATACAATAAAAGAGCCATTGCCCCAGTAGCAAAAAAAACTTATACTTCATCATTAATTATTGGACTAATTGCCGGCATTGGCCTGATTTTTTTGGTTAGGATACTAAACCCATATATTTACGACAAAGAAAGTATTGAGAGTTTAACTACAATTCCTATTATTGGGGTTGTACGCAAATACCAAGACAGTATGGACGAGGATAACCGCCAAATCCTAACGCTCAAAAACCCAAAATCATTATTTGCCGAATCGGTTCGGTCTGTACGCACCAATTTGAGTTATTTGGCAGCAAACAAGCAAAACAAAACCGTCTGTATTACCTCAGAAGTATCGGGTGAGGGCAAATCTTTTATCACCGTAAATTTGGCTAGCACGCTGTGTATGATCGACAAAAAGGTAATTGTAATAGCTGCCGATTTAAGACGCTCAAAACTACACCGTACTTTCGAGACCAGTAACCTGAAAGGGCTAAGTTCTTACCTATCCAATCAAGCTAGTCTAGAAGAAATTTGCTTCACGACAAGTGTTGAGGGGCTAAGTTTTATCCCGGCAGGGCCAGTACCCCCCAACCCGTCCGAGTTAATTTATTCGGAGAAAATGAGCGAATTGATAGAAATACTTCGCAAAGATTATGATTTTGTTATTATCGACTCGGCACCAGTAGGCCTAGTGTCTGATGCTATTCCGCTTATACGCCAAGCTGATGTAAACCTATTTGTTATCCGGTCGGGTGTATCCAGATACCAAGCTGCTACAGTTCCCGAACGATTGTATAAAGATCTTAACCTTAGTAACATTGCTATAGTACTCAACGCTTTTGACAATGATGTACTACACAGCAGATATTATTCTACCAATTATACAGGCACTTATTACGCCAATTACTATTACTACTCTGACTATAGTAATGACAGTTACGGAAACGGATATTATAGTGATGGACCACGGAAAAAGTGGTGGCAAATATGGAAAAAGGGATAAAAGATGATTGATTTAGCGTATCGTTGGTATCCGGTGTACACGAAATCTAGAGCAGAGAAAAAGGCCTACCAAGAACTGCAAAAAAAAGGGATTGAAGCCTATCTACCGCTCAAGAAGGAACTAAAACAATGGAGTGACCGCAAAAAAATTGTGGAAGAGCCTCTATTAAAGTCGTACATCTTTGTTCGGATATCTTGCAAAGAACAGACGGATGTTTTGATGACCCAAGGCATAAGTCGTTTTCTATATTTTTCAGGCAAAATAGCTGTAATGCCCGACAAGCAGATGGAAGATTTAAAGCTATTGATGGCCAATAGTGACGAGCTCGAGCTGATTGAACACCATATTCAACCCGGAGAAAAAGTACGGATTAATGCAGGGCCCATGCAAGGAATGTTGGCTGAACTGGTTTCTATAAAGAACAAAAAAACATTAATTTTAAAGCTTGAACACTTGGGCTATGCCCTAGAAATAAAAACCTCTATGGCTTTTGTTGAGCCTTTAGAGAAAAAATAAAATACAGCAAAATAGATTTACGTGCGGTAGCGCTGCATCTATATTGGTAACCAAAAATCAAATAGGCCCATATATGGGACTGAAAGGGCGAAGCTGTATAAAGACCAGTCTATACCAGCAGTAAATAGCAAAGAAAGTAATGTGTAGGATAGCAGGCATTTATGACCCCAACCAAAACATCGAACAACTTGGTTCTGTAGTAGAACAGATGTGTCTGGCTATGCGTAAAGGTGGTCCAGATGGGCACGGGCTGTCACTCTTCTCTGCTTCGCAAATGGCATTGGGGCATCGCCGATTGGCTTTAATAGACCTGAGCGACAAGGCAAAACAACCCCTACACTATCAAGATCGGTACTGTATCAGCTACAATGGAGAGGTTTACAATTATCCGGAGCTTAGAAAAGAGCTCATCGAGAAAGGTCTAGAGCTTAGTAGTAATAGCGATACCGAGGTGATAATTGCAGGTTATGCTTTGGAGGGTGAGGCTTTCTTTAAGAAACTACGAGGCATGTTTGCCTTTGCTTTGCATGATCAAGCTAATAAGATTACGCACCTGGTGAGAGACCAGTTTGGCATAAAACCGCTTTACTATTTCTGGGACAAGTCAAAACTGATTTTTGCTTCCGAGGTTAAAGCTTTTAAGGCTTACAATAAGAACTGGGAAAAATTTGCAGATTGGCCTATCTATTTTTTATCGTTTGGCTTTGTGCCTGAGCCTTTTACTACACTAAAGAATGTAAACAGCTTACAAAAGGGGCATATTCTTAGTATAGATCATCAGCAAAATACCATAAATATCTGCCCCATTTCTAGCAGTGAAGAGCAAATATTTGAACACAAAAGCGATACAGCCTATTTTTTAAATCGTGCTGTAAAACGACACCTGTTGGCAGATGCCCCAATAGGTGTATTTCTAAGCGGAGGGATAGACAGTAGCCTAATAAGCTTAATAGCTGCTGCTAGTACTAAAGAAAGCATCAATACCATAAGTATAAATTTTGAAGAAACAGCATTTACCGAAGAGCAATACCAACAGCTTATAGCAAAGCAGATAAAAAGCCAACACCACTCGATACGAATAACAGCTCAAGATTTCGAGCAGTATATTGATCAAATATTTGAAGATATGGATCAACCCTCTAACGATGGGGTAAACTCTTGGTTTGTATGCAAAGCGGCCAAAGAAATTGGTTTAAAGGCCGTACTTTCGGGTCTAGGGGCTGATGAGCTTTGTGGTGGATATCCATCTTTTAAACGGTACAAACTAATCAATCAGCTAAAAAAGCTACCAAAAGCTGTACTTAGGTTATTTAAATACCTACCCTACCCCAAATTGGCTCGTATAAGTTTCTTGGCCTACAGCAATCCAATTGGCGAATACTTGTTTCTGAGAGGTTTTTTTACTCCAAAACGTATTGCCCGGCTTTTGAATAGCAGTGAAAAACGTATTGAGCAACTACTAGCCGACTTTCCACTACCTAATTCTATTGAAGGCTTAACAAAAGAAGAACGTATATCTTGGTTAGAAACCAATATTTACATGCAAAACCAATTATTGAAAGATACCGATTACATGAGCATGGCACACGGCATAGAAGTTAGAGTGCCGTTTCTGGATCAGGATTTTGTACATCACCTCAAACAATTACCAAACGAGAAAAGATTTGTGAAGAATAAACCCAAAGGTGTTTTGATAGACGCTTATAAAGATACCTTGCCTCAAGCAATATGGGATAGGGCTAAAAAAGGCTTTACCTTCCCTTTTCAAACTTGGTTTCAGACATTTGCTCCTTTTCAAAGCAACGAAAATTTTAGCTCAAACCCTGAAGCCTTAAAGCTGTTGCAAGAATTTAAAAAAGGGCAATTGCACTGGTCAAAGCTTTTTGCTGTATATCAGGTATTACAAGCTCAAAAAGATGCCTAAAACTGTACTGTTTTTAAATCTTTATACCTTTAGCCTTACCGGAGGGATAGAAAAAGTAAGTAGAAATTTTATGCAGGCTTTAAATCAACTTGGGTCAAGCATAAGCTCGAAAACTTTCTCTCTATACGATCAAAATAAAGACTTTGACCCTCGATACGGTGCCGCACAGACATATCAAGCCTTTGCAGGTAACAAGTTTTTGTTTTTGCTAAAAAGCCTAATACAAGCAAAGCGTACCGACATTATTGTATTATCTCACATCAACTTGCTTGCAATAGCTTGGTTAGTCGCCAAAATTTATCGCAATAAACGAATTGTATTAATGGCACATGGAATAGAGGTTTGGAGAAACCTATCGGCTTGGAAAGTTAACTTTATGAAACAGCAGGTAGAGATTTGGGCGGTAAGTCAATACACAAAAAATCAGCTGGTAGTTAAGCACGGTATTGATCAGCACAAAATATACGTATTGCACAACTGTTTATCACCTTTTTTTAATCCAAACAAATTAGGCACAGACACCAGTCAACTGGCAAATAAGCATCAGTTAAACGTAGGCACAAAGGTTATCTTTACCTTGAATAGGCTGTCATCATCAGAAAAATACAAAGGTTATGATAAAGTGATTGCCGCTTTAGCACAACTCAAAAAAACGAGATCAGATTTTGTCTATCTATTAGCCGGAAAGGCTGATAGCATGGAAGAAGAACGTATAAAATCACTAATACACCAACACCAGCTTGAAAGAGAAGTGCAACTGGTAGGCTACGTGGACGATAATGATATTGACACTTATTTTGCACTGTGCGATCTTTTTATTATGCCTAGCAAAGGAGAGGGTTTTGGCATTGTGTTTATTGAAGCTGCCGCCGCAGGGTGCCAAGTTATTGGAGGTGGTGTTGATGGTAGTGTTGATGCTTTATTGAATGGGGAATTGGGACAATTGGTTAATCCGGATGATGAACAAAGTATAATTAATGCACTACAATACGCATTAGACACACCCAACCATAACCGCAAAACACAGCAAGAAAAAACCTTAGCCAGTTTTAGCTTTGAGCAGTACCGAGAAAAAGTAAAAGGATTATTGTAAGTTTCGTCTTTCGTTCATCGTTTGTCGTACCTCGTTTGTCGTCTGTCGTCTGTCGTGTTTCGTTCGTCGTGTTTCGTTTGTCGTCTGTCGTCTGTCGTGTTTCGTTCGTCGTGTTTCGTTCGTCGTGTTTCGTTCGTCGTGTTTCGTTTGTCGTCTCTCGTTTGCCGTCTCTCGTTTGCCGTGTTACGTTAATCGTTTGTCGTCTGTCGAGAATCGAACAACGAACATCGAGTATCGAACAACAAACATCGAGCAACGAGCAACAAACAACGAGCAACGAATAACGACCAACCAACAACGTGTAACCAACAACGAACATCGAACAACGAGCAACCAACAACGAACAACGAACAACGAGCATCGAATAACGAACATCGAGTAACGGTCAACGAATAACGAACATCGAACTAACCAACAACATCTACATGGAAAACAAGCTTGAAGTATGGAAAAAAGCACACCAGTTAGTGTTAGAAGTTTACGAACTTACCAAGAGTTTCCCTAATGATGAGAAATATGCCTTAACAAGCCAGTTAAAACGTAGCGCAGTTAGTGTACCGAGTAATATTATTGAAGGGCAGTCACGACATTACAAAAAAGAGTTTATTCAATTTTTATATATAGCAAAAGGTTCATTGGCAGAGATGGAATATCAATTGTTCCTTGCCAAGGATTTAAAATACATCGATGAAAAGGCATACCAAAAAATTTCTCCCCTTATAACATCGGTATCCATGATGCTTAATAAATTAGTTAGCAGTTTGAAATAGTTGGCGATTTTTGTTTGTCGTGTTTCGTTTATCGTGTTTCGTTTGTCGTCTGTCGTCTCTCGTTTGTCGTCTGTCGTCTGTCGTCTGTCGAGAATCGAACAACGAACAACGAACAACGAGTATCGAACAAAGAGCAACGAACAACCAACAACGAGTATCGAACATCGAACAACCAACAACGAGCAACGAGCAACAAACAACGAGCAACGAATAACGAACATCGAATAACGAACATCGAACATCCCAAAATCCATGAATAATCAACAATACGACTGGAGCATAGAACCACAAAATTCACTTCTTGACCTCAAGCTAAAGGATACTTGGGCGTATCGAGATTTGCTCTGGCTTTTAGTGAGAAGAGATTTTGTTTCTTTCTATAAGCAAACCATATTAGGGCCACTTTGGTTCTTCATTCAACCCTTAATGACCACCATCATCTTCACCTTTGTTTTTGGGAATTTGGCTGGCATCAGTACAGACGGTCTTCCGCAGCCCTTGTTTTATATGGCTGGCATCACAGCTTGGAACTATTTTGCAGAGTGCCTGACCAAAACTTCAACAGTGTTTAAAGACAATGCAAACATATTTGGCAAAGTGTATTTTCCTCGCTTAATTATGCCTTTGAGTATTGTGGTGAGCAACTTGGTGCGTTTTGGAGTACAGCTTTTGTTGTTCTTTCTGATAATGGCTTATTATTATTTTAATGGAGCTAATTTTCAGCTAACTTGGGCTGTGTGCTTGTTCCCGGCAATAGTAATACTAATGGCTATTTTGGGTTTAGGACTCGGGATGATTATCTCTGCGATGACCACCAAATACCGAGATTTAGCCTTTCTGGTTACTTTTGGAGTGCAATTACTTATGTATGGCACTACAGTAATTTATCCACTAAGTACTGCTATAGAGAATTATCCTGCCTATGCTTGGCTAATTGCCTATAACCCCATGACCCCCTTGATAGAAACATTTCGATATGGTTTTTTAGGACAGGGTGCATTTAGCTGGTTTAGCTTTGGTTACACTACTTTGCTTAGCTTACTGATATTACTATTTGGGATTGTGATTTTTAATAAGGTAGAAAAGAATTTTGTAGATACCGTTTAGACTTGAGGCGATTTTCGTGTTTCGTTTGTCGTCTCTCGTTTGTCGTTTATCGTTTGTCGTTTAGCGTTCTTCGTCTCTCGTTTGTCGTCTCTCGTTTGTCGTGTTTCGTTTGTCGTCCCTCGTTTGTCGTTTATCGTTTGTCGTTTATCGTTTATCGTGTTTCGTTTGTCGTCTGTCGAGCAACGAACAACGAACAACGAGTAACGAGTAACGAGTAACGAGTAACGAGTAACGAGTAACGAGTAACGAGCAACGAGCAACGAACATCGAGCAACCAGCAACGAATAACGAATAACGAACAACAAACAACGGTCAACGGTCAACGGTCAACGAACAACGAGCAACGAATATCGAACAACAAACAACAAACAACGAGCAACGAATAACGGTCAACGAACAACGAGCAACGAACAACGAATATCGAGTAACGAACAACGATCAACGAACAACGATCAACGAACAACGAATATCGAGTAACGGTCAACGAGCAACCAGCAACGGTCAACGATCAACGAATAACGAACAACAAACAACGAACAACAAACAACGAATAACGAACATCGAGTAACGAGTAACGATCAACGAACAACAAACATCGAACAACAAACAACGAGCAACGAACAACGAACATCGAGCAACCAGCAACAAACATCGAACATCGATCAACGATCAACGAACATCGAACATCGAACATCGAACAACGAACACTCCTCCCCTCCCCAACTCTTCAATGCAAGAAAACTTTCTATTTAGTGTTTTAATCGCCAATTTCAATAATGCAAGGTATATCGGCACCTGTTTAGACAGTATCATATCACAAGACTACCCTCGTTTTGAAATAATTTTGGTTGATGATGGCTCTACGGACCATTCAATAGCTGTTATCGAATCTTATTTAGAAAAACATAGCAATATCACCCTATATAAGAACGAAAAAAACCAAGGTGTAGGTTTCACCAAGAAACGTTGTATCGATTTAGCCAATGGCGATATATTGGGCTTTGTAGATCCAGATGATGCCTTAGCTCCCCATGCCATTGCGCTGATGGTAGCACAACACCAACTACACCCACAGGCCGCACTAGTTTATAGCAACCTTTACTTTTGTGATGAAAAGCTTCAAGTTAAGCAGAAAAAGAAGATTGAACAGGTAGAACAAGGACGATATGATTTTTTCAACGAGAATGGAGATATATCGGCATTTTGCAGTTTCAAAAAAAGCAGCTATCACAAAACAACAGGTATCAATCCGACACTAAAAAATGCGGAAGATCAAGATCTGTACTTTAAACTTTACGATGTAGGCGAGGCAATATTGCTAGATGAGCCACTTTATTACTACCGAATTCATCAGGGCGGCCTGTCCACTTTGGGAAATACAGACCATGCTTATTTCAACCGGTGGAAAATTATCTTTGCCCGAGCCGAAGAAAAAGGGATAGATGTTGAAGCTTATTTTTGGAAAACATTTATCAAACGAGAAAGCGTAAAACATTGGCTCCCAATTGATACCTTTATTCGGAAATCTTGGTTATTTAATTTCGTCAAACGTATCTTTAAATAATGTTATTATCCATAATCACCGTCAATCTCAACAACTTGCAGGGGCTAAAAAAAACCTTTGATAGTGTATTTAGCCAAAGCTGTAAAAGTTTTGAGTACATTGTGATAGATGGTGGATCGACCGATGGAAGTCTAGAGCTGATTAAAAAAGAGCAAGACCGAATAAATTATTGGATTAGCGAGCCGGACCGAGGTATTTACCCAGCCATGAACAAGGGAATTGCCGCAGCAAAAGGCAAATACCTTTTGTTTTTGAATAGTGGGGATTGGTTATGTCATAACAGTGTTTTGCTTAAAGCTGAACAAGAGCTAAACAGTAACGAAACAGATATACTGTACTGCGATGTAAATTTTATTGACTTCAATAAAAAGCTAGCTTGGCAGAAAACCTACCCCAACCAGATAGATACTGATTTTTTGCTAAAATCGGCATTGTGTCATCAAGCAATGTTTATTAAAGCGAGAATATTTGCAGAAATAGGAAATTATCGTGAAGATTATCGACTATCATCAGATTGGATATTTTATTTCACAGCATTTAACAAAGGCTATAGGTTTAAAAAGATTAACCATCTTGTATTTTGCAATTTTGTATTAAATGGTTTCTCATCAGACTATTCCCTATCAAAAAATGAAAGAAGCCAATATTTAGCAAACTATTACCCCGAATTTCACGCAGCCTATTTGGCCTCAATAAAATCTAAAAACCTATTACACAGACTTTTAAATAAACTAAGAACCTTATTCCAAAATAAAACGTTCATAAAAAATCAACATTACTTTCAAACCATTTATAATTAACTAAAGCATATCGTGTCTAACATTGCCATTAAAGCCGAGAACCTAAGCAAAGCCTACCAATTGGGCGAAATTGGTACAGGAACCATCAGTAGAGATTTGGAGCGTTGGTATGCCCGAATACGTGGCAAAGAAGATCCCTTTTTACGAATTGGCGAAACCAACGACCGTACCAGCAAAGGCAACTCTGACGTAGTGTGGAGCCTAAAAGATATCAATTTTGAAATTGAACAGGGCGATGCTGTGGGAATTATTGGCCGTAACGGAGCCGGCAAAAGCACCCTGCTAAAAGTATTGAGCCGGGTAACCTCTCCTACCACCGGGCGCATTACAGGCAAAGGCCGTATCGCTTCTCTCTTAGAAGTTGGTACGGGTTTTCACCCCGAGTTGACCGGGCGAGAAAATATTTACCTCAATGGGGCTATTTTGGGCATGCGAAAAAAAGAGATTTACCGCAAGTTTGATGAAATTGTAGATTTTGCTGGTGTAGAACGCTATATTGACACCCCGGTAAAACGCTACTCATCGGGCATGTACGTGCGACTGGCTTTTGCCGTTGCCGCCCATTTGGAAAGCGAAATTTTAATTGTTGATGAGGTATTGGCCGTTGGCGATGCCGAGTTTCAGAAGAAATGCCTCGGCAAAATGGGCGAAGTGAGCAAGGGAGAAGGCAAGACGGTTTTGTTTGTTAGCCATAATATGGGAAGTATAAAGGATCTTTGCACAACATCAATTTTAATGGTAAATGGCCAAATTAGAAACATAGGTATTACTGATGATATTGTTAATGAATACATAAGAACTTCACTAGTTGATACGCCAAGTACCAATCTTAAAACACTTAAAAGAGCTGACAGCAGCTATGGCAAAGAATTTTATTTTTCAAGTTGTAGAAGCTTATCTATTCTACCTGACAATACATTTTATTACGGAGAGCAAATAGCTTTCACAATAAAAATGCACTCAATCCAAGCATTTTCTGATTTTAGTATTGGATTTAGAATTGAAGACGATATCGGTTTAGCAATTACAGGTCCTCGATCCTCCGATCAAAATATCAGTTTCAATATAAACAAAGAACTAGAAGTAATCGTACAATTCCCAAATGTTCATTTAGCCCCTGGAAATTATTTTATAACCCTTACAGCAATATATAGGGGAACGTGCTTGGACCAAGTAGAGAAGTGTCTTCAATTTACTGTTGCAAACGAGCCTATTCAAAATATGAAACCACATTCTGGTGCTTGGGGGAAACTAATCACATATCCTTTGTGGGAAGTTAAAAACTGATAATAATCAAGCGATGCAAAACATTAAAGATAGAATTAATCCTCATTTATATAAGATTTATCAAGAGTTAGAAGAGCAAGCTGAGGTTTTTGAGTTTGATCCAAAACAACTAATATGGGACCCAAGAAGATTTGATCATGCTGTTAAGTTTGTGTATTTAACAACAAAAAACATGTATCCAAAACTTACTTGGCATCGTTCTATCTATTTTGAACATATCAAGGCATTTACTGGTGGTAAATTTGAGGAAGGCGATGGTTTTAAAAATAGTTTTGATCGCTTTTTAACAAATTTTGAAGAACTAGAAAATTCATTTAAGCAAGACACTTTTTGTCCTGACAAAACTTTGATACCCTTTTCTGTTGGTAAAATAAATGTTGACGGCTCGCATCGTATTAGCCTAGCAGCTTTCTATAATAAAAAATTAGAAGGTGTTGAACTTAAACAATTGAAAGAACCAAATTATAATTACATCTACTTCAGAGGCAATAAACAGCCCGAATGGATTAATGATTTCACCTATTTCCATCGTGTATTATCCAACAATAAAATTCGGATTATTCATATACACCCCAAAGCGAAAATCACAACAAAGGAAATAACACAAATTTTTGATGATTTTAATTTAAAGGTAGAATACCATAAAGAAATCTATCTCAAAGCATTTGCTCATGGACTGATTGTTAGAGAGTTTTACAAAAATGAAAAATGGATTGGGAATTATGAAAATAAATTTGAGGGGGCTTTAGGGCATTCATCAAAATCTTACACCTCAAAAAAACCGTTATTGGTATATTTTGTTGAAGAGCATGATTTGGATAAATTACGAGCCATAAAGAGCAAAATTAGGGAGAAATGTAAAATAGGCAACTTTAGCGTACACATTAACGACACCTACCAAGAAACCTTAGATTTATCTCATATTTTTTTAAATGAACAGAGCATAAAATTTCTAAATTCTTGTATAAACAACAATACTTTCTGGAAAACCGATGAATTTTTAAGTATTTTCAGAAAGAAACAAACTCTTTCAGAGTTAGCTGATTACGTAGTAGTAGGTAGTTTCCCTTTAGCACTTTTAGGTTTAAGAGAAAATAGAGATATAGATATTATTTACGACGATTCCAAATACAAACTCAAGCAATCTGATATTGACACACACAATAATTATATACAGCAATTTGGCTTTTCGTATCTAGAAATTCTGAATGATCCTAGGCAATATTTCTACTGGAAGGGTCTCAAGTTTTTTTCACTTGATAATGTATGGCGGCTAAAAAAGCTTCGCAAAGAAAAAAAAGATTATATAGATAATGTACTATACCATTTCCTAAAATACTCTACACTTAATACTAATTGGCTGTATGAAAAGGTAAATAGAATGAAAATACAATTTAATCCAAGGCCATTCATAAGAAAAATTGTAGGGGATAAGTTTTATCAGCAACTTAAAAAAACCTTTAAAAATGGATAGTATTGAAAAAAGGCTGCCTATTACTGCATTTGTAGGAAGTTGTAACGAAGGGCATTTATTAGAAAGGTGCCTGCAGGGATTATTTTTCTGTAGTGAAATATATATTATCGACCTACAATCTGATGACAACACACTAGAAGTCGCAAAAAGATGCAACACTAAGATATTGCAATATCCACGCTATCCACTTATAGAAGAAGCTTTATACCATGCTATTCCAAACGCAACACAGCCTTGGGTACTAATTACAGATCCTGACGAGGTTGTAAGCAAATCACTGGCAAACAAGGTGATTAGCATTTTTAATTCACATGATGTAAACCAATATGCAGCAATAAGAGCCCCCATACAATTTTATTTTAAAGACCATGCTTTAAAAGGTACTATTTGGGGTGGCAGTAATACCTGTAGATTTCTTTTCCAGAAAAAAGATATAACCTTGTCAAAAGTTGTACACGAAGGTCTTCAAATTTCTAAAGAAAAAAGAATATTTCAAATTGAAAGAGAAACCTTTGACCTGGTAGTGCATCATTATTGGATGACCTCTTACAAAGGATTTATTGAGAAAGTGAATCGATATATCTCAAAAGAGGGTGAGCGAATGCATGCGAAGGGTATCGTGTACTCATTTCCAAAACAATTGAAGAGTTCTTTAGTTGCGTTTTGGAATTGCTTTTTCCTAACAAAAGGATATAAGGATGGCCTGACGGGATTATTTCTATCGTTCATTTGGACTTACTATACCTTTGGTAGCTGGTTAAGTCTTCGGAGATATATTCACAAAAATTCAATTTAACTTTAAATAAGATCACAAATGATAAGTAGTCTAAAAAAATATATAAAAAGAACTGTATTCAAAAGAATTTGGAACTCAAAAGGAGTATTCCCCTACTACAATCACAAGGTTTATTTCCCAAAAAGCAGCATTATATTCAAAAGAGCTTTGGTTGAAGGAATTTACGAAAGTGAAAATGTAAATCTGATGTCAAATCTAGTTAAAGAAAACTCAGTTGTACTTGATATTGGTGCAAATATTGGGTTAATGGCACTCCCTATGTTATCATTAGCCAAACAAACAACCGTAATTTCAGTAGAACCATCTCCTAATTCATTTCCATTTTTACTTAAGACACAACAAGGTAGCCAATATAAAAACAAATGGTTTTTGATAAATAAAGCCGTTTCAAATACTTCTGGCACAATTAATTTTCAACTAGCAAAGGGTAAAGATGCAGCCTATGAAAGTATTAAGGACACAAATAGAGCTGAATTTATTAATAGTATTGAAGTAGAATGTACAACAATCGATCAAATTTGGGAGGAGTATGCACAACCTAATGTTTCATTCATAAAGATTGACATTGAAGGTGCAGATTTATTGGCTTTACAGGGAGGAAAAAATTGTATTGGTCAAAACAGACCCTATATCCTAATGGAATGGAACAAGATAAATATCATTCCTTTTGGGGTTACAAATAATGACTTACTCTCATTTGCTAAAGCACATAATTACAGTATCTACGTATTACCATACTTTTCTAAATGTAATACTATAGAAGATCTAGACCTTTTTATACAACTTAGTGAAAATTTCTTACTAGTACCTAATCAAGAAGTGAGTTAATCTGTATTTTTACATTTGTTAGTTCATAATAAAAAAATAATTATGTTTATGAAACATAATGTTTGAGAAACATAATTCATCAAACATGGAATTTGTTGATAGGAAATATGAGCTGTCGAGGATAAAAAAAGGTGACCAATTACGGTACTTCTACCTTAAGTATTATTTATTGGAGAAAAAGAATAGGAAAGTCACGTCTAGTATAATGAATGGTTTGATTCACCACGTACTTACATCTCAAATTATTACGGCATTGTTTTTAAAAACCAAGCAAAATTTATCTTTAAAGCACATTTTTACGCCACAAAACATTATTGATGCTTTGGAGCTCTAAGTGTTGGTTTAAATAATTTACTACAAACAAAATGGATAAGCAAAACTGGCCCTATACCAACCCCGTTGACCCCGAAATTTACAAAAGCCGAACCGATTGGCCCAAGATTTCTATTGTTACCCCCAGTTATAACCAAGGGCAGTTTATAGAAGAGACTATACTCTCGGTACTAAACCAAAACTACCCTAATTTGGAATACATAATTATAGACGGAGGCAGCACAGACAATACCGTTGAGCTTATTAAAAAATATGAAGATAGGATTACTTATTGGGTAAGTGAAAAAGATAAAGGGCAGGCAGATGCAATAAATAAAGGTCTAGAAAAAGCTTCAGGAGATTTTTTATGCTTTATAAATTCTGATGATACTTTTAATCCTTTAGCCTTTAAAGAATTGGTACAATGTTTTATTGACGAATCTATTGTACTTTCTTATTCTAATGTGTATCGGATAAGTGAAGGGGGGGAAAACCTAGGGCAAGTCTTCTCCATTTCTAACCCAGATGATACAAGATTTTTAATATTTAAAGGCTGTCCTTTCCCACAACCAGGGGTAATGTTTAGAACCACAACCCTAAAAGCAAATAATGGATTTAACTGCAAACTACAACTATCTTTTGACTATGATTGCTTCTTAAGACTTAGCTTTTGTGGGCAATTTGCAAAAACTGATTTTTATTCTGCCAATTTCCGAACACACAGCAAGCAAAAAACATTTGCTGCCTCATTGCCAGAAACCAACGAAATGTTATCTGTCTTAAAGCCTTATTTAAAAGACTCAAGGCTTCAAACAAAACAAAAACAATTTCTAAAACAAGGAATTGCTATTCAATATCAATTAAAATCTAAGATTTATAAAAAGCAGAAAAATTACTTTTACTTCATTTATTACTTTGTCCGTTTTGCTATTTTATACTTGCCAAATAAAAGATGAGAAAAAAAGATAAAACATGGATCATTTGCTCTGCAGAAGGTTATATTAAAAGAGGTTATGAAACCTATACCCGAGAGTTAGTGGACAACTTAAATAAAGATTATCCTTCATCATCATTGTTAGTAAGAGCTGCTGTAAAAAATAACTACGATAAAAATACATTAAACATATTTAATCTTCTTGGTTTAAATTCTAAATTAAATAATTTTCTTTCAAAAAGAATAAAGAAATTTCATCCTCATCAAGCATATTTTTTACATTTAATTGGTTTTATGGCATGCTTATTTCCATTGATATTTTTTATACGCCCTAAAACTATTTATGTAGTAGAAGGAACATTGTATAAATACCTGTTTTACTTTAAAAAGTATATTTATAAAAATTTAAAATTAATTTATTTTACAGGAGGGCAGCTTATAAAAACACTACCTGTAAATGAGCGTATTTTTTTACACCATGTTACACCTTGTTATAAAGATACAGCGTTAAAAATGGGATTTAGTAAAGATAAACAGTTCTTAATTCCGCACTTTACAAATACTAATCCCTTTTCATATCATAATGCGGCACAGCTAAAAAACGAACTTGGTATTAATACTAATGCATTAATAGTATTATCTGTTGGTTCAATAGATTATAGTGTAAAAAGAATGGATTATGTAATTGAAGAATTTGCTAAAATAAAAAGAGAAAAATTTTTAATACTACTAGGTCATCAAACAAAAGAAACGCATGATATCATTAATAAAGCCCAATTATTACTAACAGAAAATGAATACGCAATATTAACAGTATCTAAAGATAAAGTTGATCAATATTATCAATTAGCAGATATTGTAGTATCTGCAAGTAAAAATGAGGGTTTTGGTTTAATGTATATTGAAGCATTAGCAAATAAAAAAATTCCTATTGTGCATGATTTCCCTGTTGCCAGATATGTTTTAGATAAATATGCTATTTTCAGAGATCTAAGTTTGGCTGGCGAATTATCTAATGCTATAGAAAATTATGATAGCCTTATTCATAAAATGAATTTAGACAGCCTTGCCCAATTTATGAATGAAAGATATGCTTGGCAAAATCAATCTGGCTTATATTATAAATTTATTTTAAACTAATGTTCTACCAAAATAAATATACCTTTTATAGAATAAGATTAAACCTTAGAAAGATAAAAGCCTACTTTCTACTGGGTAAATTTGATATTGTTAAATTAGATAATGTTTCAATTAAATATTAGCCTAATAAATCAATAATTAGTAGCAATGTAAAGTTTTTTGACAATTGTATTTTAGAAATCCAAAAAACAGCCAATTTTTCTGTAGGTAATAACTGTGTATTTTCTTATGGTGTTGTTATTTCGGCATTTAAAGAAATCAATATTGGCAACAATGTGATGATTGGTGAATATTCATCTATAAGAGACACAACTCATCAACATAATATTATGGATATACCTATGATGTTTGCTGAAGATATTTCAACACCTGTAAATATAGGCAACAATGTTTGGATTGGTAGAGGATGCCTAATATTACCTGGCACAGTTATAGAAGAAGGGGTAGTAATAGCTGCAAATTCTGTAGTTAAAGGTACGCTGAGCAGCAATTCTATTTATGGGGGTAATCCTGCAAAATTTATTAAAAAGAGAGGTCATTAAAATTAATTTCTTACTACATTATTATAAAAAGTCTCTGAATAGATTACGATAATTTGAATATTCCGCAGCCTTTTTAAAGGAGTGGTTTATTTTTAATCTTGATAACAAAAAGAATATTATTTGTTACTATTGCAAACCTTACTACAAAGCCAAGAATTAAAAAAATAATAACTGCTATCAAAATGTATTGGCCTAAAGAATGCTTTACGAATTAAGCATTTTTTTTAATAATCTATGAAAATTGCCCTAACCGTTGACCCTGAAATAGCTGTACCTCCCTTACATTACGGTGGTATAGAGCGGATTGTTGATTTTTTAGTAAGCGAATACCAAAAACTTGGTCATGAGGTGTACTTATTTGCTAATGAGCACTCACGCCAAGATTGCTACTTAAAGGTTTGGCCGGGGAAAACTTCGCTTTCCAAAAAAGATACTATAAAAAATATGCTGTACTTAACGAAACAGTACATACGTTATCGCTTCGATATCGTGCATAGCTTTTCACGTCTGGCCTATTTGAGTCTGATTTTACCTTTAGGAGCAAAATGTATCATGTCTTACCAACGTGAACCTACCATTTCGCAAATACAGAAGGCACAACGATTAGCTTTTTGGGCTAACTTATGTTTTACGGGCTGTAGCAACTATATTAGTCAGCAAATAGCACCACATGCCAAGGCCTACACTGTTTATAACGGTATAGATCTCAACAAGTTCCAATTTAATCCCTCTGTAGAGGAGGATGCTCCTTTGGTGTTTTTAGGTAGGATAGAACCCATAAAAGGCACGCATAATGCCATACAACTCGCCAAAGCAAGCAATAAAAAACTAGTCATTGCCGGTAATATCCCTGCCGAATATCAATGGTATTTCGATCAAGAAATAAAACCACAACTTAACGAGCAGATTGTTTATATAGGTCCGGTAAACGATGAACAAAAAAACAAATTACTGGGACAAGCCCTTGCCTTTCTTATGCTCATAGAATGGAATGAGCCTTTTGGAATTGTTATGGCTGAGGCCATGGCCTGTGGTACCCCGGTTATTGGAACATCTTGTGGTGCAGTTAATGAGGTAATTATTAACGGATTAAACGGATTTAAGGACATTAGCATAGATAAGCTTACCAGCACAATTAGTAATATAAAAACAATAGATAGAAGCAGTGTACGCAAAGATGCAGAATCAAGATTTGCAAGCACCAGAATTGCCAAAGAATACTTAAAATTATACCATAACTTAATAAACTTAAAATGTTAAAGAAGATAATTTCTAAACTCTTACCAAGTAAATTCATATATAAAATTAAAAACAATTTAGGTGTGCCAAGTCAACAAAATAGCTTTATGCACCTAAAGAAATTAGGTATTTACCCGCAGCTTGTGTTAGATATCGGTGCATACGAAGGTACTTGGACTACAGAATTTAAACAGTATTTTCCTGAGTGTAAAATACTTATGCTAGAGGCACAAGAAGGAAAAAGTGTTTTTTTAGATAATGTAAAACAAAGATTTAACGATACGGTACAATATCAGATAGCATTGTTATCTAACGAAGTAAAAGAGGTAGAATTTAATCAATACGAAACAGCAAGTTCTATATATAAAGAAGATAATGAAACTAATGCCAAAATAGTTAAGCTAAAAACACAGCAACTAGATAAATTATTAGCTAATACTGAATTTGAACAGCCTGATTTTATAAAAATTGATGTACAAGGAGCAGAACTAAACGTATTACAAGGTGCATTACGTACCTTAGAAAATGTACAATTTGCACTCATTGAAGTTTCATTCTTAAACATCTATAAGGATGCGCCATTAGCTCATGAAATTGTTCAGTTTATGTATCAAAATGGCTTTGTTATTTATGATATTGCCAGTTTAATGCGTCGCCCATTTGACAACGCTCTAAATCAGTCTGATTTCTTGTTTATAAAAGAAAAATCTTTAATAAGAGCTTCGACTAGATGGATCTAATTTCCAAAAAGATTACTATTATAACCACTGGTCAGCCAAGTACCAATCCCCGTTTGGTAAAAGAAGCAAATGCTTTAGTTGAAGCCGGATATGTGGTAAAAGTTTATTACCTATACTGGGCAGACTGGGCTTATCAAACTGACAAGGAATTGCTGCAAAATGTAAAATGGGAATACGAACTATTAGGAGGTTCTCCAAACAAAAACTGTTATATTTTCATCATCAACAAGATAAAGTTTAAAATTTTTCAATTTATAGCCAAACGAACAAATTTATTTTTAGAACGATATCGTTTTAAGGCATATAGTACTATTATTAACAAAATAAAAAAGGAAAAAGCCGATCATTTCATTGCACACAATTTAGGGGCATTACCAATTGCAGCTTTTGCGTCCAAACATCATAAAGTAACCTATTCTTTTGATGCCGAAGATTTTCATAGAGGGCAATATAATCAGCCCTGTAGAGAGCAGGAAATTGATATTATCCTCGAAAACAAGTATATACCAAATGCAAAATTTATTACAACAGCAAGTCCATTAATTACTGAAAAATATCACCATTTGTTTCCGGCACAACAATTTATTACCATCAATAATGTTTTCCCTAAAAGCGAGTTTAAACAAGAAATTTCTTTAAATACCGATAATCCCTTAAAGTTGGTTTGGTTCTCACAGACTGTAGGAGCAAAAAGAGGTTTAGAGGAATTGTTGAGTGCTTTTAATTTAATTCAGGATTTTTCATTGGAACTCAATCTAATAGGATATTACAACCAACAAACCCAAGAGTTTTTCGAAAATCTGTTAACAGAGAAACGGCACAGCATTTTGTTTTTAAAGCCAATGTCAGCTAAAGAGTTAAACACCAAACTTCATTACTTTGATATAGGTATTGCTTTTGAAATACCCTTAGAGTTTAATAGGGATATATGTCTAACTAATAAACTGTTCTGTTACATTCAATCTGGTTTAGCAATTTTAGTATCAAATACGCTAGCCCAAAAATTACTAATAGAAGAATACCCAAGTATAGGAACATTGGTTAATTTAAACAACCCTATAGAAATAAGTAATCAGTTAAGGCTTTGGCATATTAATAGGGAAAAATTACATAAAACTAAAAAAAACTCTCTTCATGTTGCCAAAACTTTAAACTGGGAAAATGAACAAAAGAAGTTTCTTGATTTAATCAAACAAGCCTTTTGAAAAAGATACTCATCATCTCTCCGCACTTCCCTCCTTCAAACTTAGCTGCTGTACACAGAAGTCGGTTGTTTGCCCAACATTTACCAGAGTTTGGCTGGGAGCCAATTGTTTTGAGCGTACATGAAAAGTACTATGAAGAAGAACTGGATTACAATTTAGAACAATTGTTACCCCATCAGTTACGAGTTGTCAAAACCAAGGCTTTCTCTACCCGATATATACGGCTTATTGGCGATATCGGTATCAGAGGCTTCTACCAATTGTATAAAGCGGCAAAACAACTCATCACTAAGGAGAAAATAGACTTTGTTTACATTCCAATACCTTCACATTTTGCCGCAATATTGGGGCGGCTATTGCACAATAGCACAGGCGTAAAATACGGTATCGACTATATTGACCCTTGGGTACACCGTTGGCCCGGCACAGAGAAAAAATTCTCAAAACATTGGTGGAGCATGAAACTAGGCGAATACCTAGAACCGCTGGCAGTAAAGAAAGCCTCGCTCATTACCGGAGTTGCTGAGGGCTACTACCAAGCTGTTTTTGAGCGAAACCCTCATCTCAGACAACAATGTTTAAGGGTAGCTATGCCCTATGGAGGTGAGAAAAAGGATGTAGAAATTCTAAAAAAACTTCAATTAAAACCCTATCTTTTCAATAAAGTACCCGATAAAAAAGACTTTGTTTACGGAGGTGCTATGTTACCCAAGGCTTTTGAACCTTTAGAAATGATAATGAAAGCCATATCCGAGCATATCGAACAGTTTAACAATATAAGAATTCATTTTATAGGTTCCGGAAAATCACCAAATGACGATCAGGGTTACAACATAAAAGATATGGCGATGAAATATGGTCTTTGGCAGTCTGTTTTTTTTGAATACCCTAAACGTATCCCATATTTAGATGTGCTTACTCACCTCAATGCTGCTGACGGTGCATTTATTTTAGGTAGTACAGAGGCACACTACACTCCATCAAAAGTTTATCAGGCAGTTTTGAGCGAACAGGCAATTTTTGCCGTACTGCATCAAGCAAGCACAGCCTGCGACATCATAGAAAATAGTAATGCAGGTGTAGTACTAAGATTTAATGGCGAAAATGATCTTGCAAGTATTTACACATCTTTTTGTAAGCAGTGGGAACAATACATGTCCTTCATACATACCTTCCAAGCCAAGCAAGTAAATGATAGTGAGTTCAATAAATATTCGGCCAGAAGTGTTACTCATACCTTAGCCACTATTCTTGACCAGATTATAAAGTAGACTTATATAACTTCAATATACCAACATAAAAAGCTTTTTGATTAACAGCAAATCTCTTCCTTTTGTTAAACAACAATTTGTAATTGTGTTACGGTTTAGTACATGTTATGCTTAGTAAATGGCTTATAAGCAATTTGTCGCACTTGGGCAATCTCAACCTAGCACTCCTCAACTTTTTAGCAAGCACTTTAATATTACTCCCTATATCCTACATCAGTTATCGCATCTTTGAGCTTAAAGCCTCTCAATTCTTACAAAGAAAATGAAAAAGCTGGCTATTGTTATTACCCATCCCATACAGTATTATGTCCCTGTATTTCAGCGCTTGGCCAAAGCATGTGGGCTAAAGGTGTTTTACACTTGGGGTCCCAACTGGTTGAGCAACAAATTTGATCCGGGTTTTGGAAAAGAAATAAAATGGGATATCCCCTTGCTTGATGGATATACTTATGAGTTTTTATACAATGTGTCTCAACAACCGGGTTCGCACCACAGAAAAGGAATAGACAATCCGGATATTATTAATAAACTAGAGGATTTTAGTCCCGATACTATTTTGGTACACGGCTATAACTATAAAAGCCATTTTAGGGTGATGCGCTATTTTAAAGGAAAAATTCCGATTTGGTTTAGAGGCGACTCTACCTTGCTAAACAAAGAGACACTCCCAAAATCCTTCCTCAAAAAAATATACCTTAGCTTTGTGTACTCATACATAGACAAAGCCTTTTATGTTGGTAAAAATAACAAAGCTTATTTTTTAGCCTTTGGACTCAAAGAAACACAGCTGTTTTTTTGTCCACATGCTATAGATAACGAACACTTTGCCAAAGATAGAACAAACGAAGTGTTGCAGCTCAAAAGCCGGCTAGGTTTTAACAAAGATGATATCATTGTGTTGTATGCGGGTAAATTTGAAGAAGTAAAAAACTTACCTAAGCTAATTAGTGCATTCTTAAAACTGAAAACAGCAAAACAAGTTAAGTTGCTTCTGGTAGGTAATGGGCCTTTAGAAACCGAACTAAAAAAGCAAGCAAAGGGAAATCCAAATATTATATTTATGGATTTTCAGAACCAGGGCTACCTGCCCGTTGTGTACCAATGCTGTGATATCTTTTGCCTCCCCTCGTATAGCGAAACTTGGGGGCTGGCAGTAAACGAGGCAATGGCCGCAGGCAAAGCTATCTTAGTATCGGATAAAGTAGGTTGTGCTGCGGATTTGGTTTTTGAGGATTTAAATGGCAGACATTTTAATGCAAATTCTATTGATAATCTTACAATTGCTTTATCAGATCTTATTCATTCTCCTGATCTAGAAACCTATAAATTAAATTCTTCTCAAATTATAAGGAAGTGGAATTTCCACGAACAAACCCGTATAATTAAAAATGAACTCTCAAAATAGAATTAAGCTTTTAGATAGTGCCAGAGGGCTTGCTGCTCTAATTGTGGTTATTCATCACATTGTAACCTTTAATGCAACAAAGCTAAAGACAATACTTCCATCTACTTATTTTGAATTATTAAATTGGCTTTCCAACAAAAATGTAGAAGCAGTTTTATTTTTCTTTATTATATCTGGTTTTAGTATAGGTCTAGGTATTTATAAATTTCCATTAGTTAACAAAGACAATATCAACTTCTATTTATATAAACGTTTCAAAAGAATACTACCCCTTTATTGGCTTATTCTCTGCATCCTTATTATTATTTTGGTTCTACAACCAGACTTGTACAATTATTCGTATTCGACAATTAACTTACTAGGGAATTTATTATTCCTTCAAACTCCAAAACTTGAAGGAGCATGGTTTATACCTTATGGAAATAACGGACCTTTATGGTCTCTATCCTACGAGTTTTTCTTCTATTTAATTGCTATTCCTGTTCTATATTTCCGTTTTAAGAATACAAATTCACTATCAAGAGCAGTAATCGTAATTGTGGTGTCTATAAGTATCAGTACCTTGATGATATGGATAAATCATCACTATCCTAATCCATTCTCAATGTTTCTTTCCCTATTCCCTATTTGGTTGGTAGGTACTGAGTTTTCAATAATTTATCTACAAAAACAATTTAATTATAATTTATTAATTATTTTATTGTTACTCTGTTTATCACTTTATGTACTCAATTCAACATTTCTACATTCTGACACATTACAAGTTCTCATACTTGGACTCAGTATTGCATTAACAGGATATATTGGATATTTTATAACTAAGAACAAGTATATCCAAATGTTCTCGAAGCCTATATGGGATATTTTAAACACTCTGTTCTATAAAATAGGGATTGCAAGCTTTTCGATATATCTATCGCATTATATACTTTTAAATCTATTGAATAAATTTCAGATAGGTTTACCTTCTCAGCTGGCTGGTATTACTTTGCTCATTATCGCCTGTTACTATTTCGAAACTTGGTTAGTAAAACAATCTTTTAATTTCTTTAGGCGGAAATATGTTTAGTAAATCTAATAAAGCTACTTTTGGTATAGACAATAAGATAAGAACTTTTTTGATTTTATTAGCAATTATCAGTCTGTTCTTTTACAACTCTGTATTAATTATTTATTCACTACTTACATTAGGTTTAATATTATACCTTACTTGGCCCAAAGGTCATTTCCCAGTTCTCACAGTTTGCTTATTGTTTCAATGGTTGCAGGCCATAACCAAGATACTGCAAGCCAGCTACGAAAACCAATCAGTAAATCAATATGCTGGCTCTGAGTTTGCTGAACAAGCAATACTTCTAACACTTACCGGTATTATTACTATTGCATTTGGCTTTTATTTTGTTATAAAAAGAAAAATCCATAGCTATAAAAATCTTAACCTTGATGAATATAATGAAAAAAAAATTTTTAAGCTATTTCTAGTTTTATTTGCAATCGGTAATTTAATAACTAGTATTATCGTATTTATCCCCGCATTACAACAAATTATCTTATCTATCTCCTATCTTCAATGGGTTGGTTATGCTTTGTTATTTATAGTGTGCTTAAGGAAACAAAGAGGATACAAATACTTAGTTATTGCATTTGGATTGGAGTTAACGATTAACCTATTTAGCTACTTTTCTAACTTTAGAGAGGTCATTCTATTTACAGTTATCTTGTATCTACCATTTATCAAAAAGATTACTCCTTTTAAGGTTTTTTCATATAGCCTAGTCCTATATTTTATTTATCTTTTTTTTATAGCGTGGAGTGGAGTTAAAGGTGAATTTAGACAAGTGCTTAGCGAAAACCAAGATATAAGTTTTACCGAAAGAGCCAATTCATTCTACAATTTATATTCAGAATTTGATGATTACCAAAAAGCAGAGGAACAAGGCTTAGACCGTTTGGCTTACGTAGATATGTTTATGTATTGTATGGAAACAGTTCCCAATACTATACAACACGAAAATGGTAGTTTATGGTTGGGTGCAATTCAACACATTTTAATGCCTCGATTTTTATTTCCAAATAAAAAAGCTATTAACGATTCTGAAAAAGCCAATCTTTATACTGGACGAAATTGGGCTGGACCAGAGCAAGGAACGTCTATTAGTATCGGATATATAGCTGAAAGCTATGTAGATTTTGGTGTCATACTTATGTTTGCTCCCTTACTCGCTATCGGCCTAGTTCTTGGACTAATCTATAGCATTATCTTAAGATTAGATGCTCCAAATATCCTACCATTTGCTATTGCTTCTACCATTATATTTTTCACTAAATTTAGCCTACTTGAGATTAGTGGAGATAAACTACTTGGAGCAATTGTAATGAATTTCGTAGTAATTTATAGCATTGCCTATTTTTTTAGGAATAAGATACATAAGTACCTATACTAATAAGAAAAACAAAAAAACAATTAACTACCAACAAAATCCAATCAACAACGAACAACGAATAACGAAAATCGACAAACGACAAACGACAAACCAACGAATCCTCGAACCTACATCCCTCAAAATCTCGAAATTACCCGGAAAATCTTAACACCCTTATATAACGAACTACAAAATAGCACTAAACATCCTATAAATTGATTTCACTTCAAACCTATTTTTACCTACTTTTGGTATATGTTGGAAGCAAAAAATTCACTACTATGGATACACTAACCATTGAACTTACCAATAAAAAGGCATTAAAACTTATACAAAATTTAGAAGACCTTAAATTGATACGGGTAATTAAACAAGAACCTATCAAGTTATCAGAACTGCGTAAGAGGATAAAAACCCCTATGTCGCCTCCTGCCATAGAAACACAACTAAGCGAACTACGTAAACAATGGCAACGAAATATTTAATAGATACATCGGCTGTTGTAAAATACCTCAATAACTCCTTTTCGCATAAAGCCTTAACCTTTATGGACGGAGTTGTAGATAAAGAATGTCTACTTTCATTTATCACAGCAATAGAACTTCAGGTATGGAATCCGCCAAATCCAGAAGATATGACTGTATATACAGATTTCATCAATCGTTCATCTATTTATTACATTGAAGACTCTATAATCCAAGAAACGATAAACATAAGAAAACAATATGGACTAAAAATACCCGATGCCCTTATTGCCGCAACAGCTATGGTGTACCAACTGACCCTAATTGCCGATAACGACAAGGATTTTTTAAAAGTTAAAAACCTAAAATATATTAATCCTAACAATTTATAACATTAGTGTCGTCCTCTCAATTTCTTTGTTGTTTAAGGAAAAACCAACTTTCAAACGTTTCAACTTTACAACATTCCAACATATAAAAATGCACACTATCATCAAAAAAAACCGCACCTACATCCCTCAAAATCTCGAAATTACCTGGGAAAACCTTGCCCCCATCTTCAACGAATTACAAAACCGAGAAATAAACAGCACTGCTGAGCTAGCCCAATGGCTAAAAGACCAAAGTGAATTGGAGGCCGCCTTGGAAGAAGATTTTGCCTGGCGATACATCAAAATGAGTTGCGACACGGCCAACGAGCAATTGCTAAAAGATTTCCAATATTTTGCCACAGAGATTGAGCCAAAAATAGCTCCAATTAGCAATGAGCTGAACAAGAAATTGGTATCTAGCCCCTACGTTACAGAGCTAAACCACGACAAATATTTTGTTTACCTACGCAGCATACGCAAGGCATTGGAATTGTTTCGAGAAGAAAACGTTCCGCTATTTACAGCACTTCAGGTTAAACAACAGGGCTATCAAGGCATTTCGGGTGCAATGAGTATAACACACCAAGGACAAGAGCTTACCTTGCAGCAGGCCAGCAATTTCTTGAAAGACACCGACAGAACATTGCGTCAAGAAATATGGGAGAAAATTCAACAACGCCGACTGCAAGATCAAGAAGCACTTAACCAGCTTTTCGACGAACTTATAAAACTACGCCATCAAGTAGCGATAAATGCCGGTTTTGAGAACTATCGCGATTACATGTTTCAAGCACTCGGACGTTTTGACTATGCTGTGCAAGATTGTTTTGATTTTGCCGATGCAATTGCCAAGGAGGTGGTTCCCCTGTTGAAAGAACAAGCCGAAAAACGCCAAGCTGCATTGGGTTTGAACGAGTTGAAACCTTGGGATTTGGAAGTAGATACCAGTGGTAAGGCTGCCCTAAAACCTTTTCATAACGGTACCGAGCTAATTGATAAGTCTATTGCCTGCTTTCGGCATATTGCCCCCTCTTTGGGCGATAAGCTAGAACAAATGAAAAGCCAAAATCTTTTTGATGTTGAAAGCCGCATGGGCAAAGCACCGGGGGGCTATAACTATCCGCTGGCCGAAACGGGTGCACCCTTCATCTTCATGAACTCGGCCAACTCGCTTCGCGACCTCACCACCATTGTACACGAAGGCGGCCACGCCATACATACCTTCTTGTCCGCCAATTTAGAGCTCAATGCCTTTAAACATTGTCCATCAGAAGTGGCCGAGCTGGCTTCTATGAGCATGGAATTGATATCAATGGAGCACTGGGAGGTGTTTTTTGACCAGGAGGAGGATTTAATAAGAGCCAAAAAAGAACAATTGACTGATGTGCTAAAAACCTTACCTTGGGTTGCTGTAATTGACCAATTTCAACACTGGATATATACGCATCCGCAGCACAGTCACCAAGAAAGAAACGAAGCCTTCTGCAAAATATACCATAGGTTTGGTGCTGCTTTTGCCAACTGGACAGGTTATGAAAACAGCTTTGCCAACACTTGGCAAAAACAATTGCATTTGTTTGAGGTACCTTTCTATTACATTGAGTATGCCATTGCCCAATTGGGTGCCATAGCAGTTTGGAAAAACTATAAAGAAAATCCTCAAAAAGGCTTACAACACTACTTGGATGCTCTAGCATTGGGCTATACCAGACCCATGAACGAAATTTACGAAACTGCTGGAATTAAATTTGATTTTAGCGCTGCCTACGTGAGAGAACTGGTTCTTTTTGTAAAAGATGAATTAGCAAAGTTGGGATAATCAC
>JBDHXL010000004.1:0-121761 GCA_039810685.1 Pedobacter sp. | reverse complement strand
GCTATTTTACTCATCGGTTTTGGGCACAACATGCTGCATTTGCTAGGTGCTGCCTTTTGTTTTGGCTTTGGTTTTGGTATGGCCGATGCCAATTTTATGCCTATTCTGTCGCAATTTGTTGGCTCCAAGCAAAGAGGTACAGCTTATGGGCTAATGAATATGCTAGGGGTTTTTGCCGGAGCATTTATTACCGATTGGCTTGGGCGCTCTACCGATAGCGGCAATTTAGGTAAAGATTTTGCTATGCTGGCAGGTGTAGTATTGTTGGCCGTACTCATCCAGTTAATTAGCCTACGCCCTAAGCATAAAGATTTTGGACTTACTGATGAGGTATAGTTGATCTAGCAGTTCGGCTTTTAGCAAAAATGATTACTTTTACCAGTAATTGCTAAAGCCAAGTATGAAAGAACTCGAACTTAAAATTGCTTATCAACGATACGAATCACTGAAAGATCTACCCGAAGCCGAACAGCAGCTCTGTATTTTGGCCGAAGAGGCACTGCAATCGGCTTATGCTCCTTATTCCGAGTTTCGTGTGGGTGCTGCCGTTTTAATGGATGATGGGGAGGTTGTGTTGGGTAGCAACCAAGAGAATGTCGCTTATCCGTCAGGTCTTTGTGCAGAACGAGTAGCCCTATTTTCTATAGGCGCACAACGCCCCAATGCCCATATAGTAAGTATGGCCATTACGGTAAAAACCGATAAATTTGAAGTGAAAGAACCGCTTACCTCTTGCGGAGCCTGCTTGCAAGTTATGTCCGAGTTTGAGCACAGACAGGGAGCAGCCTACTCGGTATTGTTTTATTGTGTGGGTGGTGCCATTATCAAGGTGAAATCTGTACGAGATTTAATACCCTTTGCTTTTGTCGAAGATCGTTTGGCTGCCCCAAAGCAACACAAAGTATAAAATTTACAAATAAATAAACCATGAATAGAGCAATCTTATTTTGCCTAGCCCTAGTTGTATGGCTAGCTGCTTGTACAGGGCAAAAAGCCGATTTGTTGGTGTATAATGCCAAAATCTATACGGTTAATGAGGGTTTTGATATTGCCCAGGCTATGGCTGTTAAAGATGGGAAAATACTTGCCTTGGGTACGAATGATGAACTAAAGGCTGCATACCGGGCTACAACAACTTTTGATGCAGAAGGTAAAGCAATTTACCCTGGCTTTATAGATGCGCATGCCCATTTTGTAGGCTATGCAGAAAGCCTAAACCGAGCCGATTTGACAGGAGCAAATTCTTGGGATGAGGTTTTGCAACGTTTGCAAGAATTTGCCAAAAGCAATCCCGAGGCTTGGTTGTTGGGACGTGGTTGGGATCAAAATGATTGGGATCAAAAACAGTTTCCTACTAAGGAGCGTTTGGATCAACTTTTTCCCGACCGTCCTGTTTATTTGACTAGGATAGACGGCCATGCAGCTATTGCCAATCAAAAAGCATTAGATATTGCAGGGGTAAAAGATAATCAAAGCATTGCCGGGGGCGAGTTGATAAAAGAAAAGGGTAAACTTACAGGGCTGTTGGTAGATAATGCGATGGAATTGGTGAGTAGCAAAATTCCACCTATTGATCAGGTAAGGATGAAACAACTCTTAATCAAAGCACAGGATAGTTGTTTTGCACAGGGTTTAACCACTATTGATGATTGTGGATTGGATTACCAAACAGTAGAAAAACTAGAGCAGCTTCAAAAAAGTGGCAATTTGAAAATGCGCTTGTACATAATGCTATCCGATAGTCCCAAAAATTTTGATTATTTAGCTAAGCGAGGCATCATAAAAACCGATAGGTTGCATGTGAGAGGGTTTAAGGTATTTGCAGATGGTGCTTTGGGCTCTCGAGGCGCATGCTTATTACATCCCTATAGCGATCGGAGCAATACCCGTGGTTTCTTGTTGAGCAAACCTTCGCATTTTTTGGATATAGCTAAACAAATTAAGGAAAAAGGTTTTCAAATGTGCACCCATGCCATTGGCGACTCGGCCAACCGAACTATTCTGAAAATTTATGAGCAGGTATTAGGAGCTAAGAATGATGAGCGGTGGCGTATCGAACATGCGCAAGTTGTAAATGCTAATGATTTTGTGCGATTTGGACAAGCTAGTATTATACCTTCTGTGCAACCCACCCATGCCACCTCTGATATGTATTGGGCCAAAGACCGTTTGGGAGCAGAGCGGGTGAAAGGAGCCTACGCCTATCAGCAATTGTTGCAACAAAACGGCTGGCTGGCCTTGGGTACCGATTTTCCAGTAGAGCACATCAACCCAATGTTTACCTATTATGCAGCTACAGCACGTAAAGATGCCAAAGCCTTTCCCAAAGGTGGTTTTCAATCAGAAAATGCCCTTACACCAGAGCAAACTTTGCGAGGAATGACCATTTGGGCAGCCAAAGCCAATTTTGAGGAAAAAGAAAAAGGAAGCCTTGAGCCCGGAAAAATGGCTGATTTTATTGTGCTCGAACACGATTTGTTGAAAGCAGACGATCAGCAGATCCTCAAAAATAAAGTAATTAGAACCTATCTTAACGGTGAAAAAGTATATGAAAAAAAGTAATTTATTCTCCAATTTTCTTCTAGCGTTTGGCCTACTAATCTCGGTAACAGCTTGTGCACAAGAGCACAAAAAAAACCAAACTTTTCTCGAAAAGTTTAACACTGCTATAAAGCATACTGTTTTGTTGAACAATTCCAATGCTGTGTTGCCCATAAAAGATTTAACCCAGCTCAATATAGCCAGTGTTGATTTGGGTTTCTCTTCTCAATCGGTTTTTGATAGCTTATTGAATAAGTATGCCAAGGTACTCCCCGTATCGGCAACTAAATACAAAGATTCGACTCATCTCAACGATTTGGAAGATGATTTGAAATATTTCAATACGCTAATCATCCCAATAGATGAACAACTTATTGCACAAGACCGAAACCGGGTTTTTCTGCAAAATATGGCTAAAAGCAAACGACTTATCTTAGCTGTGTTTGGTGAAGGTGCTATTTTAAGCCACTTCGATTCTTTTTCAAAAACACCGCTCATCTGGAATAATAAAGCAGATGCTATAGCAGCACAGGTAGTTGCGCAAGTAGTGTTCGGTGGTATAGCTCCCCATGCCAAGTTAACTAAAGATTACAGTACTACTTTTCGTAAAGGCGATGGTTATGATGGTGCTGTAATTCGCCTAAGATACACCGTGCCTGAAGATGCAGGTGTAAACAGCAATAACCTAAAAGAGATAGAAGAAATTGCCAAAGAGGCGATAGAAAAAAAGGCTACGCCGGGTTTGGTGGTATTGGTGGCCAAAGACAATAAAGTGATTTACAATAAGGCTTTTGGCTACCATACTTATGACAAGCAGCGTGCCGACCAAGTAACCGATATTTTTGATATGGCCTCCGTTACCAAAACTACAGCCACTACCCCTAGTGTGATGCGCCTAGTAGAGCAGGGTAAGTTAAATTTGGACACCACCATAAGTGCCTATATTGCCAAAGCACGTAATACCCCAATGGCCAACATACACGTTAGAGAGGTGATGCTGCATCAGGCGGGTTTTGTGCCTTACATTCCGTTCTATAAATCCATAAAAGAAGGTGATTACAGCACCGATTCATCAGCCCGATATCCTACAAAAGTAGCCGATGGTTATTACTTGCGTAAAGATTATTTTAATGAGGTGATGTGGCCAACAATGCTCAATTCGCCTATCAAAACCCGTGGCCGTTATGTATATAGCGATATTAGCATGTATGTGATGGAGGATATTGTTGAACATTTAAGCCAAATGCCCGAAGATCGCTATGTTTTACAAAATTTCTATACTCCCTTGGGTATGCAAACGGCAGGTTTTAATCCCCGCAATCGTTTCCCGAAAGATAGGATAGTGCCTACAGAGGATGATCAAGTATTTCGTAAAACCCTACTTGAGGGCTATGTACACGACCAAGGAGCTGCCATGAAGGGTGGTGTTGCCGGGCATGCCGGATTATTTGCTACGGCTAATGATTTGGCTATTTTTTATCAAATGATGCTCAATAAGGGAAGCTACGGAGGACAAAGTTATTTTAAGCCAGAAACTGTTGCCGACTTCACTAAGAAACAAACCGAAAACAGCCGACGTGGTCTAGGTTTTGATAGATGGGATCCTGATAAGAGCAAAGAATACCCTTCTAAATTGGCCTCTCCAGAAACTTACGGTCATACCGGTTATACCGGTATTGCTGCTTGGGCAGATCCGGCTCGCAACATGATTTATATTTTTCTTTCCAATAGGGTAAACCCACAGGTTAGCAACACTTTGCTCAACCTCAATATCCGACCACGTATTCAGGATGTAGTGAACAAAGCCATTGATGCTGGTCTCTAAAATTAGATTGAATTATTAAAAAGGGCTGCTCGAAACTAATCGAGCAGCCCTTTTTGTTTTTCAGAGAGAAGTAGGCTTAGTACCTGTATTGCTCAGGTTTATATGGGCCTTCTACTTTTACTCCAATATATTCAGCTTGGTGAGGGTCTAATACATCCAACTCTACACCAATTTTAGCCAAATGCAAACGGGCTACTTTCTCATCCAGGTGCTTAGGCAATACATAAACCTTGTTTTCGTATTGGTCGGTATTGGTCCAAAGCTCAAGTTGTGCCAAAGTTTGGTTGGTAAATGAATTGCTCATTACAAAACTAGGGTGTCCGGTTGCACAACCCAAGTTAACCAAACGTCCTTCAGCCAAAACAATCACATCTTTGCCGTCAATAGTGTATTTGTCCACTTGTGGTTTTATTTCAACCTTTGTGTGGCCGTAGTTGCTATTTAGCCAAGCCATATCAATTTCATTATCGAAGTGGCCAATGTTGCAGACAACAGCTTTGTCTTTCATGGTTTTAAAGTGCTCAGCTCTAACAATGTCGCAGTTGCCGGTAGTAGTTACAATAATATCGGCCTCTTTTACGGCATTCGCAAATTTTTTCACTTCGTAACCTTCCATAGCAGCTTGCAAAGCACAGATAGGGTCAATTTCGGTTACAATTACCCTCACACCTTGCGAGCTTAAAGAAGCAGCGGAACCTTTGCCCACATCGCCATAACCAGCAACTACTGCTACTTTTCCGGCTAGCATCAAATCGGTTGCTCGGCGTATAGCATCAACCAACGATTCGCGGCAGCCGTATTTGTTATCAAATTTAGATTTGGTTACCGAATCGTTTACATTGATTGCAGGTAAGTGCAATGTTCCGTTTTTCATACGCTCATATAAGCGGTGAACTCCGGTGGTAGTTTCTTCAGATAAACCACGGATACCGGCAATTAACTCGGGGTATTTGTCAAACACCATATTGGTCAAATCGCCTCCGTCATCCAAAATCATGTTCAAAGGTTGACGCTCTGCACCAAAATGTAAGGTTTGTTCAATACACCAATCAAACTCTTCGGCATTCATACCTTTCCAAGCATAAACCGAAATACCTGCTGCGGCAATTGCTGCTGCGGCATGGTCTTGGGTCGAGAAAATATTGCATGATGACCAAGTTACTTCTGCACCAAGTTCTACTAAAGTTTCGATTAGTACAGCAGTTTGGATGGTCATGTGCAAGCACCCGGCTATGCGTGCACCTTTTAGGGGTTTTGATGGGCCGTATTCTTGTCTCAACGACATCAAACCAGGCATTTCGGCTTCGGCCAATTCAATTTCTTTGCGGCCCCACTCCGCCAGTGAAATGTCCTTAACTTTGTAAGGCACATAAGTAGTCTCTACTGATGACATATTTGTTTGTATTAAAATGAGCTGCAAAGTTACGGCATTGCCTTTTCAATTTCAAAGTTTTGTTGCTCGGGGTGAATGCCTTGTTAGCTGAATAAGTAAATTAGCGTTGCTAATAACCTTGAAAACTGGGGATAAATCACGGTTGTTGTTTAATTAAAAACATTCTAAATTAACCTAAATTACAGCTTAATGACACATAAGCTCCTTTTGCTTTATACTTTTGTGCACCGAAAAAACGCAATAGAATAAACTTTGGAACTGTTAAAGGTACTAGCTTTCACACATAAACAACTCGATCTAAAATCATTGGGAAAACTGGTGATTTGTGATCAATCATTAGAATCAAGATTACGAAATCTCTGCAAGGAGTTGTCTATTGGTGAAATTTTTTATGTTTCCACTTGTAATCGGGTCGAGTTTGTTTTCACTTCCGGTGCCGAGCTCGATCGCAATTTTGTGACTTTGTTCCTCAAAACACTTGATATGGGCTTGCCTGAAATCTATATGGAAGCTTTTATTGACAAGGTTTCGGTTTATGAACATAGAGAAGCGTTTAATCACCTATTACGTACATCCTGTTCGTTAGAGAGTTTGGTAGTAGGCGAAAAAGAAATTTTGGCTCAAATTCGTAAGGCTTATGAGACCTCACAAAAAGCAGGGTTGACCGGAGATTACTTACGTTTGATTATGGATAGGGTGGTAAAAACAGCCAAAGAAGTTTACACTTATACCAATATCTCTCGCAACCCAATTTCGGTGGTGTCTTTGGCTTACCGCAAATTGAGAGATTTGAATGTGTGTAGCAATTCGAGGTTGCTCATTATTGGTGCCGGCGAAACCAACAAAAATTTGGCTCAATACCTCAAAAAACATAAATATGCCAATTTCTCGGTGTTTAACCGTACTTTTGAGAAAGCCGAACAATTAGCCAAGGAGCTGAATGGTACAGCCTATCGCCTTAGCGATTTGCAAAATTACCAACAAGGTTTTGATGTAATTATTACCTGCACAGGATCTACACAAGCTATCATCACCCCCGAGCTGTACCAGCATTTGCTCAATGGCGAGAAAGACACCAAAATTATTGTGGATTTGGCAGTCCCTAATGATACCGATCCTGAAGTGCGCCAACAATATCCAATACATTATATCGAAGTAGCCTCACTAAAAGAATTGGCCAATAAGAACCTGCAAGAGCGCTATAAAGAATTGGAGAAAGCCGAAGAAATTATCGCAGCAAATATCGAAGAATTTCAATCTATACTCAAACAAAGACGTATTGAGCTGGCCATGAGCGAAGTACCCAAAAAGGTAAAAGAAATAAAACGCAGAGCGGTAGAGTCGGTATTTGTTGAAGAAATTAGTGCACTTGATGATAATTCTAGACAGGTGCTAGAGCGGGTTATCGAGTACATGGAAAAAAAATATATCTCTGTGCCAATGATCATGGCTAAAGAGATATTGATCAAAAACAGCTAAGCAAGCCCTATAATTTTCTATTGTTTGCCAAATGTCTTTTTGTCTTTATCATTGGACAAAACAGCCTTATTATGTTATTTTTGCGAAAAAAATTAATCCAAAATTGAAGAAGCTAATTATCGGTACCCGAGGGAGTGATTTGGCGCTGTGGCAGGCCAATTTCACCAAAAACAAACTGGCTGAGCTAGGAATCGAGGCTGAATTGAAAATCATAAAAACCCAAGGGGATAAAATTCTAAACTTACGATTGGATAAGCTGGAAGGTAAGGGCTTTTTCACCAAAGAATTGGAAGAAGAACTCCTCAGCGGTAGTATTGATTTGGCCGTACACTCGCACAAGGATTTACCTACCGAAAACCCGCCGGGCTTGATTATTGCTGCCGTAACTGAAAGGGAAGACCCGGCCGAATTGTTGTTGATACTTAAAGATTGTGTAGATCATCGACATAAGTTTTCTCTGAAAAACGGGGCAATTGTAGGCACTTCATCCAACAGAAGAAAAGCCCAACTCCTGTCGTTCCGACCAGATTTGGATATTATTGATTTACGAGGAAATGTGCCCACACGAGTTCAAAAACTACGCAACGAGGATTATGATGCTATTGTACTGGCAAAAGCCGGATTAAGTAGGCTAAATCTCGATTTGAGTGATTTTTATGTGGTAGAAATCGACCCAACAGAAATTATTCCGGCACCGGCGCAGGGTGCTTTAGCAATTCAAATCAGACAAAACGATAGCGAGCTTTACCAAGCTTTACAGCCACTAAATGACCCCGAAACCCAGCTTACCGTTGCTGTAGAGCGCAAAGTGTTGCGTCTGTTTGGCGGGGGCTGTCACATGCCCTTGGGTTGTTATTGTCGTACCAACGAAGGTGAATTAGAAGCATGGACTTCTGTTGCCGCATCAGCCGATGACTTTCCAGATCGCTTATATCTAAAATCGTATAGCCCCGATGAGCTGGCCGAAGATATTTTTGCTCATTTTATGCCTGAGCGCAAAAAGCTGAGTAAAGTCTTTATTTCGCGTGAATTGGGAGAACATAGTTATCTCAGAAAAGCTTTGCAAAAAAATGAAATCGAGATAGATGATCGCTCTTTAATCAGGACTTTTCCAATAGTGAACGTACTGGATGATTTTTTTCTTCGTAATGCCGATTGGGTGTTTTTTAGCAGCCGCAACGGGGTAGCTTATTTCTTTGCCCTCAATCCGGTTTTACCGAAAAAAATAAAATTTGGTGTGGCGGGTAGAGGCTCTGAAGATGAGTTGAGAAAGTTTGGCCATTTGGCTGATTTTGTAGGCGAAGGCGGCGTAATAGATGAGGTGGCTAAAGCATTCGCCGAAGCAGTTAAAGGTAGTACGGTTGTTTTCCCTAGAGCACAAGATTCTTTGTTGACAATGCAAAAATACCTAAGCGATGATACTCAAGTTATTGATTTGCCCATTTACGAAACCGTAATTGAAGATACTGTAGAAAGCAGTGATGCCGATTTGCTGATTTTTACTAGCCCCAGCAATGTTGATGCTTATTTTGCTCAAAACCTACTCGAGCCCGGACAACAAGTGTTGGCCATTGGCAACTCAACCGGCAAGAAGTTTGATGAAATGAACGTAGCTTATATGTTGCCCTATACACCGGATGAAGTAGGCCTAGCCGAAGCAGTTTTCGGACTAAATATTTAAGTTTAGTGTAAGAAAAGATAAAATTCTGTTGAAATTAGGAGTTCAGCAAATATGACAATAAGCTAAAAATAGTATGCAAATCTCTTTGCACCTTTGCAAGAGCAAGCTTATAGAAAATACAAAATCCAAAACCCAAATTCATGATGTTACATCGTCCACGCCGACTGCGTAAAAACCCTTTGGTAAGAGAAATGGTTGCCGAAACCAAGCTGTCTAAAGATATGCTGGTGTATCCGCATTTTGTAGTGCCCGGCAAGGGATATAGCCAAGATATTGAGGCTATGCCCGGTGTTAAACATTTTTCTACAGATGTGTTGTTGAAAGAAGTAGAGCAAGGTTTGCGAGTAGGGCTCAACAAGATTATGCTTTTTGGTGTTGGCGAGCAAAAAAGTGAAGATGCACATGCCGCTTATGACCCCAATGCCTTGGTTCAACAGGCTGTTCGTCAACTAAAGAAACAATTTGGCGATGATTTGTATGTAATAACCGATGTTTGTGTTTGTTCTTACACCAGTCACGGTCATTGTGGTATTTTACATGATGGCGAGGTGAAGAATGATGAAACCGTAGCCCTGATGAGCAAAATAGCCCTCAGCCATGCCGAGGCTGGTGCCGATATGCTGGCACCTTCCGATATGATGGACGGCAGAGTATTGGGTATTAGAGAAAGTTTAGAGCAAAACGGTTTTGAGCAAGTGGCCATCATGACACATGCCACCAAATTTGCCTCATCATACTACGGGCCTTTTCGTGAAGCGGCCGATTGTGCACCGGGACACGGTGATCGTAAATCGTACCAAATGGATTTTAGAAACCCTACAGAAGCGCTTCGCGAAGCTTTATTGGATGCACAACAGGGTGCCGATGTGTTGATGATAAAACCTGCATTGGCTTATTTGGATATTATTGCATTACTAAAACAACACACCCAACTTCCATTGGCGTGCTACAACGTATCTGGCGAGTACGCCATGATAAAAGCGGCAGCACAGCGGGGCTGGCTTGATGAGCAAAAAGTAGTGATGGAAACCATGTATGCCTTTGCCCGTGCCGGAGCAAGCATTATTACCAGTTACCACAGTAAAGATATTTTAGAAAACAATTGGTTATAAATCAAAAGAAGCGATAACCATTATAAATTTTGACAATGCAAGACATTTCGAGGGCAAAATCTGCCGAACTCTACGAAAAATCAAAAACATATTTCCCCGGAGGGGTCAATTCTCCTGTAAGGGCCTTTAAATCTGTTTATGGAACACCTTTGTTCATAGAACGAGGCGATGGTGCTTATATTTGGGATGCAGACGGTAATCAGTTTATTGATTTTTGTGCCAGCTGGGGGCCGCTTATCTTGGGACACAACCACCCGAGCATTCGTCAAAAAGTGTCAGAGGCTCTACAATCGGGTACTAGTTTTGGAGCTCCTACAGCTTTAGAGAACCAACTGGCCGAACTCATTATCAACAATAACCGATTTGTAGAGAAGATTAGGTTTACCAGTTCGGGTACAGAGGCGGTAATGTCTGCAATTCGTTTGGCGAGGGGTTTTACAGGGCGCAACAAAATTATCAAATTTGAAGGCTGTTATCACGGGCATAGCGATTCCTTATTGGTGAAAGCCGGTTCTGGTTTAGTGACTTTTGGTGAAACCTCATCGGCGGGTGTGCCTAAGGCCTTTGCCGATGAAACCATTGTACTACCCTTAAACGATAAAGAAGCTTTGCAACAAGCCTTTGACCAGTTTAAAGATGAAATTGCAACGGTGATTATTGAAGGTGTTCCGGCCAATAACGGTTTGCTAATACAAGACCAAGAATATATACAATTCCTCAGAAATTTATGCACTGAGCAAGGAGCTTTACTCATTTTTGATGAGGTGATTACCGGTTTTCGCTTAGGTTTTGAGGGGGCAGCAGCTCATTACGGAATTGTACCCGATATTGTTACTTATGGTAAAATTATTGGTGGAGGATTGCCGGTAGGTATGTACGGTGCCCGAAACGAAATTATGGCGCACATTTCGCCAGATGGTGGGGTGTATCAGGCGGGTACGCTTTCGGGCAATCCGGTAGCTATGGCTGCGGGTATTGCTGCATTGACTGAATTGTTGAAACCCGGTTTTTACGAAACACTACAGCAAAAAGCAGATCAGTTCTTGTCGGCTATCCAAGCACATATCAACAGCAAAAACTACCCTGTACAGCTGTATCGTATTGGCTCTATTTTTTGGTTCTCATTCGGTACTGCCAAAATCAAAGCAGCAGCCGATATTGAGCCTGAAAGCATGGAGAAATTTAAGCAAATGCACCGTGAGCTGCTAAACCGAGGGGTTTATTTTGGCCCTTCTGGCTATGAGGTAGGTTTTGTTAGTGCTGCGCACCAAGCTCAGCAACTAGAACAAGCCAAAGTTGCTATCTTTGAAGCACTTGAGCAGGTTTTTTCTTAGAAATTTTATAACTTAGGAACAGTTAAGACTATGAAAAAGTCCATCATCATTTTCTATATCTTATTATTTTATGCGCTAGGCCAGCTAATTAGCTGGGGTATGATGGTGGTGAAGATTGATGCAAGTCGTTTGCCTATGATTTTGGGTGAAGGGGCTGTTTTTCTGTTTCTATTGGGTTTGGGAGCTTATTTTATCCATACCAGTATTAAGAAAGAGGATAAGCTGCACGAGAACCAACAGAATTTTTTGCTCTCGGTTACGCATGAACTTAAATCGCCTTTGGCAGCCATAAAACTCTCGTTACAAACCATTATGCGAAGAGAGTTGGATAAAGAACAACGAGCTGTGCTCATCAAAAACTCTTTGAAAGATGTAGAGCGATTGGATGATTTGGTAGAAAACATGTTGCTGGCTACTAAAATAGAAAGTCGTACTTATTCTTTTCCTAAAGAAGAGTTTGATTTTTCTGATTTAGTGAGCAAAATTACCGATCGCTTGCAGGTACATTCATGCGGCTGTACACAAATCATCAAAACCGATATAGAGCCCGGTGTGCAATTGATGGGTGATAAGTTTGCGCTTTCATCGGTAGTGACCAATTTGGTAGAGAACGCCATCAAGTATTCGGGACCTTGTGCCGAAATTTCAGTAGAACTAAGACAAAATGGCGGTAAACCTAAATTAACCGTTTCTGATAAAGGATTGGGCATAGCCGATAGCGAAAAGATGCATATTTTTGATAAATTCTATCGAGTAGGGGATGAGAATGTCCGAAAAAGTAAAGGTACGGGACTTGGCTTGTTTATTGTTAGAGAAGTAGTACAAAACCACGATGCCGATATTAGTGTGAGAGACAACGAACCACAAGGTGCAATTTTTGAAGTAACATTTAATTAAGATATGTCACAGAAACAAAGAATATTATTGGTTGAAGACGAAGAACATTTGTTGGATGCCATAAAACTGAACTTGGAGCTAGAAGGCTACAAGGTTCATGCAGTAAAAGATGGTAAAACCGCTTTGAGAGTATTTAAAGAAGAACGTTTTAACTTGGTTATTCTGGATGTGATGTTGCCAGAGATGGATGGTTTTCAGGTTTGTGAGACCATACGCTTAGAAAACACCGAAGTTCCCATTCTCTTTTTAACTGCCAAAAATACTAGCGAAGACCGGGTGCTCGGCCTCAAAAAAGGAGCAGATGATTATTTGGTAAAACCTTTTAATCTGGAAGAACTTATTTTAAGAGTGGGTATTTTGGTGAAAAGAAGCCTAAAACCCGATGATCTAAAAGAACTCAATTCGTACAAAATTGGCGAAAAAACTATCTACTTCAATTCTTTCGAGCTGAAATTGGAAGATGGTACGGTAGTTCCACTTACTAAGAAAGAGACCATGCTGCTCAAATTGCTGATTGAACGCAGAAATGAGGCCGTTTCTCGCGAGCAAATTTTAGAGACAGTTTGGAATTACGATGTTTACCCATCAACCCGTACCATCGATAATTTTATCCTTACTTTCCGTAAATATTTTGAACCCGATCAGAAAAACCCAATTTATTTTCACTCTATTCGTGGGGTTGGTTACAAATTTACTGATCAGGCCTAATGTATAGTAAAAAAGGAAGGTATGTGTTGATGGTACTGCTCTTATCATCAGCAGCTTTATGCTATTGGGCAGCTCAATACCAATTGGCAGCTGTTACAGCTTTGTTTTTCTTTTTTTTACTTTGGAGCCATTACAAGCAGAGCTCTGTAGCAATGGCCTCTAAATTTTTTAAAAATCAAGATTACGACAAGACCCAAAAATACCTCGATGAGGTACCTAATCCCGATCGCTTGTCGAGGGCTAGGAGGGGCTATTACGAGTTTATGAAAGGCACTATTGCCTTGCACCACGCCGACTATGAGGCAGCCGAATACCATTTTCAGGTGGCCAGCCGTTTCCCGGTAGGGGGTAATAACCAAAAAGCCTATGTGCTTATCCATTTAGCCAATTTGGCGCTACGCAAAAAAGATGCTGTGCGAGCTACTACCTATGCCGAGAAAGCCAAAGAATTGAGCGATTCATCAAGAGCCCAAGAAATTATTAATAAAATACAGAACGAAGCCAAAAAAATGGCGAATTAAACAACATGGAAAACAACTTATTTTTAGACGCAGCATTTTCAAGACCTACCGAGCGACCACCAGTTTGGTTTATGCGACAAGCCGGACGTTTCATGCCCGAATATTGGGAAATAAAAAACAAGTACTCTTTTTTAGAGATGTGCAAAACCCCCGAAATTGCTGCCGATGTCACCATGTTGCCTGTAGATTTACTGGACATTGATGCGGCTATTTTGTTTTCGGATATTTTAGTAACTGCCGAGGCTATGGGTGGCCAGCTCAGTTTTGTGCAAGGGCAAGGTCCACGTTTTGCCAATCCGGTAAAAACAGCTCAAGATGTGGCGGCATTGGAAATAGATGTTGTAGATAAGTTGACTTTTGTGGCCGATGCTATTAAAGTAGTACAGCAACGTTTGGCCAAAAGCATACCGCTTATAGGTTTTGCAGGAGCTCCTTTTACCGTAATGAGCTATTTGATAGAAGGCGGCTCGACACGTGATTTTAAGCTAACCAAATTGTTTTTACACAACCAACCAGATTTAGCGCATCAGCTTCTATCGAAAATAGCAAAAGTAACTACCGCTTATATGAATATGCAAATTGCTGCCGGGGTAGATGCTATACAGCTTTTTGATAGCTGGGCGGGGGCTTTGGCTTGGGATGATTATAAAGAATTTTCGCATCGTTATAACCAACAAATTATTGCAGGACTAAACCGTACAGGTGTTCCGGTTATCTCATTTGGTAAAGGTAGCTCGGTTTTTGCTCCTTTAATGGCCGAAACCAAGCCCGATGTAATTGGGGTAGATTGGAGTGCCGATTTGTTGAGTGTTAAACAAGCTTTACCCGCTGGTATGGCCGTTCAAGGTAATCTTGATCCACAAGTTTTGTATGCAGATAAACCGGTGATTAAAAAGTACATACACCGTATATTTGAAAGAATGCGGGGCGAAAATGGTTTTATCTTTAACTTGGGACACGGTATAAGTCCCGATATGGAGTTTGATAAGGTAAAATACGCTATTGATGTAGTGAGGGAGTTTAAGTACTAAATTATTCGACCTCCGCACATCGCCAAGCTGCAAAACTGTTAATATAAATATCAAAATTTGGAAGCCTACAGATATATTTTAGCTACGCACCTGGTTTTTATGGTCAGCTGGATGGCCGGACTTTTTTACGGAGTACGATTGTTTATTTACCATGTAGAGGCAAATGAAAAAACCGAACCTGATCGCTCTGTACTGCTCAAAGAGTATAGCAAAATTACGGCTCGCCTATGGAATATCATTACTACACCGGCAATGGTGCTGACCGTTTCAGCCGGAATAAGTATGCTAGCTATGCAACCCACTTTGTTGCAAGTGCCTTGGATGCATGTTAAACTCGGCTTTGTACTGCTTTTGTTGTGTTATCATTTTATTTGCCGAAAGATGATGCTTAACCTAAGAGCTGGAAAATTTGTGTACACCTCTACAAAATTACGTTTATGGAACGAGGTGGCTACCATACTTTTGGTTGCCATCGTATTTACTGTAATCTTAAAAAATGCTATCGACTGGATTTTTGGTCTTATTGGCCTGCTGGTATTTGCTGTCATAATTATGCTGGCCGTGAAATGGTACAAAGCCTATCGGGAAAAGAATAATTTGTAGTATTATTGTGGGCTGAAAATGAAAAAAATAGCTTTCCTTTTCTTGGCCCTTTGCATCACTTCCTCGCTAAGTGCGCAAATAGATAACTCAAGCTTGTACGATCGTATTCGACCGGCTGATAGTTTGCGTGGTGAGTTGCATTGGCACCTCAATAACTTTAATTTTGTTCGTAACTACGAGTATTCCAATAAGTTTCAAGACGGATATACATTGTTCGGTTCGCAGTTTGAGAATCGTTTGGTTTACTATGCACATCCCAATTTTGTATTATCTTTAGGAGCCTACCTGCGTAAAGATTACGGTGCAAAAGGTATTTATGACGCCCAACCCTTATTTACGGCTACTTACCAAAAGAATGATCTGAGCCTCAATTTTGGTGTACTAGAAGGAAATTTGCAACATGGCTATCTCGAGGCCTTGTACGGTTTCGACAACAAAATCAATCAGCCTTTGGAGTATGGAACACAGCTTATACTCAACAAAAAAAACTTTCATTTTGATACTTGGATAGCTTGGCAACAAATGATTTATCCGGGTGATAGCAAAAAAGAACAAATTGCCGGAGGGTTTTCTGCAGATATTATGCTGTTGAAAGACCAAAATTGGCGTTTGAGCTTACCATTGCAAACTTATGCCTTCCACGCCGGTGGGCAAATTGATGTGTTAAAAAATGTACCTATTTCTACCTTGTTCAACAGTGCTGTAGGCATCAAATCCGAGAAATATTTGGGTAATAGACTAAAAAGTGTAACGCTCGAAGCTTATTTTTTAGGTTTCAAAGACTTCTCTCCCGTCAAGCAATTACCTTTTCAAGCGGGTAATGCGCTGTGGTTGAATGCGGCACTTAATACCAGCTTTGGACAATTTGGTATGGGATATTGGCAGGGCAATTATTTTTGGGCACCAAAAGCTAGTCCGCTATTGAGGTCTTTGTCAACCACCGTATTTAACGCAGGTTTTGTACAAAAGCAACGTAGTTTGCTGATGTTCAATTATGTTTATCAAAAAGAGTTATTGCCCAAACTTTATTTGGATGTGCGTTTTGAACCTCATTTTGATTTGTTGAACCCTGCAAAGAATATGCAGTTTAACCATTCGTTTTTCTTGAGCTATCGCGACAATATTCGTCTTTTTAAACGGCTAAAACCTTAAGCCAGAATTACCGTAAAATCGCCTCCCAAGGGGTCAAATCCTTCAACCAGGCTGGCAATAAAATCATCACCGTAGTTGACATAAAGAGATGCAATGTTTTGTACCCGTTCTTGCAGCACACCCTTAGGGAAAAGACGTTGTTTTAAATTTGTAATCTGGTCGATAGAGATTTGATGATTTCGTTTAGCGGCATTAATTAATTTTTTTTCGAGCCGATCTATTCGTTTTTCTATTTGGTGTAAGGTGGCTTTGCTGCTGGCTTCTAAGCTTTTGTCTATTTTGTAGCTATATAAGCCAATTCGGTCAAAAATTCCTCTCATCATAGCCTTTTCGTCGCTAAGACTGGTGGCGATACCTTGGTTCTTCTGCACCCATTTGTTGTGCAGCTGATGCAGTGGTAAAAATATATCTTCCAGTTCGAGGTCTAGCCTTTGTAGATTCTGTTGGCTTCGCCGATCGAGCACCAATGCCGAATTTCTAAGTAATAGCGATGGAAAGGAAACTTGGTAGTAATCAAATATTGCCTTTAACTGCAACCAATACGACACTTCGGCACCGCCACCAATGTAGGCTAGGTTGGGCAAAATCACTTCTTGGTACAGGGGGCGCATGATGACATTTGGACTAAACCTATCCGGATGTTGGTCAATCTCTTGCAACAATTCGGCCTCAGTAAAGCAGATGTGCTGTTGTTTTATGTGGTAATTACCGTTCTCAAAAACAATTCGCTCACGTAGGTGATCTTTCAGATAAAAGAAATTGATTTCACGTCCGTTTACTTGGTTTTTATAAGCCGATTGTTCTAATCTTTGCTTGGTTTGCTCTATTTTTTGAAAACTAATGCGCTCGATAAGGTCTTGCTTGATGATTGGTGCAAACAGCTTTTTTAGGCGATTATCATCCGCATCGAGAATAACCAAACCATATTGCTCAAACAAAGCATTGGTTAGATAACGAGTCGCATCGGCCAAATTTTGGTGTTGTAAGTAAGCCTCTTCTACCAATTTTGCTAATTTCTTTCCATTTTCACTAATTCCTAAATACGATTGGTAGGCTTTCACTACTTCTTGTAATGATGATGTTGACAAACGACCGGTAGCACCGCCTTGGTGTTGCTGTTGCCAATGTATGGCGCTATCTTCGATATTGACGTGGTTTATTTCTTCAAAATCATGATCTTCTGTGGCCATCCAATAAATGGGCACAAAGTTCTTATCAGGATGCGCAATTTTAAGTGTTAGCGCCAGGTTGATGGTGCTTACGATTTTGTAGATGAAATAAAGTGGACCGGTAAATAGGTTAAGCTGGTGCCCGGTAGTAACGGTAAAGGTATTTTCGTTTAGCAAAAGGTCGATATGCTGACTTACAGCCCGGTGTATCTTGATGTTGCGGTATTGTTCTTTCAAAACAGCTACCAATGTAGCCCTATTGCCCGAAAAGTGGTGTTGCTCTATGGCTGCTTTCAATCCGTCTAGGTCTGGGCGATAACTGTAAAAGGGCTTCAACGCCTCTACATCGTTTACATAATCTATTACTAGCTTAGAAAAGGAGTGGGTGTCTTGGTAGGATATGTATTTTGCCTTCACAAGTCCGAAATTAGTTTAAATTTTAGAAAAAGCGTAGTGTCGGCTGTTATTTTACACCAGATTAATAAAATAGGGAGCTCGTACTTTTGGACGGAGTATAACAGAGAGAAAAATCTGTAGGCTAATATACAGAAACTGAAATCTAACATTGCTCCGTTTAGTTAGTGCTATTATGCAATAGATTTCTCCTATTTCCTGATTGAAATGGCATGTGAAATTATTTCACAATATGGCCGTACAAATCAAAATCTTCGGCTCTATCAATTTTTACTTGTACAAAACTGCCAATAGCCGCATAATCAGTATGGGCATTAATCAAAACTTCGTTGTCCACCTCTGGCGAGTCAAACTCGGTTCGACCGATAAAATAATCACCCTCTTTGCGGTCTATTAACACCTTGTAGCTTTTGCCCAGCTTTTTCTGATTTATCTCATAAGAAATACCTTGCTGCAAGTCCATAATGGCTTCCATGCGCTCTTGTTTAACTTCTTCAGGAACATCGTTAGCAAGTTGGTAGGCATGGGTATTTTCCTCGTGCGAGTAGGTGAAACAGCCCAAGCGGTCAAATCGGGTTTCGGCTACCCAATCATACATTTCTTTAAAATCTTGTTCGCTTTCGCCAGGATAACCACAAATTAAGGTTGTTCTCAAAGCTACCTCAGGTGCTCGCTGTCTGATTTCTTTAACAACATCAATAGTTTTTTGTTTGCTTATTCCACGACGCATTGAACGGAGCATATTGTCGCTGATGTGTTGCAAAGGCATGTCGATGTATTTACAGATGTTGTCACGTTCGTTCATGACATCAATAATTTCCATCGGGAAACCTGAAGGGTAGAGGTACTGCATCCGTATCCATTCTATACCGTCCACGTCTGATAATCGGCGAAGCAGCTCGTCCAAGTTTCTTTTGCCGTACAAATCCAAACCATAATAGGTAAGGTCTTGAGCAATTAAAATCAATTCTTTAGTGCCTTTGGCGGCCAATAACTCAGCTTCTTTTACCAATTGCCCCATGTCTTTGGATACGTGTTGACCCCGCATGAGCGGAATAGCACAAAAAGAGCAGGGGCGGTTGCAGCCTTCGGCAATCTTAAAATAGGCAAAGTGTGAGGGGGTAGTTAGCATCCGCTCGCCTATAAGTTCGTGTTTGTAATCAGCCCCTAGGTCTTTGAGTACATTCTGCATTTCGTTAGTACCGTAGTAGGCATCAACATTGGGTATTTCGGTCTCCAAATCAGACTTGTACCGAGCCGATAGGCAGCCCATCACCACCACCTTGCCCACCTTACCCTCTTCTTTCAATTGGCTGAATTGGAGTATCGTATCAATAGATTCTTGTTTGGCATTGTCTATAAAACCACAGGTATTGATGACTACGATGTCATCTTTCCCGATTTTGTTGGCCTCGTGCTCAACATTCAAGTTGTTGCCACGCAATTGCCCCATCAAGGCTTCCGAATCGTAAGTATTTTTAGAACAACCCAGGGTGATAACATTTATCTTTGGTTGGTATGACTGTTTTTCTTTTTTTACTTTCATCTTTTTTCCTTTGGTTTGATTACACAGATTACATCAATTTGTAGTTATACGGATAGGCGTTTTATTTCACAGCTGGTATTGCCAAAATTTATGACTTGTCCTGTTTTTATCTTACTAGCACTTAAATAGGGAATTAATTGAATTTGAAATAATTTTGTTGGTAGGTGGTAACAGATTTCAGTTCTACAATTACGTTGTTTTCTACAAGCAAATCACATCTGCACTACCGGATAATAACACTTCTAAATTCTACAATAAATTCTTTTTCGGTTTTAAAATGAAACCTATTTTGTCTAAGCTAAATTTTTAATGCCTTAACTAGGTTTTTCGATAAAGCCGAAACCTATTGACCCTGTATTTCAAAAGAACACCCAATATTTGTCTGTGTTAGCTTATCTTGGTATTGTGTTCCGTTATTCATTTGTGCAATAGTTATGCTGTCAAATCTTTAAATCAGTGTAATCACTTGAATAAACTATTCACAAAGTCTTTCTTGTCGAACAATTGTAGGTCATCTATCTTTTCGCCAACGCCGATGTATTTCACCGGAATTTTAAACTGATCAGAAATACCGATAACCACGCCTCCTTTTGCAGTGCCGTCAAGTTTGGTGATGGCTAGTGCATTAACGTCGGTAGCTTCGGTAAACTGTTTGCATTGCTCAAAAGCATTTTGGCCCGTAGAACCATCGAGTACCAATAAAATTTCGTGAGGTGCATTGGGTACTACCTTTTGCATTACGTTTTTTATTTTACCCAGCTCGTTCATAAGGCCTATTTTGTTGTGTAATCGTCCTGCGGTATCAATAATCACAACGTCTTCTTGGTTGGCTACTGCCGATTGCAGCGTGTCAAAAGCTACCGATGCCGGATCGGAGCCCATAGCCTGTGCTACAACTCTTACACCTACACGTTCGCCCCAAAGTTTTATTTGATCGACTGCGGCCGCCCTAAAAGTATCGGCAGCACCCAAAACGACTTTTAGGTTTTCTTTTTTTAATTTATGGGCCAGTTTGCCAATAGTGGTGGTTTTACCTACGCCGTTAACCCCAACAACCATTATAACGTAGGGTTTATGCTCGCCGTATTCGAAATTTCTAAAATCGTTGCTGTTGTTCTCGGCCAGCAAAAGCTGAATTTCGTCTCGTAACAAGTGGTTAAGCTCTGCTGTGCCCAGGTACTTGTCTTTGGCAACACGAGCCTGCACTCGGTCAATAATTTTTAGGGTAGTGGCCACACCTACATCCGAGGTAACTAAAACTTCCTCTAGGTTGTCGAGCACTTCGTCGTCAATACTGGATTTGCCTGCTACGGCCTTGGTCAGCTTGCTGAAAAAACCTTCTTTGGTTTTTTCTAAGCCTTTGTCCAAGGCCTCTTGTGCTTCAGGAACACTTTCCTTTTTCTTAAAAAAATCGAATAAGCCCATAATTTAATTAAATGAAAAAAGCCCTTCCGTTAAATACGGAACGGCTTTCAAGCTGTTCTTGAATAATATTATTTGCTGTTTGCAGCAGCTAATACGTCTTTAACGTGGTCGTTGTGAACGATAGTTTCTTTAAAAGTGTAAGCACCGGTCTTTGCAGATTTAACGGTGGTAATCACTTTAGAATATTCTTTACCTGTACCTGTTTTAAGGGTTGCAACTACTTTCTTTGCCATTTTCTTTCAAATTTAATGATTAAGTATTCGGGTAGGTGGGTGAGGAATTAACCTCAAACGCCTAGTCTCAATTACTTAATCTCTTTATGTACGGTTACTTTTTTCAAAACCGGGTTGTATTTTTTCAACTCCAAACGCTCGGTTGTGTTTTTACGGTTTTTGGTAGAGATGTATCTTGACATCCCTGGCATGCCACTGTTTTTGTGCTCAGTGCACTCTAATATGACTTGTACTCTGTTGCCTTTTTTTGCCATTTCTTTTTTTGATTAGTTCGCCATCTCGGCGTTTAATATTACAAATATCCTTTTTTCAAGAAACGATTGATAGCTTCTGAAATACCAATTTTGTTGATGGTTTTAATTGCAGAAGTAGATACTTTTAGAGTTATCCAACGATTTTCTTCGGGGATAAAAAACTTCTGAAGCTGTAGGTTGGGCTGAAACTTGCGCTTGGTTTTTACGTTTGAGTGAGAAACGTTATGTCCGTTCATCGCAGCCTTACCAGTTAAATCACAAACTCTTGACATGACTTTATTTTCTTATTTGTTTATTGCCTGCTTAATTTTTTAAAGAGTGTGCAAATATCTGAAATATTTTTGAAACATCAAATTGATTGCTGAAAATATTTTTTTACTTAGTTTGTTGTGCTCGATAAGCCTATTAGCTAAAGATAAGTAAGATTTATAATGTCTTGAAACTTGGGTAGATGCAGCATTGTATTGTCAATTTTTATCACGAACATTTATGCCAAGCTTTCAAAAATTAAGCTTATTTACTGCAAAATTCACAATCTAATTTCCTAATTTAGCAAAAACAAATCTAAAATCTATTAAACTAAATTATGCAAATTACAAGTTTCGAGCAATACGAAGAAGCTTATCGGAAGAGTGTCGAAAATCCTGAGCAGTTTTGGGGAGAGATAGCTCAAGAGTTTAAATGGCGTAAGCCTTGGTACAAAGTACTATCATGGAATTTTGATGAACCCAGTATCAAATGGTTCGAAGGAGCCAAACTAAATATTACCGAAAATTGCCTCGATCGTCATTTGGCAACTAATGGAGATAAACCGGCAATTATTTGGGAACCCAATAATCCCGAAGAAGAAAGCGTTACATTAACTTATAAAATGCTGCACGAGCGAGTTTGCCGATTTGCCAACGTGCTTAAAAGAAACGGAGCTAAAAAGGGCGACCGTATTTGTATTTATATGCCTATGGTGCCCGAGTTGGCCGTTGCTGTGTTGGCTTGTGCCCGTATAGGAGCAGTGCATTCGGTGGTTTTTGGTGGTTTCTCGGCCAAATCAATTGCTGATCGGATTAATGACGCTCAGTGCAAAATCGTGATTACGGCTGATGGCGTATATCGTGGCGCAAAACCAGTTCCTTTAAAAGAAGTAATTGATGATGCACTAATCGGCTGCCCATCTGTAGAGAAAGTTATCGTGTTGACCCATGTTCGTACACCGGTAAGTATGCTCAAAGGGCGTGATGTGTGGTGGGAAGATGAAGTGAAGCACGTAGATGCCGTTTGCGAAGCCGAAGAGATGGATGCCGAAGATATGTTATTTATCCTATACACATCAGGCTCTACGGGTAAGCCAAAAGGAGTAGTGCATACCTGCGGTGGCTATATGGTTTATACCGGCTACACTTTTACCAATGTGTTTAACTACCAGTCCGGTGAAGTCTATTTTTGTACGGCAGATATTGGTTGGATTACCGGACATTCTTACATTGTTTACGGACCCTTGTCGCAAGGAGCAACTAGTTTGATGTTTGAAGGAGTACCGACCTACCCAACACCATCTCGTTTTTGGGATATTGTAGAAAAACATAAAGTAAATATTTTGTACACCGCCCCAACGGCTATACGATCGTTGATGGGTTTTGGTGATGAACCCTTAAAAGGAAAAGACTTGAGTTCTTTGCGGGTGCTAGGATCGGTAGGCGAACCTATCAACGAAGAGGCTTGGCATTGGTACAACGAAAAAATAGGAAAAGGGAACTGCCCTATTGTTGACACTTGGTGGCAAACCGAAAACGGAGGTATTATGATTTCGCCAATTGCTACCGTCACCAAAACCAAGCCAAGCTATGCCACATTGCCTCTGCCAGGTGTACAACCGGTATTGGTAGATGAAAACGGGAATGAGATACAAGGAAACGGTGTAAACGGAAATCTTTGTGTGAAGTTTCCGTGGCCAGGTATGCTCAGAACCACCTATGGCGATCATGAGCGTTGTAAACAAACATATTTCTCTACCTATCCAGGTATGTATTTTACTGGTGATGGGTGCTTGCGAGATGATAACGGTTATTATCGTATTACCGGACGTGTGGATGATGTGCTAAATGTATCTGGACACCGTATCGGAACTGCAGAGGTAGAAAATGCCATCAACATGCACGCCGGAGTGGTAGAGAGTGCCGTAGTGGGTTATCCGCATGATGTGAAAGGACAAGGTATATATGCGTTTATTATATATCCCAATCATCACCAAGATGCCGAACTGACCAGAAAAGATATTTTGCAAACCGTAACCCGGGTTATTGGTCCAATTGCCAAACCCGACAAAATTGTTTTTGTAAGTGGTTTGCCAAAAACCCGTTCCGGTAAAATTATGCGCCGCATATTGCGGAAAGTTGCTGAAGGAGAGACCGGCAATTTGGGTGATACCTCGACTCTTTTAGACCCTGCTGTTGTAGAAGAAATTATTGCAGCAGCAAAAGAAGTATAGGTCAGTTTTTTTAGTACACAACATAGCCCGTTTGTTAGTGCAGACGGGCTATTTTGCGTTTTGGAAAGGAAGGAGTTTTAATAATTTTTGGGCAGTTGTTTATGTGCGCATTGTAGCCATCTTGGTTTCAAGACAAGAAACCTCCTAATAAAAAAAAGCCCTCACAAGAATATGAAGGCTTTTTGTTGATACCGCAATTTGTTTATTGCTGGGCTCATTTTGCTCCCGAAGCTGGGCTCGAACCAGCGACCCTCTGATTAACAGTCAGATGCTCTAACCTGCTGAGCTATTCGGGAGTGTGCGAGTTTCAAAAAAATAACCAAATCTCCATTTGGCTGTTTTTGGCTCTGTGCAATTTTGCTTGAGCTAATTTAAGCTCCCGAAGCTGGGCTCGAACCAGCGACCCTCTGATTAACAGTCAGATGCTCTAACCTGCTGAGCTATTCGGGAATTTTGTCCAAAAAACAATGTTTTCAATTAAGAAAACCTATTTCGTTTTGGGTCTGCAATATTAGGGCTTTTAAATTATTTATGCAATATTTGCATCGAAAAAATAATAAAAAAACATAACACCAGACTTATGAGCTTGATAATCATTGGTACTGTGGCTTTCGATGCCATAGAAACTCCCTTTGGAAAGACCGATAAAATTGTAGGAGGTGCCGCAACTTTTGCTAGTTTAGCCGCTTCTTATCTCTATAACCACACCAAAATTGTTGGAGTAGTGGGCGATGATTTTAAAAAGGAAGATATCCAAAAGCTAAATCAGCACGGAATAAATACCGAAGGTCTGCAAATTAAAGAAGGTGAAAAATCCTTTTTTTGGAGTGGTAAGTACCACAACGACATGAACAGCCGCGATACCTTGGTGACAGAATTGAACGTTCTGGAAAACTTTGACCCGATTATACCAGAAAGCTATCAAGACTGCGAGTACTTGATGTTGGGTAACCTGACCCCAAGTATCCAGCAAACGGTAATTAAGCGACTTCGGAAACGCCCTAAGCTGATTGTGATGGACACCATGAATTTTTGGATGGACATTATGATGGACGATTTGCTTGCTACTATTAAAATGGTAGATGTGTTGACCATCAACGATGCAGAAGCCAGACAATTATCGGGTGAGTACTCACTAGTTAAAGCTGCCCAAAAGATTTTGACCATGGGTCCGAAGTACCTCATTATCAAAAAAGGAGAGCACGGAGCTTTATTGTTTCATGAGGATAAGATTTTTTCAGCACCGGCGCTACCTTTGGCCGATGTTTTTGACCCAACAGGTGCCGGCGATACTTTTGCCGGGGGTTTTATTGGTTATTTAGCTAAAGTGGGGACGGTAAATTTCAACAATATGAAAAATGCTTTGATTTACGGATCGGCTTTAGCCTCTTTTTGTGTAGAAAAATTCGGCACCGAAATGTTGATGGATTTAAGCCAAGATAAGATACGTCAGCGTTTGCAACAATTTGTAAGCCTTAGCAGTTTCGAGATTTAATATTAAGGTTTTAACCGACCTATCTTTTTGAACTTTTCAAATACCAAAGCATTGTGCGGTGCATCTTTGAGTTCGTCACTCAAATCTTGCCCCGCCCAATGCTCGTAATGTTTACCGTTTTTCCACAAACGACTTTCACTCACATCGTAAATTATGCCGAGATAGGCTACCCATATTTCTGGCCGGTCTTGTCCATTGCGTAGGGCCAATTGGCTTTTGCTGTAATACTCCAAGTCCATTTAAGCTTTGTTTTTGCTTGTTAAGTATTCTAACACGTATAGGCCAACTAGTTGGGCACTGCAATTGAGCCAGTACCATTCTATCGGTGCAGCCATAATTTTTAAACCCATAATGGTTTGCTCTGGGCTAGTTGCAACTTGTGCCGGTAGTAATACAAAATAAGCCAATGCATCAAAAAGCAGTAGCAGGGCAATAGACCGGTATGCTTTGTACATAAAACGAAGTTTACCCCAATACTCAATCGAAAATAGCAGGATTATCAAGACCAATGCACTAGTTAAAGTAATGCTTTTGTGATAAGAAAAGAACAACACCGCAACACCCAGTCCAAGCAGCAGGTTGCTCAGTGCAAAACTGTATTTTTGTAGGTGATTTTTTGGATATTTCCAATTCAAGAACAAGTAGCCCAATGTGCCCGCTAAAGCATTTAGCGGTATAAATAGTAACAAGGAGGGAGGCAAATTTCCAAGCCAACTGCCCGCACTATCGGATGTTTGTTGGTAAACCAGCAATCGGTATAACAAAAACAATAGCAGTATATGTGTGCTTAGGGCTATTAAAATAGGTTTAAGTTGTATTTGCAAACGAGAGTAGTTATAGATAATTTAAATAATATTGACTTCACGCTCTAGTTCGACCCCAAATTTGCTTTGCACCTCTTTGATAATACGTGCCGAAAAATCGAATATTTCTTGTCCGGTAGCCAGACCGTGGTTAACAATTACCAATGCTTGATTTTTCCACGTTCCGGTATGTCCATCAACTATTCCCTTAAAACCACAAGATTCTATTAACCAACCCGCAGCCAGTTTTATCTTTCCGTCTGTAGCAGGGTAATGTGGTATTTGTGGGTATCGAGCTTGCAATTGGTCGAAGACTTCCTGGTCAATTATTGGGTTTTTAAAAAAACTACCGGCATTGCCAATGGTGCTTGGGTCGGGTAGTTTGCTTACCCTAATGGCCGCTACTACTTCAGATACATCGGCAATGCTAGGTTGGGTTATTCCTCTTTTTTCCAATTCCGAATTTATAGCACCATAATGTGTTTGCAAATTAGCCTCACGTGATAATTTATAAGTAACCGAAGTGATGATGTATTGGCCTTTTAATTCCTTTTTAAATACGCTATCGCGGTAGGCGAAGCCACAATCTGCCAGAGTAAAGGTTTTGATTTGTCCGCTAACCAGTTCATAGGCCGTGCAACTTTCAAAAATATCTTTAATTTCTACCCCATAGGCTCCAATGTTTTGTATGGGCGATGCACCGACAGTTCCGGGTATCAGTCGGAGGTTTTCCATTCCGGCATAGCCATGGGCAACGCAGTATTGCACCAGCTGGTCCCAAACTTCTCCTGCTCCGGCGGTTACATAAATGTCGTCGCCGTTTTCTTTTACCGATATTCCTTTGATACCTATTTTTAGTACTAGCCCATCGTAATCTTTGGTAAACAACATATTACTGCCGCCACCCAATACCAACAGTTTGTTTTCTTTAACTATCGGATTTGCAAAAACTTCACTTAAATCTGCTTCAAACAAGATTTCTGTGTAAAGTTTGGTTTTGGCTACAATGCCGAAAGTATTGAGCTGTTTTAGGGGATAGTTTTCTAAAAGTACCATTAAGACATTTTTTTATTGCAAATGTAGTGTATTGCGCACAGTTTATATCTAAATGAGTAATAATTGTAGAAGTATAATTAGAGTAAATAAAACTTTTTTTTAAAAAAATAACAGGAAACTTTGATGATATAAAAAGTTTCCGTAGTTTTGTCCCCGAATTAGAGAAGGATTAGAAATGGACACCAAGGATTATATCATGAAAGGCGCTGATGAGCTCTTTTGCCAGTACGGCTTTAGAAGCGTTACGATGGATGACATAGCCCGACATTTAGGGGTATCCAAAAAGACGATATATCAGCATTATACAGATAAAAACGATTTGGTTAATTCGTTGTTACGTGATCGAATTGTAAGTCAGGATTTTCAGATGAAGAAAAGGCTTTTAGAGTCGGACAATGCCGTGCAGGAGCTTTATTTTGCTATGGAAGATCTCGATTTCTTACTGGCCACTATGAACCCTATGCTTTTCTTTGATTTGCAAAAATACCACCCCAAAGCATGGCGAAGCTTCATGGTTTTTAAAGAAAAAGAAATTGGTAAAAAAGTGAGAGAAAACCTACAAAGGGGGATAGCAGAGGGTTTGTATCGTTCTGATTTGAATGTGGACATCATATCACGTATGCGGATAGACCACATGGACATCATTTTTGCCGAAAACAGAAATTACAACACTTTTAACTATACGCTTATAGAAATTATGATTGAGATTACACGACATTTTTTGTTTGGTATCTGTAACAATGAGGGGCAAAAACTCATCCATAAATACGATAAAGAGATTTTGAAAATAACTAATAAGGATAATAATTAAAAAAGTAAGTCTGAAGTATATGTTTAAAACAATGAATGTAAAACAATTTGTGCTGATTTGGCTCTTGTGTTTTCCGGCTGTGGCTTTCTCACAACAAAGCCTGAGCTTGAAAGATGCCTTGAAGTATGCGCTTGAAAACAGTGCGGCTATTAAGAAAGCCAAACTTGATGTTGACAAGGGTCGTTATGTTACCCAAGAGGTGCGGGCGCAAGCTTTGCCCCAAATAAACGGTAGTGTGGGGCTTACGTACAATGCTATTATTGGGCAGCAAGTGGTTGATTTTGGAGGCACAACTCAAAAGCTAAAATTTGGTAAAGATTGGAATTCGAGTGCCGGCGTGCAGTTAAATCAGCAATTGTTTAACCAGCAGGTGTTTACAGGTTTGCAGGCAGCCAAATCGAGTGAGGCTTATTATCAATTGAGCGCCGATATGAGCGAAGAGCAAGTAATAGAACTTGTGGCCAACAATTATTATCAGGTTTTGGTTACTCGCCAACAGTTGAGTACTATCGATACGAATATTAAGAACGTAAAGGTTGTCGAAAAAATCATCAACAACCAATACCAAAACGGCTTGGCTAGGAAAATAGATGTGGACCGGATAAATGTGAGCCTTACCAACCTGTACACCCAAAGAAGTACCTTGCTCAACAACATCACAATGTTGGAAAACCAACTGAAATACAACATGGGTATGCCGGTTAGTACCCAAGTGGTATTGCCTGCCTCTGCACTGACCGAGGTAACAAAGTTGCCTACTATTGCCGAGAGCATTCCGTTCTCTAATCGTACAGAGGTAAAACTTTTGGAAGTACAGAAAAAACTACTTCAATTGCAGAAAAAGGCCTATTTGTCCGAGTATTACCCCAGCTTAGCACTGAGTGCAAATTACTCTTTCAGTAGCCAATCAGACCAGTTTGATTTTTTGAAATCAAATGCTAAAGCAATTGGCTTTGATGTGTCTGCTATTGGATTGACCTTGCGAGTACCAATTTTTAACGGTTTCCTAACCCGCTCTAAAGTGCGCCAAGCTGATGTACAAATTAAACAGTTTGAGGCTGATTATGAGCAGATGAATAACGGTTTAAATTTGGCTTATGAAAATGCCAAAGTACAGTTGAAAAACAATTTGAGTACTATCAACTCGCAAAAGAAAAATGCCGAGCTAGCCCAAGAAATTTACACTAGTACCCAAAACAACTACAATAATGGTTTGGCATCGCTAACCGACTTGTTGGATACTGAAAATGCGCTAACTCAAGCTCAAAACGCCTATAGTCAGGCATTATTAAATTATAAAGTAGCTGAAATACAATTAATAAAATCTCAAGGTAATTTAAAATCTTTAGTAAAATAAACAATGAAAAAAGTTATTACCACGCTTCTGATACTTGTAGTAGTTATTGGAGGTATTGCTTACAAACTGAGTAGCAACAAAAAGAAAAACAAAGAAAAAACCGATTTTATTGCCATGGGTAATGGTGCAATTGCTGTTAACGTGGCCGAAGTGAAAAAGCAAGCTTTGGATCTTGATTTCTCTGTAAACGGAAATTTTGCAGCTTTCCAAGAATTGAATTTGGCTGCAGAAAACAGTGGTCGAATTTCAAGAATTTTAGTGAGCGAAGGTAGTCGTGTAAGCAAAGGCCAGGTATTGGCTACAATTGATGCCAATATTCTCAATGCCGATAAAGAGATTTTGGAGGCAGCCTATCAAAATGCACAAAAAGATTTGGCTCGTTATGAAAGTGCTTATAAAACTGGTGGTATTACCCAACAACAGTTGGATCAAGCTCGTTTGCAGGCAGACAATGCCAAGTTGCGCCTTCAGCAGCAAAACAAACGCTCTAATGATGCCAACATTCGCTCGTCTATAAATGGGGTGGTGAACAAGAAGTTGATAGAAGTGGGCGCTGTAGTGAGCCCCGGTACGGCTTTGTTTGAGTTGGTTGATATTTCTCGTTTGAAATTGAAGGTAAATGTTAGCGAGAGCCAAGTAGCTCAACTTAAAATTGGGGATAAAGTGAGTATCAAAGCTTCTGTTTTTCCTGATGAGAGCTTTAGTGGAAAAGTTTCTTTTATTGCTTCAAAATCTGATGGTTCACTAAACTTTCCAATAGAAATAGAAGTGAATAACAATACAAAAGCAGCATTAAAAGCCGGAATGTACGGAACCGCTATTTTCGAGTTTGCAAAACAAAGCCCTATCATTTTTGTGCCTCGTAGCTCATTTGCAGGTAGTGTAAGTAGCAACCAAGTTTATGTTTATGACAAAGCCAACAACAAAGCGCAGCTACGTAATGTGGTGAGCGGACGTATATTGGGTAATAATGTCGAGATTTTGGACGGATTGAAAGAGGGAGAAATCATTATCACCAGTGGACAAATCAACCTTGTTGATGGTTCGCCAGTTAGTATTGTTAAATAATAAGTCGGTATTGATAGGTGCCAAACCAATAATTAGGAGGTTTTGGAGCATAATCAAAATTTAGAAAAATGAAAATAGCAGAAATATCAATAAAAAGACCCTCTTTGGTAATTGTGGTTTTTACCGCACTTACCTTGCTGGGCTTGTTAAGTTATTTTTCGCTTGGCTACGAACTTTTACCAAAGTTCTCTCCGAATGTGGTTTCTATACAAACCATCTATCCAGGAGCCTCGCCAAGTGAAGTAGAAAACTCCGTAACCAAAAAAATTGAGGATGCCGTTTCTTCGATGGAGAACGTAAAGAAAATCAACTCTACCTCTTTAGAAGGTGTGTCCATCGTAATTGTAACACTTACCGAGAAAGCAAAAGTAGATTTGGCACTGAACGACGCTCAGCGTAAGGTCAACGCCATACTATCTACCTTGCCAACAGATGTCAAAACGCCATCGTTGAGTAAGTTCTCCTTAGATGATATGCCTATTATCACCATTTCGGCAGTTGCCAAGATGTCTGATGTAGATTTGTACGATTTAATTGACCAAAAGATTGCTCCTGTGCTATCAAGAGTAAGTGGAGTAGCTCAGGTAAACATTATCGGTGGATCAGAACGTGAAATAAAAGTGGCTTTAGATGCTGAGGCGATGAAGGGTTACAATTTGAGTATTCTTCAGGTACGTCAGCAAATTCAATCGTCAAACCTCGATTTTCCAACCGGAAGTGTAAAATCTGATGGTCAGGATATTTTGGTGCGTCTTTCGGGTAAGTTTAAAACCGTTGAGGAATTAAGAAATTTGGTGGTTGCCACTTCCAAAAGTGGAGCGCAAATTCGTTTGAGCGATATAGGCGATGTGCAAGAAGCCTCGAAAGAAGCCGAAAAAATTGCCCGTGTGGATAGAAATACCGCCTTAACCCTTAGCATAATCAAGCAAAGTGATGCCAACGCCGTTTCGGTGAGTAAGGGTGTAAAGGCTAGTATAGATAAGATGAACGAGGATTATGCCAAAGTGAACGGACTGAAATTGGAAATGGTGAGCGATAGCTCTATCTATACCCTCGAATCTGCTGATGCCGTAATCCATGATTTGATGTTGGCCGTGGTACTGGTAGCCTTTGTAATGTTGTTTTTCTTGCACAGTTTAAGAAATGCGGTCATCGTGATGGTGTCTATCCCGGCTTCACTTATTGCAACTTTTATTGGTATAGAGCTGTTTGGTTTTACACTTAACCTGATGTCTTTGCTCGGGCTATCTTTGGTGGTAGGTATTTTGGTGGATGATGCCATTGTGGTACTTGAAAACATACAAAGACACATGGAAATGGGCAAAAACAAGGTGCGTGCCGCATTTGATGCTACCAAAGAAATTGGATTTACGGTAGTGTCTATCACCTTTGTAATTGTGGTAGTGTTTTTCCCAATTTCAATTAGTACAGGTTTGGTAGCCAATATATTGCGCCAGTTCTGTATTGTGGTAATTATTGCAACATTGCTGTCCCTATTGGCATCGTTTACCATTGTTCCTTTGTTGTTCTCTCGCTACGGAAAACTTGAGCGTATTGAAGGTAAAAGTCTGTTTGGCCGATTTATCCTTTGGTTTGAAAAACAATTGAAACGTTTTACCCTTTGGATTACCAATTTGCTCAACTGGGCCTTGGATCATAAGGCTATCACGCTTATTTCGGTATTTGTGCTTTTGATAAGTTCTTGTGGTTTGTTTGCAGGCAAGTACATTGGTTTCGAGTTCTTCCCGAAATCTGATAAAGGCGAGTTCTTGTTGCAAATAGAATTGCCTAAAGATGCTTCGTTAGAATTGACGAACCAATACACCCAAAGAGCTGAAAATTTCTTGAGTAAGAAACCCGAGGTATTACAAATGATTACCACCGTAGGTCAGGCTAGCGGTAACATGGGAAGTGTACAAGCTACTGCCTACAAAGCAGAGATTAAGGTGAAATTGGTTGAGCGAGAGGACCGTATGGGTATCAGTTCTGATATTCTTTCTAAACAGTTTGCTCGCGAGTTGTCAAAAGAGTTGGTAGGTGCCAATATCAAAACGGTAAACATCTCTATTATGGGTACAGCAGAAAATGCTCCCATTCAGCTTATCGTAATGGGACCTGAGCTAGACAGTGCTATGCAATATGCCGAAGCTGCCAAAGATATTTTGGCTAAAATTCCGGGAGCTACCGAATTGAAATTCTCCGTAGAGAAAGGTACACCCGAAATCAACGTGAAGGTAGATCGTGATAAAATGGCTGCTCTTGGTCTCAACCTGCAAACGGTTGGTGCTACCATGCAAATGGCCTTTAGTGGTAACACTGATGCCAAATTTAGAAAGGGAGAGTACGAGTACGATATAAATGTTCAGTTCCAAGATTTCAACCGTAAAAATATTGAAGACGTTGAAAATCTGACCTTTGTAAACAATGCAGGCCAAGCTATAAAGTTGAGCCAGTTTGCAGCTATTACAGAAGGTTCTGGACCAAGTCAGCTAGAGCGTTTAAATAAAACTACTTCGGTAAACCTGATGGCACAATCAATTGGTAGGCCAACGGGTACAATTGTGAGTGATTTCCAAGCAGAGCTCGATCGTTTAGAAAAAGAAGGTAAATTGCATCGCCCAATGGGAGTTAGTTACACTTGGGGAGGTGACCAAGAAAACCAAAGTGAAGGATTTGGTACATTAGGTATTGCATTATTGGCATCTATAATTCTAGTTTATTTGATTATGGTGGCTCTATATGATAACTTTATCTACCCGTTTGTGGTGATGTTCTCGATACCTTTGGCTGTAATTGGTGCTTTCTTAGCCTTGGCACTAACCAACAACAACATGGGTATTTTCACTATCTTAGGTTTGATTATGTTGATTGGTTTGGTTGCTAAAAACGCTATTATTTTGGTTGACTTTACCAACCAAATGAAGGCTGAGGGCAAAAGCACTCGCGAAGCTTTGATATTGGCTAACCATGCCCGTTTGCGCCCCATTTTGATGACCACTATTGCTATGGTGTTTGGGATGTTGCCTATTGCGATTGCTAGCGGTGCAGGTGCCGAGTGGAAAAATGGTTTGGCTTGGGTAATTATTGGTGGTCTGACCAGCTCTTTGTTCCTGACCCTAATTATTGTGCCGGTAATGTATCAATGGTTTGATAATATCTTGCATAAATTTGGTTGGGATAAGAAAGGTAAGCCTATCGAAGAATTGATGGTGGAGCCCTACGACCATAAAGATGTACATGAGTACGATTTAGATCATTAATTTTTGGTTTAATAATGATGGAGGTTGCTCGTTTTGGGCAGCCTCTTTTTTTTGCCTATTTCAACCTCGTATTTTAGAGGTCTAACAGTTGTATCTCATACAGTATAGATAAAAAATAGTAAATTCGACTAAATTATGGAGCAAAGAAAATTAAAGATTGTGGTGTTGGATGGTTATGCACTCAATCCCGGCGATTTGGATTGGTCGCCGATAAGTCAATTTGGCGAACTGACTGTATATGATCGTAGTAGTGCCGACCAAGTGCTTGATCGGGCACAAGGGACAGACCTTGTGTTAACCAATAAAGCCAAACTTACCGAAAGCCACATACAGCAATTGCCCACCTTACGTTATATTGGCGAGCTTGCGACAGGATACGATAATGTGGATATTCAGGCTGCTGCTAGTCGAGGTATCCCGGTGTGCAATGTACCCGGCTATAGCACCAGTTCGGTTGCCCAGCTCACTTGGGCACTTATTTTGGCCACATACAATCGGGTTGAGCAACGTTCGGCAGAAGTATTTGATGGAGCTTGGAGTCGAAGCCCTGATTTCACGCACAACCACCAGGGCTTGGCAGACTTGCAGGGAAAAACCTTGGTATTGGTTGGTTTTGGAGCCATAGCTACTGCAGTAGCAAAAATAGCCTTAGCTTTTGGGATGAAGGTAATTGCGGTAGTTCGCCATCCAGATAATTACCGGTTAGAAGGTGTCAGCATTACTGATGATTTACACCATAGCATTGCTCAAGCTGATGTGCTGAGTTTGCATTGTCCACTCAACAATTCCAATCATCAGATGATTAATAAAACAGTGTTGAATTTGATGAAACCCAATGCCTTGTTGGTAAATACTGCTCGCGGGGCATTAATTGCCGAACAAGATCTTGTCGATGCTCTAAATCAAGGGCGTATAGCCGGAGCGGCTTTGGACGTATTATCGCAAGAACCACCTGCCGCCAATCATCCTTTGTTGAAAGCCAAAAACTGTCTCATTACCCCACATGTAGGTTGGGCATCAAAAGAGGCCCGAACAAGATTGTTGGAAATTGCAGCGGCTAATATTAACGGATATTTGCAAGGTAAGCTCCAAAATATGGTCAACAAATTTTAGCGGCTTACTACGTTTATTCTTCTCACCAAGGCAACTATTAATAGGCCAAAAAGCCCAATTAGAGCAAAGGAGTAGCGCAGATTAAACAGCTCAGAGATATAGCCTATAAGTGGTGGTCCCATCAAAAAACCGAAATATCCTATGCTCGATACCATAGCCAATGCTATACTTGCAGGCACTTTATTGTTGTTGCCGGCTATACTAAAGGCCATGGGCACAATGATGGATACCCCAAGCCCAACCAGCATAAACCCTAAGGTAGCGATGATAAGTTGTGGAAAAATAACTGACAACAACATGCCTGCCGACATGAGCGTACCACAAATTTGTAACATGGTTTTTCTGCCGTACAAATCAATAAATTTATCGCCTATAAAGCGGCCAATTGCCATCATGGCCGAATAGGAAGCATAACCCAGAATAACCCATTTTACCGGGGCTTTAACCATCTCTTTGAAATAAACACCACTCCAGTCCATCATGGCGCCTTCTGTGGCCATGCAGCAAAAGGCTATAATACCCAATTGCACCAACACACCCTGAGGTTTCATAAAAAGTTTAGGCTTTTCTTTTTGTGTGTTTTTGGCTTCCATCAAAAAGCGATAATTGATGAAGATATTGAGCCAAGCTATCGATGCAATTACCCAAAAATGTAAAGTGGTGCTCCAGGCCCAGTTATTGACGAGCAAACCAATGAGCGCACCTGCAAAAAGTCCCAAACTCCATGATCCATGAAAAGAGGACATGATGGGTTTCTTGTAAAAGTTTTCGGCAGTAATAGCTTGTGTATTCAGTGCAATGTTGCACAAGTTACCACTTATACCAAACAACAAAAGGAAACCTGCCAATTGCCAGCCAGCAGTAGCATATATCAAATTGGTTAAGCACAGCGCATAAAGAGGTGTCGCAATTAAAAGCATCTTTTTACTACCAAACTGTGCAGTTAATCTTCCGGAAATAGGCATGGTTATGAGTTGACCAATGGGTAGAGCCAACAAAATACTTCCCAAAGCTGCGTCTGAAAGATTTAGCTGTGTTTTAATATCTGGTATGCGGCTTGCCCAGCTGGCAAAAACTAGTCCTTGCCCAAAATAAAATAGCGAGAGGGCTAAACGGAAAAAAACTTGACTTTTGGTGCCGATTTGCTGTGCACTGTAATCCTGATCTTCGGCTAATGTTGACATGTAAGGAACGAGGTATTTTTATAATTTTTGCAAATTTCGACAAAACAAACGATAGCGCCAAGCCAACATTGAATAGTAATATCACAAAACAATCAATTTTTGCTTATGTGCTTAAGGCTACTGTTTAGAGAGCCCGACCAATTTTGGGAATAAAGGTTTTCAGGTTCACTTTTTTTTGCATGTCGCCCAATCGCACAATAATTACTTCGTTTATAGGGTTTACATATACGATTTGGTTATACATACCTCGAAACGTAAAATCAAAGGTGTGGGTGTTGAAATAATATTGACCCTTTTTGTTTTGTAGCAGGGCTGTGTTAAGTCCTAATTGCTTTTGTTCTTTTATGGCACTGGTACTGTCGCTAAAGTATTTTCTTACTGTGGCTGACCAAATTTGGTTTTTATAGGGTCGAGAACTTAGCGTGTCGGGATGGGTACTTGACTCTACCCAATTTTTGGATAGTATTTGTTTGCCATTCCAGTTCCCTTTGTGCAAATATAAGCGACCCAGTTTGGCATAATCTGTGGCTGTTGCACTAATACAGCAAAATGCTTTAATGTTTCCATTGTCGTCGACACTCCAAAGCGCATCGCTTGCAATACCCAAAGGTGTCCAAAGCCAGTTTTGCAACAGATAAGCTATACTTTTTCCGGTTGTGCGTTCCAAAATAAAGGCCAGTACTTGGGTGCTGATACTTTGGTATTCAAAGTGATCGCCGGGTTGAAATTTCATTTTAAGGTGCCCCACCATCTTTTTCAGATTGGTGCCGTAATAGCTTTGAGTAACCCTACTAAATGGCGAGAAGGATCTTTCGTTAAAGCGAAAACCAGCCTCCATATCCAATAAGTGTTGTATGCTCAAGCGTTGAAATTCGGTATCGTTGTTGGCTAGCTCTGGTAGGTATTTTATGACCAGATCGGCGGTAGATTGGATATAGCCACGCTCTAAAGCCATGCCTACCAAGGTGCCTACAAAAGATTTTGACAGGGAGAAACTAGGTTGTATAGCCGATAGTGAAGTATTTGGACCAAGGTACAGGTAAATGATACTATCTTTTTTGATAACGAGAAAAACATTGGTTTTGGTGTTTTCAAGGGCTGTATCTAATTGTTCTTTGAGCTTGCCATAGTTATTATTGGGGAAGTTGTTGGTAAAAAAGAATGCTTGCTTGCTGTGCTCAATTCTAACATTCTGGAATTTGCTGCTGTCGTTGAGGCTGGGAGCTAGGTATTTGATAGAACGTAAAGGGGCACAAGCGGCTGTGAAAATTAAAATAATTGCACTTAAAAAGAAAGCTAAATTTTTCATAACCAAGGTGAATAGTTAAATCAATGCAAGGTTTTGAGAAGAGGTAGGTTATTTATATTAAAATTTAAACGAAATATCAATTTCAAAGATAGCACAAAACTCTCAAACAATACCCTTATTTAGCTATTCATAAAACAATGTTGCTTATGCAAGATCTTTGACAAAAACTTTTTTTTGTGTTTTGGTTGACCTGGCTTTGGCAATTTGCTTGTCAATTGTTATGTATTTTTTCAATCGGCTAAATGATGCTATATAAATGCAATTATGGTGCAATTGGTGCAATTATGGTGCAATTCACGAAAGTTCGTAAAATGAGCCTGCACCTTTGCTTTCCGATGATTTTAAAATTCTTTTTTCAGTCAACCTTGTTAAATCTCTTGTTGCTGTCATTCTCGCTACTTCAAATAACTCTTGATATTCTTTATTCGTAATCCTTCCTTTCTCTTTCACATACTCAACGGCTTTCAGTTGTCTCTCGTTTAATCCAAGTTTGGTAAGATGTTCTTTTGTTAAGTTATTTTTGAAAAGTGTTACACAAAATCCACCATCTTGTTCTATTAGTTCGGGTTCGGGAAGCCCTGCCTGTAAGCAAGTTTCAATGATTTTTACCGTTCCGCTTCCCCAAGCATCAATCAAGCCACCTTTAAAACAAACGCCTGCAATAATCGGGTTGCGTGGATTTGATGCATGAGGTCGTTTCAACGATTCTAAACTAATTCCTGTTGGCAAACCTCCGTCATTCCAAATGTTTATTTTGTTGTCATAAACACGAATTTGGATAGGAGCACCCATATAACTGCGATGCACCAAAGCGTTCAGTAACATTTCTCGCATTGCTTCTCGTGGATATTCGCCTGTTTCTATTCGATACAATCCTTCAAAATGAATTTTTTGTTTTAGGTAATCATTATTGAGTTTGTTAGTTATATTTCGTAAAAGTGCAAACAAATTGCCTTCTTCCACATCGTGAAACAGGATGTTATTGCCTTTCCAACGTCCAATCTTTACAAAAGAATTTGGGTAAAATCGTGTAGGATTTTTTCCAAACAAGATGAGTGCTGCTCGTTTCAATTGCCCGTTTTCGGTAAGCAATAATTTATCAAATGTCTGTTCGATTGTTAAACCGTCAGTTTCAGGCATTCTACCATTTTCGTTCGATAGTCGTAGAAATGCAAAAAATGTATTTTCATCAATATCATCAAATGTTGCTCGTGGTTCAATTACATCGTCCCACGTTTTGCCTGATTTTTTCAACAGAAACTCATTGAGTGAGTTGCCTTTCAATTCTTGTTTGGTGCTTCCGCTACGATAATGATATTGACCTTTGTAACTTATGGCGTTTTGATAAGGTTCAACAACAATTTCTAAATAATCCCCTTGTTTGGTTTCGTGTAAATTCACATCGACCATAATACCCAAAACATCACGCACTTTGTTTGGAATTTCTTCCAATAATCTGTTTGCTTCATCAACTCCAACAGTGTTTCCGTTATCATCTTTACCAATGAAAATAGTGCCACCGTTAGCATTTGCGAAACCACAAATCCATTTGAGATATTCATCTCTCCAAGTGTTTTTGTATTCTATGTTTTGGTGTTCCGGCATAATTTATTCAATTATAAAATACTTTTAAAAAATCCATATTCTCGAAAATACAAAATTTAGTTGAAGCTATGCAAGTAACGACTTTTTGTTTTTGAAGTGTTGGCTAGGTAGTTGGCAAAACCAAATGTATTGTTTAGGATGGGTTCTGTTATTGAGTTGTTTACTTCGTTTAATGTTGTTTTTGGCTAAAACTTGAGTTGTCAATAAATAGTTGTATTGTTCAGATTTTTAGATCTTTAGTAAATTCTAGTATGGTTATTTATGCCAGAACTCAATAACCTTACACAAAAATACAAAAGCCTAGCCTTTCGTACTAATTGCGAAAGGCTAGGCTTAATGCTTATTCAGAAGTTTTTAAATATGTATAGCCCTGTTTTCGGTTGCAGCTAATGCCGCTTCTTTGATGGCCTCGGTATAAGTAGGGTGGGCATGGCAAATACGGGCAATGTCTTCTGCTGATGCTCGGTACTCCATTGCTACAACAGCTTCAGCAATCATATCAGCAGCCCTTGGCCCGATCATGTGTATTCCTAAAATTTCATCTGTTTTTTCATCGGCCAAAACTTTTACAAAACCATCGGTATCCATACTAGCTTTGGCTCTGCCACTAGCTTTGAAAGGGAATGAGCCTGTTTTGTATTTTGTACCTGCTGCTTTTAGTTGTTCTTCGGTTTGGCCAACTGATGCTACTTCGGGCCAAGTATATACTACACCTGGTATGAGGTTGTAATTGATATGAGGTTTTTGTCCGGCAATGGTTTCGGCTACGTAAATACCCTCGTCTTCTGCCTTGTGCGCCAGCATTGCACCTTTTACTACATCGCCAATAGCATAAACACCTTCTACAGCAGTTTGCAAATGCTCGTTTACGGGTATTTTGTTGCCTCTTTCTTCAGTAACAATGCCAATCTTTTCTAATCCTAGGCCGGCAGTGTAAGCTGTTCTGCCTACTGCTACAATGCAATAATCGGCTTCAATTTTTATGGTTTCACCTTTGGGGTTGTCTGCGCTAACTGTTACAGTCTTGCCTTTTACCGATGCACCTGTTACCTTGTGGCTAGTCAGAAACTCCATGCCTAATGTTTTTTTCAGTACACGTTGCAATTCTTTACCTAAGCCAGCATCCATAGTACTGATGATGGAAGGAGCAAATTCTACAACGGTTACTTTAGTACCCAAACGGGCATATACAGAGCCAAGTTCAAGTCCAATTACTCCACCACCAATAACTACCATGCTTTTGGGTAGTTCGTTGAGGTTTAGGGCTTCGGTTGAGGTGATAATCCGCTTTTTATCTATCGGTAAGAAAGGTAGGTTGGTAGGTTTAGAGCCGGTAGCGATAATCACGTTTTTGGTGCTTAATTTCTCGATGCTACCGTCAGCCTTTTTTACCAAAATAGTGTTTTTATCCTCAAAAAAACCTACGCCTTCATAAGTGTCAATTTTGTTCTTTTTGAAAAGATAGGTAATGCCGGCTGTGTTTTGGGCAACCACATCGTTTTTGCGGGCAATCATCTGTTTGATGTCCACTTTCAAATCTTTCAGGCTAATGCCGTGTGCTGAAAAGCTGTGAGCAGCATTATGAAAATGCTCTGAAGAATCGAGCAGGGCTTTGGAGGGGATACAGCCTACATTGAGGCAGGTACCACCATAAGTTTTATATTTCTCGATAACTGCTGTTTTTAAACCCAATTGTGCACAACGGATGGCACTTACATAACCGCCCGGACCCGAGCCGATTACTACTACGTCGTATTGCATTTGTATTCTTTTTTGTGATGCACAAAGATACAATAGATTTGTGATTTTGTCCTATTAGGGTACAGCTATTTTACAGATTTAGGAATTTTTATTTTATTCGCTAAATTGGTGTCAAAGCTACAGAGCCCTAGTGCTTCGAGCTAGTTGTATCGAATTTTTATCACCAGTTTTTTTGCTCTTTCACCTTTTTTTACAGCAATGTTAGGCATGTGTGCATCGCTAGGGAAACAAATGAAATAGCGTGTGTGGTCGGCCAATAATAGCGGATGACCATCATAGGCATAGTTTGTCACATCATTTTGGGCGTTGTAACTGTTAATCGGTTTCAGACTACTGATATGCTTGTTTATGGCAATTTGCTCTCGTCCAGAAATAACATAATGTAAATCAATATACGATTTATGAGCTTCGTAAGTGCCTTTTGCCAAGTCTTTGGTTTCGTATTCAGAAAACACGACATAAACGTCTTTACTTAGGTCTGTACGGCCCATTTTAATGTTGTTGGTGTCTAGTTCGGCCAAAAATTTGAAGGCAGTATTCCATCTTTCGGGATATTTGCTATACAACTCGGCCAATTGTTTCGTATCTATAGAAGTATCGGGTTTGGCATAAAAAGCTGACTGTATTTTGTTTCCTTTAATACTAAGGTAGGCTTTGCTTGCTTGTTTTGGGGTAGTACAAGCACCAAAGGCATATAAAATGCCTATACAGATGATTGCTAATTGTTTTCTTTTCATGGTAGATAGGTTTAATTGCTTGCATCGAGCTTTGTCGGTGCTGAGGTTCAAATATACTAAACTATTCAATTAATATTTGATGATATCGAAGCCGGGGTCTTAAATTGCCATTATGCTTTTATTTTTTTGATTTACGAATATTTTTTGTATAAATTTGATTATGATTAGCTTAAGAAATATCCCGTTCTATTTTGTCGCTTTGACCTGTCTGGCATTAGGCTTGGCCTTTCCTAAAGACAGCCCTTGGATTTGGTATAGCTTTGCTGCTGTTTTTCTTATTGCGGCAATTGCATTTCGCAAGGAGATAGATACTGCTGATAGCGAGGGTCATTAATTGGCCTCGAGCTTTGCTGTTTGTTGGCTCTCATACTGCACTTTTGTGCTGTAGTGTGCTTCTCTTTGTGTTTTCTCAACTTGTAATCTTTTTATTTTTGTAATATGAAATCCATCAGACTTCTGTTTTTTACATTTTTTACCTGCATATCAGTAGGGGCAATTGCACAACAGAAAAACAACAATTATGTGCGTGAGCATTACACCAAATTAGAAGTGCAAATTCCTATGCGTGATGGGATTAAGCTGTTTACTTCTATTTACTTGCCCAAAGATCTAGCAAAAGATAAAAAGTACCCCATTTTACTCAATAGAACTCCTTATACCGTAGCTCCCTATGGCGCTGATAAATTTAAGTCTAGTTTGGGGAATTACCCAGCTGTGATGCACGAGGGCTTTATTTTTGTTTATCAAGATGTGAGGGGCAAATGGATGAGTGAAGGCGAGTTTGAAGATATTCGCCCTACAAACCTTAAAAAAGGCAAAAAAGATATTGATGAGAGTACCGATACCTACGATACCATTGACTGGTTGATAAAAAACATCCAATACAACAACGGCAAAGTAGGTATTTATGGCATTTCGTACCCAGGTTTTTATTCGACAGTTGCTTTAATAAAGTCTCACCCGGCACTAAAAGCTGTAGTGCCACAGGCTCCGGTAACAGACTGGTTTATTGGCGATGATTTTCATCATGGAGGGGCTTTGTTTTTGATGGACGCTTTTAAGTTTATGAGTACCTTTGGAATGCCTAGGCCACAACCCATTACGCCAGATAAAGGACCTAAGGCTTTCGATTTTCCTATTAAAGACAATTATCGGTTTTATCTCGAGGCAGGTTCGGTAAAAAATATCAAAGAAAAATATTTTGGCGATAAAGTGAAGTTTTGGAATAATCTTTTTAAGCATCCGGATTTAGATACTTTTTGGAGAGCCAGACAAATTGTGCCTCATCTTACAGCGGTTAAGCCTGCGGTGATGGTGGTAGGAGGTTTTTTTGATGCCGAGGATGCTTATGGCACTTTTAAAACCTATCAGGCGATAGAACAACAAAACCCAAAAGCCAACAATATTTTAGTTGCCGGGCCATGGTTTCATGGTGGTTGGGTACGTAGTACGGGCGAGAGCTTTGGCGATATCAATTTTGGTCAAGCAACTAGTACATATTATCAAGAGCATTTTGAGTTGCCATTTTTTAAATATTACTTAAAAGGCGAGGGCGATTTTAAACCCGCAGAAGCTAACATTTTTATTAGTGGAACTAATCAATGGAAGCAGTTTAGTGCATGGCCGCCCAAAGAGCTGGAGCATAAAAACCTGTATTTTTTGCCAGAAGGAAAACTTTCTTTTGATCAGCTCAAGCAAAGTAGTTTTGATGAGTACCAGAGTGATCCCAATCATCCGGTGCCTTACCAAGCCGGTGTACAAACAAATAGAACCCGCGAATACATGATAGACGACCAGCGTTTTGCTGCCCGACGACCCGATGTAAAAACTTTTCAGACCGATGTGTTGCAGCAGGATATTACCCTTACCGGTCCGGTATTGGCCAATTTAATTGTAAGCACTACGGGTACCGATGCCGATTATGTAGTGAAGTTGATTGATGTTTTTCCTGAGGATAGCAAAGAACAATCTCCCTCAAACAAAGAAGTGTTGATGACCGGTTACCAAATGTTGGTACGTGCAGAGATACTAAGGGGCAAGTATCGTAATGGCTTTGACAAACCCGAGGCCTTTGTGCCCAATCAGCCAACAAAAGTTAGTTATGAGTTGCCTGATGTTGGCCACACATTCAAAAAAGGTCATCGTATTATGGTGCAAATCCAACACTCTTGGTTTCCCTTGGCTGATCGTAATCCTCAGAAATTTATGAACATTTATGAGGCAGAACCCTCGGATTTTCAGAAAGCATTGCATCGAATTTATTACGATAATAACAATCCTTCTTTCCTATCTTTACCGATATTAAAACCTTAAGGGAATGAAAAAGATTTTTTTGTGCGGATTGTTGGCAACTCTAACTTTGCCAGTATCGGCCCAACAACTTAAAAAGAACGAACACACCGAACGAGCCAGTTGGCTTAGAGGAACCTTGAGCCCGGTACGTGCTTGTTACGATATCAATTATTATCATCTTGACGTGAAGATAGATATTGACAAGCAGTTTATCAGCGGTAGCAATGAGTTTGCGTTTACCGCTACCCAAGATTTTGAAAAACTACAGTTTGATTTGTTTGAAAACCTTGAGGTAGAGAAAGTCGTTTATAAGAACCAAAACCTACCCTTTACCCGTGAGTTTGCTGCGGTTTTTGTGACATTCCCACAAATAAAGAAAGGAAGCAAAGAGCGTTTTACTGTATATTACTCCGGAAAACCAACCGTAGCTCGCCGACCACCTTGGGACGGAGGGCTGATTTTTAGAAAAGATAAATCCGGCAATCCCTTTGTTTCGGTGGCTTGCCAAGGCTTGGGTGCAAGTGTTTGGTGGCCCAATAAAGATCATCAGAGTGATGAGGTTGATAGTATGCTCATCAGTATTAGTGCACCAAAAGAGCTTGATGTAATTGCCAATGGACGTACTAGAGGTATTACACCTCAAGCTGATGGTTATGTCAAGCACCATTGGTTTGTGGCCAATCCAATCAACAATTATAACATCGCTTTTTATATAGGTAAATACGCACATTGGTCCGAAACCTATCAAGGAGAGAAAGGTCTGTTAGATCTTGATTTTTATGCACTTAGAGAAGATAGTGCCAAAGCTCGCCCGCATTGGGATGCTGATGTGAAACCGATGATGAAATCATTCGAATATTGGTTTGGTCCTTATCCTTGGTACAAAGATGGTTACAAATTGGTACAAGCACCCCATTTGGGTATGGAGCATCAAAGTGCCGTAGCTTACGGAAACCAGTTTTTGAAGGGCTATTTGGGAAGAGACCAATCGGGTACAGGAACGGGTTTGAAATGGGATTTTATTACCATTCACGAAACCGGACACGAGTGGTTTGGCAACAACATTACCACCAAAGATATTGCCGATATGTGGGTGCATGAAGGTTTTACAACTTATTCGGAAGCCTTGTTTACCGAATCAACACAAGGTAAGGAGGCTGGAGAGCGATACGTGATTGGATTGAGAAAAAATATTGGAAATCGTACTCCTATGGTTGGCCGATACGGATACAACGAAGAAGGTTCTCCGGATATGTACCCCAAAGGAGCAAACATGATCCATACCATACGCCAATTGATAAATAATGACGAAAAATTTAGACAGTTATTACGTGGCCTCAATCAAACTTTTTATCATCAAACCGTAAGCGGGGCACAAGTAGAACAATATATTTCTAAAAAAAGTGGGCTAAAGCTCGATAAGGTTTTTGATCAATATCTTCGTTTTGCCAAAATTCCTTTGCTGGAATATAAACTTAAGGACAATGTGTTGCATTATCGCTGGGTAACTGATGTGCAAGGTTTTGATATGCCGTTAAAAGTAACACTGAAGCCGGGTGTTTACAATTGGATTAAGCCTAATAATACTTGGAAGACCATAAAAACAACAGGGTTAACCAATGATACTTTTAAGGTTGATAGTAATTTCTATATCGATACAAGAAAGGTAGAATAGGTTTTATTGCAGCAGTATTATAGTTACTGGCAAGCGTAGGACGAACCTAACAAACAACTAAATCTAGTGAACTCAACAGAATTAATCGATATAGATTTTGATTTTCGGCAAGACAGTAAGTGTGGGGACCCAGACACTGACAGCGTAAAATTGTATGAAGCACACAAACAATTATGGAGTAAAACATTGCCAATCGGACAGACTTTCACTTTAGAAATTAAAGGTGATAGTTACGGCAGACTACTCATAAAAAATAATGTTTGTATGAGTTTATCAAGTGACAGAATGTGTCCACATTTCGATGGCAAATACAGCAATAAGTTTGACGGTTGGCTTTCGGACGAAGAACGAGAGGAATTAAAACACAAGGTGCGGACAATTGGCGGACACATAATTTTTCCTGCACATAAAAAGAATGGTTTTACAATTAATCAAGCTAGAGGGGTAAGCAGATTAATCTGTGACAGGTTTGACTTGACTTTAGAGTGCATAAGACGATTTTACGTTTCCGAAGAAAGCCCGTTAACAAAAACATTGGCAAACTACAAGGATTTTTTCGACCTTTTTGTTGACTTCAAAGGTTATGTTGACTTTTTTCACTTACAAGACTTTGTTGGCTCACAAGACCGAGTTGAATTTTCATTACCATTTGACAACTTCAACCGACCGCCTTTGCCACAGAATATTGACGAGTATAAAATATATAAAGACCATACCTTACATTTTGTGACAAGTAGAAATAAACGAATATTAAAGAGCATAAACTAACTGAAACAGTGAACAGACAATCTGATAGCATCAACGAGAACAGAACACCAGCCAGTAACATCGATTTAGTAATATGACGACTGAAGAGCTTCTATGAAATATTTGTGCAAGGTTCAATATTCATTCTTCTATTGAACTTTGGTGCTATAAGTCCCTGCCTTCGGTAGTACCCAAACCTTTATTGATTAACTGTGACGATATATCGTCTTCAATTTGGAAGTTGATTGTACAATTTGATAAATCTACACGTTAAATTATATGTTAAAAGCGTAAAAATAAGTTATGAATAAGCAATTAAAAACCTTGTTAGTGATTTGGTGTCTTGTTGTAGCTTACGGCCAAGGACTTTTAGCCAAAGACTTGACAGTGGTATACCACCAAGATCAAAAGGAGGTGCAGGTGAAAAACTTTAATACTGTACTTGCTGGTGGACCTATACAGGTCATTATCACGCTTGGCACAAAGGAGAGCCTTTCTTTTGAGGGCGATAAAGAGGCAATAGCGTCATTAGTTGGAGAAGTAAAAGGGAGTGCGCTGATTATAAGGCCTGAGATGAGCTGGTCAAGTTGGGCGCAGAAGTATAAAGGTAAAACCATTATTGCACATGTTACCGCCAAGTCGATACATGCTTTGAGCTTGAGTGGTAATGGAGAAATTTTAGTAAAGGGTACACTAGATGATGACGAACTTTCCATTAATTTGAGTGGTTCGGGTGTTGTACGTGCAAATATAAATTGCAATATGCTAACAGCAGTACTCAGTGGCTCTGGTAAGCTCAAACTAAATGGTGATGCAGATGCGGCCAAAGTTACCATAAGTGGGTCGGCTTCTTTAGGTAGTGATAAACGATTAAATATTACCCATTTAAATGCTGTAATTAGTGGTTCAGGGAATATTCGTGTTCACTCCGAAGGGAGTATTAAAGCATTTGTGAGCGGCACCGGTAAGGTGTACTATACGGGCAAGGCTGATGTGAGCGAAAAAGTTTTGATGGGCAGAGGTGGTGTTGAACAAGTACAGGAATAAAAAAAGCTCGCTTTTCGGCGAGCTTTTTTTATTAAAAACAATAATGCAATTAAACACCCAACAATAACCGAGCTGGATCTTCTAACAATTGTTTTACCCTTACCAAGAAACCTACCGATTCTCTACCGTCGATAATTCTGTGGTCGTAAGATAAAGCAATATACATCATTGGGCGTATTACTACTTCTTTATTTTCGGCAATTGGTCGCTCAACAATATTGTGCATGCCCAAAATAGCTGATTGAGGTGCATTGATAATAGGTGTGGACATCATCGAGCCAAAAACACCACCGTTGGTAATGGTAAAAGTACCTCCGGTCATTTCTTCGATTGTTAATTTGTTTTCGCGAGCCTTGGTTGCTAACTCAATCACCGATTTCTCGATTTGTGCAAGTCCCATACTTTCGGCATTTCTGATTACCGGTACCACCAATCCTTTTGGTGCAGACACGGCAATAGAGATGTCGGCATAATCGTTGTACACCAGTTCGTCACCTTCTATTCTTGCGTTCACGGCAGGGAAATCTTTCAAAGCTTCGCATACGGCTTTGGTAAAGAAGCTCATAAAGCCCAAACCTACACCGTGTTTTTCTTTGAACATGTCTTTGTATTTGGCACGTAAATCCATGATGGGTTTCATGTTGACCTCATTGAAAGTGGTCAGCATAGCTGTCTCATTTTTTACAGTTACCAAACGTTTGGCTACGGTTTTGCGCAGTGGGGTCATTTTCACCCGGCGTTCGTTGCGGCTTCCTGATGGGGCAGCTGTCTCGTTGGTTTTGCTGGTTTCGGCCTTTGCTGGTGCAGCAACAGGTTTTGCAGCGGCTTGTGCTTGGTTGGCATCTTCTTTGGTGATACGCCCATCTACTCCAGTACCTTTTACTTGGCTGGCATCTATTCCTTTTTCGGCAAGAATTTTGGCTGCAGCTGGTGAGGGTGTTCCGCTAGCGTAATTACTACTAGCTGCTTTTTCTGTACTAGGGCTAGCTTGCTCGACTTTAGCTTCAACTTTTTGTTCGGTCTTTGCCGGTGCTGCACCACCTTCTTCTATACTGCATACTACTGCGCCAATTTCTAGCGTATCTCCTTCGTTGGCTACAATTTTTAAAGTTCCGGCTTGCTCTGCGGTCAGTTCAAATGTGGCCTTGTCCGACTCGAGCTCGGCTATGATTTCGTCCATCTCTACAAAATCACCATCGTTTTTTATCCATTTGGATAATACCACTTCGGTAATTGATTCGCCTACAGGCGGAACTTTTATTTCTAAACTCATCTTTTAAAAGGTTTTGTTTTTGTCTTGTTTCGGTATAGATTACTTATGCTACACCAAATGTACAATTATTATACGTTTACTGTTTTCTTTGTTGTCTTTTTCTCTGTTTGTTTGGTTTCAAGAGCTTTGGCTACAATATAAGCTTGTTGTGTAGCGTGCTGTTTAGCATATCCCGTTGCAGGACTACTACTTTCTTTACGCGATACGACATCAATTTGGTTCAATGTTGTTTTCCTTAAACGGCGTAGCATATAGGGCCATGCACCTTGGTTTTCGGGTTCTTCTTGTACCCATTGTATTTCGGTAGCGTTTTTGTAGCGTTGCAGAACAGCTTCCATTTGCGATACTGGGGTAGGGTACAATTGTTCTACCCGTACAATGGCTACGTCTTTAGTTTTGTTGGCAATTTGTGCTTCAAGCAAGTCATAATAGATTTTACCTGAACAGAAAACAACTTTGCTTACTTCGTTTGCTTTTACGTTGCTGTCATCAATTACTTCTTTAAATCCGCCACTTGTAAAGTCTTTTAAAGGGCTTACACAATGTGGATGACGGAGTAAACTTTTGGGACTAAAGTTAACCAAAGGCATACGGAAATCACGCTTAAATTGCCTACGTAGGGCATGGAAGAAATTGGCAGGTGTGGTGCAGTTGGTTACTTGCATGTTATAATCGGCACAAAGCTCCATAAAACGTTCTATACGTGCCGATGAGTGCTCTGGTCCTTGACCTTCATAACCGTGTGGCAACAGCATAACCAAACCGTTGGCTCTTTGCCATTTGGTTTCTGCGCTGGCAACATATTGATCAATTACAATTTGTGCGCCGTTAAAGAAGTCACCAAACTGGGCTTCCCAAATGGTCAAGGCGTTGGGGTTGGCCATCGCATAGCCGTACTCAAAGCCTAGCACACCGTACTCAGAAAGGTGAGAGTTGTAGATGTCAAAAGTAGCTTGCTGGTCAGAGATATGAGCCAATGGTGTGTATTCTTGCTCCGAATCTTCGAGAGTAAGTACCGCATGACGGTGAGAGAAAGTACCTCGTTTTACGTCCTGACCGCTCAATCGAACCCTTTTACCTTCAGCAAGTAAAGTGCCATAAGCCAATTGCTCGCCCATAGCCCAGTCGAAAATATGTGTTTCGGTAGCCATTTTATGACGATCTTCAAAAAGCTTCTCTATTTTTCTGAAGAATTTTTTGTCTTTGGGTAGGATGGTCATTCGTTTAGCAACTTCTAAAAGAGTATTTTCTTTTACTGCGGTTGCCGGTGAGGTTTCAAAATCTTTAGCTGTAGCCAAACGCATATCGGCCCAAGCACCACCAAATTTTACTTCACTTAGTTGAGCATGGTAGGCTTTTGCTTCATTCAAGGCATCTTGCAAGTGACCCTTGAAATCTTTTTCCATTTCTTTGGCTTTGGCATCGTCCAATTTTCCTTCTTTCACCAATTGCTCAACATAGATTTTTAGCGGGTTGGCGTGTTTCTCGATGGCTTTGTACAATAACGGTTGTGTGAATTTAGGCTCATCAGATTCGTTGTGGCCATATCTACGGTAGCAAAGTATATCAATAAATACATCGTTGCGGTATTTTTGGCGATATTCCATTGCCAAATTGATGGCATATACTAAAGCCTCGGCATCATCACCATTTACGTGAAATACGGGTGATAAAGTTACTTTGGCAATATCAGTACAATAGGTGCTTGAACGTGCATCTTTATAATTGGTGGTAAAACCAATTTGGTTGTTGATTACCAAATGGATAGTACCGCCAGTTTTGTAACCATCTAAGCTGGCCATCTGGATAACTTCATAAACAATACCTTGGCCAGCAACTGAGGCATCGCCGTGTATGATAATGGGAGCCAACTTGCTGTTGTCACCGTTGTATTTAAAATCTATCTTCGACCGAGACATCCCTTCAACTATGGCACCTACAGTTTCCAAATGGGATGGGTTAGGGCATAAGCTAAGGTGAATATTTGTGCCTTTGTTAGTGGTTACATCGGTAGAGTAACCTAAGTGATATTTTACGTCGCCGTTGAAAGGGGTGTCTGGATTATAACTATTGCCCTCAAACTCGGTAAAGATATCTTTATATGCTTTTTGCATGATGTTGGCTAACACGTTCAAGCGTCCGCGGTGTGCCATTCCTATCACAAACTCGCTGATACCTAGTTCGGCACCTTTTTCAATTACCGAATCAAGTGCAGGAATTAAAGCCTCGGCACCTTCTAATGAGAAACGTTTTTGTCCCAAAAATTTAGTGCCCAAGAAGTTTTCAAATAATACAGCCTCGTTCAATTTCTTAACGATACGCATTTTTTCACTGTCGGATAGTTGAGGTGTATTTTTTTCGCCTTCCATTTTACTTTCCAACCAGCGCAACACTTCTGGGGTGCGTAGGTATTTGTATTCTACGCCTATAGAACGGCAGTAGGTTAGCTCTAAGAAAGTGATAATGTCTTGCAGACTTGCAGGGCCTATGCCCAACTGAATACCGGCATTGAACACTGTTTGCAAATCGGCTTCAGATAAGCCAAAGTTCTCAATATCAAGGGTAGGTAGATGCTTTCTACGTTCACGTACAGGGTTGGTTTTGGTAAACAAATGCCCCCTTTGCCGATAGCCCTCTATCAGATTGAGGACATTGATTTCTTTTAAGAAATATTCGGGTGTTTGGTCGCCATAGCTAACAGGGCCTTCTGCACTACGTCCAAGCTCAAAACCCTCAAAAAATTTTTGCCAACCAAATTCTACTGATTCTGGATTGGATTTATAGTTTTGATACAAGTTATCAATGTATTCGACACTTCCGCCGTTGAGATAAGTTAGATTATCCATGTTGTGTTTAACTAGAATTGCAAAATTAGGATTTTACCTTTATATAAGACAATAAAATACGATTAAATTGAATGGAATTATACAGTTAAAATAAAGACTTTTAATTTGGCTTAAACGACCGATGCAAATTTACCTAGTGGATCCAATTGCTTGGCAAGTTTATCAAAACTGATGTTGTTGCTTTTATCTCCCAAGCCTACTCCAGCCAGCAACATCCAATTGCCCCAATTGCTTGCCGGGCAAAAATCTATAAAGTATTCTTCGAAATGTGCTGCGCCAAATCGCCACGAAATATTCATGTTAACAATCAGGTAGTGAGCAAGCAACTGTCGGGCCGAGAGGCTGATGTATCCGTGTTGTTTTAATTCGTTAGCAAAATGGTTGACTAGGGCGTTTTCGGTAAGTCCGTTCTTCCAATTGTCTAAGGCTTTTTTCTCTGAGTTGTTTAGCTCGATTGAATTTTCAGTATTAGCTAATATAGCAGTAAAATCGTTGCTGTGTTTTTTAAGCATAAAGCGAAAATAATCTCGCCACAGCAAACCTTGGTGAAGTGCTTGTAGGTGTGGCTTTGCTCCATTTTTTACCTCAGATGCTTTTATTTGCCAATATAGGTACCTAGGTGAGAGACAACCATTGGCTATCCAAGGTGATAGTTTAGAGAAAAAGGCTTGCTTTTTTACTGGGCTTGTCAATCCTTGTTCAAGATAGCTTTTTAAGTGCGATAAGGCACTTTGTTCACCTCCTTTGAAATCACTTTTTTGTAGGTTAGTGCTGCTTGTGCCCGGAATAAGTTGATCAAGAGTAGGCAGTTCACCCCAATCATCGAGCGTGATGATATTAAGTGATTTTGGTTGTTCGAAACAGGGTTTTACCAAAGACTCTCGCTCTATCTTTTTTTTGAATTTCAGAAAATCATCTGGAATGTCCTTAATCGGGAAGGGGAGGTCTTCTTTGTTGTATAAGGTATGCCCGATAAAATGTTTAAGATTAATCTTGAGTTTCCATAAGGCATTTTCTACATTTTCGCTTACTATTGTATCTTCCCAAGCAACCTCACGGTGATGATATACTTCGCTAATTTGGTGTTGCTCGGCTAGTTGTGGGATAATTTCTTTCGGCAGCCCAAAAGCAATATACAATTTACCTTTTAAACTTTTTCGGAGAGCGGTTACACTTTCGAGTAAAAACTGGGCTCTTAGTGCTCCGGTTTTTATACTGTTATAATTGGTGGGTTCGAAGTGTCGAGGGTCAAAAATATAGAGCGGAAATACCTCATCAGCCTTGGCCGCTGCTTCAACTAACATTTCGTTGTCATGAAGCCGCAAATCATTTCTAAACCAAAGTAGTATTCTTTTGCTCATTCCTAAAATTACAGCAGTTAAAAAAAATTGCCGCAATTTCATAAAAATAAGTGTTGAAGACAATTTGGAAGATTAATTTGACAGATTTATAACATGTCAGTAGTGTTTTATTGGGTTTTTAACCGTTTTATGATTTCTAGACAGGCCCGGCTGTTGTGATATGGACATTTCCAAAATCCTGCCTTTTCATAATTGGGTATTACTTTTAGCTGTGCATCAACACCCCAGTACCATTCTCCATGTTTGTGGTCTTTAATGTGTGATTGAATAAAGTGCCAGCTAGCAATACATTTATCTAAATAGGTTTGATTTTTGCTAATTTGCCAAGCGTTTAACCATCCAACTAGGGCCTCGGCTTGTGGCCACCAATGGTATTCTTTTACCCAATGTTGGTTTTGAGGGCTATACTCGTACCAAAGTCCACCATTGGCTTGTAAACCCTCGGCAGCACCATCGGCTAGCGAAATAGCCAGTTGTTTAAATTTTGTTGTGGCTGTAGTATCTGCAATGATTTCGGCAGCTTCTAGCAGCAGCCAAGCTGCCTCAATATCATGGCCAAATGAAATGTCATTTGATTTGATGGTCCAATCTTTATCAAAAAACAAATTGAGGTGATTACGGTTTTTGTTGATTATGTGCTGATCAAAAACCTGCAACAATTGTGTAATGGCCGCTTTGAGTGTAGCGCTAGGCCAAACGCTATATAAATTGGCATAGGCTTCAATGACATGCAGGTGGGTATTCATTGATTTTTTGTCGTTCTGGTCTTTTTCACTCAGTCTGAGATCCTCAATTTCTTCCCAACATTCGCCATGTGCCTCTAGGTAGCCACCAAAAACAGAGTCATAACTGTGTTTTTCAATTAATTGAAAGGTTGCTATTGCTAGGTCTAAAGCTTGTTTATCATTAGTAGCTTTGTAATATTCAGCTAAAGCATAGATGGCAAAAGCTTGCCCATAAACTTGTTTACGTCCATCGTGTTTTTTACCATCTGCCTGCAAAGCCCAATAAAAACCACCGTTTACAGGGTCAGCAAATTTATCCAATAGATAACGGTAAGCTTTGTGCGCTTGCTCTAACCAGTTTTTGTTGTTGCTGTGTAAATAGGCCGCAGCATAACTGTATAAAATACGGCTGTTGAGCACCAAACCTTTTATAGCTGTTGCATTTGCCTTATTTTGATTATTTATTGCTCCGAGGAAACCACCATTAACTTCATCTATACTGTACTTGGACCACCATTGTAATAGTTCTTGCAGCTCGGTTTCAAGCTCTTTGCTTAGCTGTGCCAATGTCATTGTGCTAAATTATGCTTTTTCTAATTCAATATCTTTGTTGTGTTGAATGATGTGCATAATACTTTTTACAGTGTTTGCAGAGCTTAGTCCATCTTCAGGATTATTGCACACATAATCTAGCAAACGGTCTATATGGCTTGTAGCAACGTGGATACGGGTGTCGGAAGAGGCATAGTAGATAAACACAGTACCATCCTCGTCCATAATCCATCCGTTGCAAAACACTACATTAGAAACATCGCCCACTCGTTCATCTCCTTCAGGAGCCAAAAAATAGCCGGCGGGTTTGTGTATAACTTTGGTTAAATCGTTGAGGTCGGTAAGGAACATATAGAGCACATAGCGAAGTCCGGCTGCTGTGTTCCTAACGCCGTGAGCCAAATGCAACCAGCCTTTTTCGGTTTTGAGTGGGGCAGGGCCTTGTCCATTTTTAGCCTCGTAAACGGTGTGGTATTGTTTTTTGTCGATGATGATTTCTGTGGTTATTTGTGCTTTTTCTATTGATTGGGATAATCCAAAACCAATCCCTCCGCCTTTTCCTGCTTCAATAAAACTGTCTTGCGGACGAGTATAAAATGCATAGCAACCATTTACAAACTCGGGGTGCAATACTACGTTTCTTTGTTGTGCAGATGTGGTTTTTAGATCTGCCAATCGTTCCCAATTCATCAAGTCTTTGCTGCGTACGATACCACATTGTGCAATGGCGGCAGATTGATCACTTTCTGGAGCATTGGGGTCGCGGCGCTCGGTACAGAACAGACCGTAAATCCATCCGTCTTGATGGGCTACCAAGCGCATGTCGTAAATATTGGTGTCGGGCACATCGGTTTCTGGTATGATAACTGGAAAATCCCAAAAACGAAAATTGTCTATACCGTTTGGGCTTTCGGCAATGGCAAAGAAAGATTTTCTGTCCACGGCCTCAACTCGGGGCATAATGATGTACTTGTTGTTCCATTTTATCGCACCAGGATTGAGCACTGCATTAATACCCATCCGCTCAATGAGGTATGGGTTGGTGTTACTGTCTAAATCAAAACGCCAATTGATGGGGCAGTGGGCTGCGGTTAGTACCGGGTTTAGGTGTTTACGGTATAAACCATTTTGACTCTTGAGTGGTGTATTTTTTCTGCTAATGAGAGCTTCTTGCTCTAGAAGCATTACTTTTATTTCTTCGTTGATGTTTTGCGTATTCATATGCTTTAATCTTCTAAGCGATCCCACCAGGTTCTTTTTAGTATAAGTGCAATTACTGTTAATACAGATAAGGTGATAAATAAAGGTTGATACATGCCAATGATAAGGTACATTGGTAGGATAGTGAGGCAAAGCTGTGCAACAATACCAATTGCTACATTAAACATGTCTAGTTTGAAATTTTTGTTGACCGGGAAATTGGGATCAGCAGCACATACTTCTTGCTGTATAGGTTTCCAAAAGCCCCAGGGTTTTACGGTTTTGTAGAAATTAATCAGTACAGCCTTGTCAGTAGGTTCGGCCGTATAAGTACCGATATAGCAAGCTGCCAAAGAAATGACAAAAAGTAGTGGCCACCAATATAAGGGTAGCCCGGTGGTGAGATAAGGCATTGCCAATGCAGCTATAACTCCGGCACTCATTCCCCAGAAAAATCCATTGGCATTAAAACGCCACCAGTACCATTTTAGACAATTGGCTGCAACATAACCGCCGTACAATCCTCCCACTATCCATTGCAATATGTTGTTTACATCTTTAGTCATAAACCCAAATGCTATACCGGCTATTACTACCAGCACACCAACCAAGTAATTCATGTAAATGATATTTTTGGTTGGTGCATCGGGTCGGATGTGTTTTAGGTAAATATCATTTACAATATAGGCTTGTGCCGCATTGAGTGTACCACTGAAAGTACCCATAAATGCACCTAGCAAACCTGTTAGCACCAGGCCAAGTACCCCAACGGGTAAAAACTCGTTGATGGTAGCCGGTAAAATTCGCTCAAAATCGGTGATGCCATCAGGGCCTTTTAGGTGCAATTGGTTGTAGTAAAGTAGTGCTAGCACGGTAAGTCCTGTAATCATTGAGTAGCGAATAGGTAGCAAAATAATACTCACAAATCCGGTCATCTTACTAGCCTCTTTTGGACTTTTGGTACTCAATATTTTTTGCATGTCGTAATTTGGGGCAGGGCCGGCTAAAGAGGCAAAAACACCTTTCAAAAGCATCATCATAAAAAATATGGTGAATAAGCTAAATCCATCCTCCTCTATTTTTTTGTTAGCATCGGCTGCAATTTGGCTCCAATCCAAATCAAGTTTCCATCCGAAAAATGGATTATCCCAACCTTTTGGTACGTTTAAACTTTGGTTGTGTAAGTGCTGCACGGCAATTATTCCAATGGCTATGCAGGCTAGTGTCATGATTGAATATTTAATAAAATCGCCTAGAACTATGCTATGCATTCCTCCCAAAATAGAGTAGAACATGGCAAAAAGTGTAAATACTATGCCGTAGAAATGGGCTACGTATTTTGCAGGTACTTCAAACGGTACATATTCTTTTACGTACTCCCAAGGGATAAACACCTCGATGAATTTTCCGAGCCCAATAAATCCGTAGGCTAAAAAGCCTAAACAACTGATTAGGGCAAAAGCTACTATGATGGTGTGTGAGCCGTTTACTCCTTTGCCGCTGGTGCCAAAACGGGTGTTCAGCCATTCAGCTCCGGTAGTGGCGTTAGATCGGCGTAGCCATTTGGATAAGAACATCATCATAAAAACTTGGTTGAATACGGGCCAAAGCCATGGTATCCAAATACTTTTAAAGCCATAAACAAAAAATAGGGTAACCATCCACATGGTACCACTGATATCGAACATGTCGCTGGCATCACTTAGTCCCAGCATGTACCATGGTAGTTTTTTGCCTCCCATTAGGTAAGCATCTTTATCTTGTTTAGCCTTGTTTTTCATATAAAAGCCAATCATTATCATGGCAATGAGGTAAACAAGAACAATGGCAATATCTATAAATTGAAGTTTCATTGGTTGCGATAGATTTTTTTTGATTGTAGCTGTTTTTCGAACATCATTTGTTTTTGCTTATAGAAGCTTTTAAAATCCTTTTCAGAGATCTGACCTTTGTAGGGAGCATAGTAGTGCATTTTTTGCTGTTGTGCTGAATAACCGGCATTTCGCCAAACTAGTACGTAGCTAATTGGGATATCTTTTATAGCTGGCCACAACGTTTGTGTCCACCAGTTGGGATCGGGTATGGCCTCGAATCCGGTTTCGGCGAAAGCACTTAATTTCTTTTTGGCCATGGCAAGATTGCTTATTATCCCTAATTGTTTACGTACGGTAGCTATAAAATTGGATTGGTCGGCAAGTTGATATTGGTACTTGTCCATGCTTAAAAGATCTACCCACTGATCGCCAGGGTAACTTTCTAGAAATTGTTTTTCCGTATTAAAATCGTTTGAATTGAAGGCAACAATTAAATTATTGAGTTGTTTTGTTTCTCTCAAGTAATCAATTGTGAAGCGCCAAAGCGCAATATAGTCTTGCTTGCTGCGATGAGGTTTTCCCCACCAAAACCAGTTGCCTTTTTCTTCGTGAAATGGACGGAACAAGATAGGTATAAGGTTTTGTTCTTGATCTTTGAGGCTGGCTAAAAATTGAGCGGCTCGGTCTAACCAAAGTACATATTCTTGGTGTTTAGCGCCTTGAGGTAGGATAGATTTTACGGTGTTTTTGGCTGTATCCCAAGATGAACCCCCTGTTAGCGGGTTGCCCAAATGCCAACTAATTGTTATTACAGCTCCTTTTTGATAGGCTTGTTGAATGTATTGTCGCATTTTATCAAAAGGTACACCATCCAAATTGGTTGGGCTGTTGTATTCTATTTTTCCGATATCCCAACCATAAACGGCTGGATAATCGTTTACAACTGATTTGATATCGCTACGACCTTTAACGTATTTCCACCCTACTCCATAAGCCAAATCGTCCTGATGACCAAACATGATATGTTTTCCTTGTAAATGGTAGAGATTTTTGAAGAGCGTATTAGTGGCGGAGCTGGCTTTAGGATGACTTGGCTTTTGGGCGAAAGCTAATGCACCCAAGAGTAGGAGGTGTATGGTGGAAATAGTAGTTTTTTTCATTGAAATAAAAGGAATGGAATAGCAGATATAAAGTTTGTTAAGTGTTGTTTTAAAGGTAGAGACCTTATGATCTCTACCTTTTCGTACAAAATTTACGCATGTTTTTTCTGTACGATAACAAAACTAACCGTATTTGATTTTAATAAAATCCAACATCGTCAACGTAAATTGGGGATTTAAAACCACTAAACTCTTGAAAAGTAATGTACTCTATCGTTGCAGGGTTTCCTATATTAATTAATGGGACCTGGTAATCTGTCCATTTACCTTCGCGTAATAAGAGGTCGTATGTTCCGGCAGCAGGAGTAACCGATATTCTTATTTTCTTGCCTTCGGTACCTGCACCACCGTAGATAGAAAGTTTTACCATTGAATATCCAGCGGTAGCAAACTTGCTTGATAACCTAAAACGAAGTGCAGACCAAGCTTTGTGCTCTACATGAATAGATTTAGTACCTCTTCTTACAGTGCTTACATCGGCAAAGTTTAAACTCTGTGTAGAGTAGGAGGTGTTAGTCCAAGCATTTTGTAGTGCATCATCATAAATTACGTGTTTGAGGCCAAAAGTTTTGGTAGCAGTTACTGAACCCACTGGAGTAGTAAGTACAATTTGGCCATAACTTACCCCTGCAGGTACTTTTACTTTTACCTCGGTTTGGCTTTTGGTAATGATGTTGGCACTCACACCGTTGATGGTTACTTCGCTTACTCCTTTAAAATAATTGCCGTAAATGGTTACTTCATCATCGGCTTGACCGGCAGCAGGATTAAAATCTGTTATTTGTGGCCCTGGCTGTTTAATCTTAAAGTTTAGCGTAGCCTTTCCGTATTTGGTGCTTACTGTAATTGGGTTGTTGATCGGGTCGGTAAGGTTGGCAGGAATTTTTACGGTAATACTGCTATCATCGGCCCAAGTAAGCGAGTCGGCTGCTAATGTGCCGTTAAAATCTACTTGATGCGTAGTGCTTAGGTTGGTTCCTCGAATGATAATCCACTCACCATAACCAATCGACTCGAGTGCTGTAGATCGGTCGTTTAACGTAGTTACCGAACTTAATGTTGGTGGTGCTGTGTTTTCTGATTTCTCTTTCTTACAAGCACTAAGGGCTATACTGGCTACCAGTATGCAGGCTGTAATGGTTTTTTGAAAGACTTTCATAAAATATAAATTTTAAGTATTAGTCATTACCATCCAGGGTTGTTACCGTGAATGGCCTTGTTAGAATTTAGTTCGTTTAATGGGATTGGCAATAACAAATTTTTGTTTTGTCTGGCCTTAGAGATATTGTTTTGTCCGGTAGTAATTTTGTTCATCACCTGCAAATAAATACCCCAGCGCATTAGATCAAAACGCCTTACCCCTTCTAAGTTAAATTCTCTAGCTCTTTCGGCAAGCACATAGCTTCTGAATTGTTGGGCATCCATACCTGTGGGCGCATAAGCTTCTGGTACAGGCACGGCAGGGTTACCAGTTTTAGGAAAAGCTCTAAACCGTACTGTGTTGAGTGCATCGTAGGCAGCGGTGTTTGGGCCGTTAATCTCGTTTTCGGCTTCGGCAACGATGAGGTACAACTCGGCATATCGCAAAAGCGGATAAAAAGCATCGCTATTGGCTACTGTCGGGTCAGCAACTCCACTAAATTTGATGGTATATGCTCGCTCTGCGGTAGTGCTTCCGGTATTGTTATACGTTATGCCGTTTACCACCTTGTATTGGGCTGCTTGCCATGAAGGATAGAAAATATAAGTGCCTTGTAGGGTTTGGTAGTTGTGGGTTATCCCGTCAAGCACACGCTTGTCAAGTACATCGTAATCGTTGTAATGGTTGTTAGTAGTCCATACAGCACCTTGACCAAAGGTAGAACGGGCAGAAAAATAGGCACCTAAATTGTTGACAAACTCTGTTCCGGCCAAAGATTGTACTTCCCACATTTGTTCTTTAGAATTACGACCGGCTATACTCCACAAATCTTTCCAGTTGGGTGTAAGTTCGTAAAGATTACTGTTGATAACTTCTAGTGCCTTGTCTCGGGCTAGTGTATAATAGGCTTTAGCATCTAAACCTTCTAGCCCTTTTACAATGTCTTTGTTATAGGTATAATAGCCGTTGTCTGTGCCACCTCTTACGGTGATAGTGCCCGTAGAGGCTCCTGAGGCCATGGTCATATAGGTTTTAGCCAAGAAAGATTTGGCTACACCTTGATTTACTCGACCAGGCTCTCCTGCTTTAGCATGTCCGTAGGGTAGGAGCTGATTTTCGGCAGCTTTAAATTCGGCAATAACCACATCGTAGGTTTCTTTTACCGATGCTCGAGGTACATTGGTTTCTGGTTTGGCTGCTGAAACTGAGTTGAGGCGGATGGGTACGCCACCGTATAGTTGTACCAGTTGGAAATAAGCCCAGCCTCTCAAGAAATGTGCCTCGCCCAGAATACGTTTTTTGATGTCGGGGTCTATGTTGCTAATGTTTGGTACATTTTCGAGCACAGTATTGGCACGGGCAATGATGGTGTAGCAACCTACCCAAGGCCCATCAACCCCCCAATAAGCTTGTGGGTTGCCTACACCAGTAGTGCCTATAAACCAATCGGCACCAGCCACATGGTCATCATCTAAGATAGTCATATTCCAAAAGGGCTGTAAGAACAAGTCCCAGGAGTAAAGCTCGCTGTAAACACCGTTGATGGCGGCACGAGCATCACTTTCGTTTTGGTAGAAATTTTCGGGCGAGTAAAAAGAGTAGGGTTTTTCTTCCAACGCTTTTTTACAGGCTCCTGTGCCCAATATTACCGAACCGAGCAGGGCTACCTTTATATATTTTGAAATCGTTTTCATAATTGTCGTTTAGATTTAGTTAAAAATTACAACGTACCGAGAAATTGAATGTTCTGGAGTTGGGGTATCCTCCTAAATCAACTCCAAATAGTGCCGGGTTGTCACCATAGCTGTTTACTTCAGGGTCGTAGCCGCTATATTTGGTAAAGGTAAAAAGGTTGTTGGCACCTAAAGCTACCCGTAGTGCAGAAATGGTTTTTGACTTTAAAGGTACGTTGTAGCCTAAGGTGACGTTTTTTACTCTAACAAAGCTTCCATCCTCAACAAAGCGGCGGCTGAACAAGAAATTACGGAAAAATTGACGCATCACTTTTGGATGTGTGGCATTGCTATTGTCTTTGCCTGCTGCCCAAGCTCCGTCCCACATCTCTTGGGTGATGTTTTTGTTGCTTCCGAGGTTAGCATTGAACTTGCTGTTCATGTTAATGACATCATTGCCTTGCACCCCGTTGATGAAGATACTTAAATCAAAACGTTTGTATTTGAAGTTGTTGGTGAAGCCAAAAGTATAGTCGGGGTTTACATCACCAATAAAAGTCCTATCGCTTTGCGAAATGGATGTTGGATCGCCATCAAAATTCTTATATTTTACTTCGCCAATAGTACGCTGAATGATTGCGTTGCTTTGGTTGGTGTACTGTGGGTCGTTTCTTACCTCAGCTTCGTTGTCATAATATCCGTTTTCAACATAGCCGTATAGTGCCCCAATAGGATGACCAACCTTTTGTATAAATGGTGCATCGCTGGTAGAGATGTTGCGGGCGTATTGCTCGGTAACATCGGGGCTGAGGCTTAATATTTTGTTGCGGTTGAAAGCTATGTTGAAGTTGCTGCTCCACTCAAAATCTTTGTGTTTTACCGCCGTACCACCAATGCTAATCTCTAAACCTTTGTTCTCGATAGAGCCAGAGTTGACCAATTTGCTTCTAAATCCTGTGGATGAAGGGATGACCAAATATTGAAGCAAATCGTCTGTATTTTTTTTGTATAAATCAACTTGAAGGTTCAATCTGTTTTTGAAGAAACCCATATCTAAACCCAAGTTGTATGAACTGGTAGTTTCCCATTTTAGTTTTTCGTTGGCAGGTCCCGAGTAGAGGTCGTTGGCCAAACCGGTTTGTATTGCACCGCCAAATACGTAGTTATATACGGTTAGTTTGGTCAATGAGGCATAAGAGCCTATCCCCTGATTACCCGTTTTGCCATAGCTAAGTCGTAATTTGAGGTCGCTAATTAGCTTTTGGCTTTTCATAAAATCCTCGTTTGTTATTTTCCAAGCTAGGGCAGCTGAAGGGAAACCAGCCCATTTATTGTCTTTTCCGAATTTGCTTGACCCGTCTTGACGATAGGATAGAGTTAGCAAATAACGGTCGGCATAGTTATAATTGGCACGACCCAAGAAAGAAATTAAAGTAGATTGATAACGTGATGTAACTACAGGGAGGATAGCCTCACCAGCTTCGAGGTTCTCGTTTAACAATGCATCGTTGGCAAAGGTTTTGGCCTCAGCTCTTTGGCTGCTACCATTGGTGCGCTCATAGGTGCCGGCAGCCATCACGTTGAAACTGTGTTTGTTGATACTTTTTTGATAGCTCAAAATACTCTCGGCAGTAGCATTGCTCCACACGTTATTTGATTTTAGACCCCAACCTTTCATGGCAAAACCTTCGTAAACCGAGCGAGGGTAATATTGGTCGCGATTACTGCCAAAGTAGTTGAAACCAATGTTTTGTCTGAATTTGAAGTCTTTGAGGAAAGTGGCTTCAATATAATTGGATGAGAAGATATTTAACCCTTTTACCTTGTTTAGTACATCGCTAACATAAATGTATGGGTTAGTGATAAATGCATCACCCACACCATCGTAAGCTATGGGGTCAGAAATGGTTGATGGGTAGGTAATTGCTGCACGTACAATACCTGCACTGGCAGCATCAGATTTGTCGCTACCTGTTTTTACACCTGCGGTGTTGGTACTAGCCAATGAGGTGCTGGTGCCAAATTTGAAAGTTTTACTCAGGTTTCTGCCAAGGTTTAGTCCCAAGCCATAACGAGAATAACCAGAATTTCGAACCACACCGTCTTGATCCAAGTAATTGAAAGTGATACTGTGGGTGCCTTTTTCGTTACCGCCGGCAATATTTACCGAATAATTCTGGTAATAACTGCTTCTGAAAATACGATCCTGCCAATTGTTGTTGTTGCCAAGGTAGTCTTGTGGGCCTTTTGCATAATAGGTATGGCCTGGATTTAGTGGGTCAGGAACTTGTGCTCCGGGATAGGGGAGGTTATAATTTGTACCGGTATATAGGTTTGAGTTTGAATAGGCCAAGTTTTGATAAGTGGCATATTCTGATGGACTAAGTACGTCTATTTTTTTAGAAACTTGCGATTGCCCTATATTGAGGTTGGCCTCAATTCGGTCTTTACCTATCTTTCCTTTTCGGGTACTTATTAGTACTACGCCGTTTGCACCTCTCGATCCATAAATAGCAGTAGCCGACGCATCTTTTAAAATGTCTATGCTTTCAATATCATCGGGGTTGATGAAGGACATGGCGTTGAGGGTTTGTTTTTCATCATCGCCAATAGACATCGGGGTAGATCCCGAGCTGGAATTGTTGAAAGGGACACCATCAATAACATAAAGTGGTTCGGTGCCACCCAAAAAGGAATTGGAACCACGTACTCGGATACTAATGCCGGCGCCAGGTGAACCATCGTTTTGTGTAACGTTGACCCCGGCTACTTTTCCCTGCATGGCTTGAAGAATGTTGGTGGGCACATCTCTGTTCAATTCATCTCGTTCTATACGAGCAACCGACCCGGTTAGATCTGATTTTTTCATAGTACCGTAACCAACAATTACTACCTCTGAAAGTGTAGAGCTCTTGCTGAGCATACGAATTACGAAACTACTTTTGTTGCCAATGGTAAGTTCTTGTGTTTCTAAACCTAAGTAGGTTACTACTAATGTAGTAGCGCTTGTCGGAATATTTAGGTTGAAATTGCCGTTTTTGTCCGTGATGGTGGACACTTTTTGGTTTTTAATACTTACGGATGCACCTATTAATGGTGAACCGTTCTCGCTTTCTACCCGACCGTTTATCTTTTTGTTTTGCGCAAAGGTGGACCACCCGCTTATGAGCAAAAAGAAAACCATCGATAGCATGCTTAAATAAGGTTTACATTGCATAGTAATACTGGTTTTTGGTTAAATCAAAAGTACTTACCAAATATAATGCTTTGATAATATTATTTTATCTATATATTATATTATTATTGCTTTTTGTCAAGTTAAGTTTAAAAACTAATTATGTAATGTATTGAATATGTAAATTTTATTGGATATTTAATAAACTGTATTTAGCTTTGTTGATAATATTATTTTATCACAATTTTAGTTAAAATTAGTAGGTGATGGGGCAGCAACAGTTAATGAAGGAAATTACTCCGCTAACTTCTGGTGATTGTTTTACAATTTTTGAAAGGCGAAAGCACGAGTTTGATTTCCCTTTGCACTACCACGAAGAACTGGAGCTAAATTTTATTGAGAATGCTAAAGGGGCACGGCGCATGGTAGGCGATCATTTCGAAGAAATTGGTGATTTGGAATTGGTGCTCATCGGCTCTAATTTGCCCCATGTTTGGGAAACTCACAATTTTAAAGGCGGAGAAATTCATGAAGTAACCATACAGTTTCACAAAGATTTGTTTGATGAACGTTTTTTGAGAAGAAACCAAATGCGTTTAATCCGTGAAATGTTCGACAAATCTAAATTGGGTATTCAGTTTTCTGACGAAACCGTTCGAAATATTGCACCCCGATTGATAAAACTCAACAAAATGCATGGTTTCGACTCGGTGTTGGAACTGATGTCTATTTTGCACGACTTGTCTTCATCTCGTCAGATGCGTACCCTCTCTGATGCGACTTTTAGCCAAACCGAAATTTCTTATACTAGCAAACGAGTTGAGCGAGTAATGGAATACATCAACCTCAACTTCGACAAGACGATTAGTTTGGCAGATGTGGCAAAGTTGGCCAACATGACCGAAGTTTCTTTCAGTCGTTTTTTCAAGCATAAAACGGGGTCTAGTTTTATTGACAGCCTCACCGAAATTAGACTGGGACATGCCTCTCGCAAACTGATAGATACCAACGAAACTATTGCCGAGGTAGCTTATAACTGTGGTTTCAACAACATCTCTAATTTTAACCGTATTTTCAAAAAAAGAAAAGGCTGTACTCCTAAAGAGTTCAGAGACAACCTTTCGGGACATCGGGTTTTTGTGTAGGGTATGGTATGTATTGGTTGTATAAAATATTAAAAACCGAAGAAGGATTGTCGTCCGCCTACTTTCTCACCAAAATTTTGGATGTTATAGGTGAGGGTAAATAGCCCGTGTTTCCCTAGATTAGAGGTTCTACTGTCCACAAATGTATTTTCTATGATACTGAGATCACGACGATATCCGGTATTTAGGATGTCGTTTATACTGCATTTGAGCTGAAGACGGTCGTTTTTCATGAAAAGTAAAGTTACAGCGGCATTCCACAGTTTGATGTCATTGTTGTAAGCCAGGTTTTGGTTGTTGTTAATGAATCGAAAATTAGTTTCCCAAACAACTTTCTTTGGCCAACGTATTATGATCTCACTGTTGTTTTCATAGGTTTGATATTTGATGTCGGTAAAATAGGCATCGTTGTAGCTGCTGCGATTTATGTTCAGGGCGAAAGATTGGCGTAGCTCTAAGACATCATTTAGATTAAGGTTGAAACCAATGTCAGGTCCAATATTAAAATTCTCACTTCGGCTACGTTGTGTATTTACCAGAGTAATGCCCTTGTTGTAGTTTGACCAAAATCCGGTATTGATGTTAATTTGTATCTTATCACTTTTTTTGATAGATTTTTCTAACCATGCTCCTGCATAAAATTCCCAAATACCATTAGCGTTTATAGGGTTAGAACTTTGTGAACCGTCTGCAGCAATAGTTCTTGAAATTACAATACCGTCATTTTGGATACTGCCACCAATATTGCTGTTTACGCTCAAATTGTTTTTGGTGTTGTATTTGTAATAGTTGAGGTAAACTCTGTGGCTGCGTGAGGGTCTTAAATTGGGGTTGCCCACAAATACGGCCATGGGGTTGCTGTTGTCGGCAACGGGTTGTAAGTATTGTACTTCTGGTTCGTTAAAACTTGGACTGTAATCGATGTTAAGCTCCTTGTATTGTATGTTCAGTTTTGGGGCTACAAATGAATAGTTTTGCCTTAAATTGGGATTGTTTTTGTATTTGTTGTTGAGGTTGATGGTGTTGAACACCACGGCGGGCCGAAAAGTAAGATTTTTGAGGGCTTTCCACTCTAATCCCAATTGGTTGTTGGTTTTCAACCCGGTTTGGGTAGCTGTTTCGGAAAGGTTGCTCACAGGTAGGTCGTATGCTTGGTTGAGTGGGTTCTTGTTAAAAGTAACTAAAGCATTCTCGTTGTCGAGGTAGTTGGCGTTGACGGCTACTCTGAGGGCAATTTGCTTGCTGATAGGTTCTTTGTAATTAGTGTTGAGATTGATACCAAAGCTCTTTAGGTTCTGGTTTCGCCATTGGTCTAGCAGGCGAGTAGATGGAGGTAGATAAAACAGACTTTGGTTATTGGTAAACAAATCGTTTTCGTTATGTTTTTGGTACAAACTAAGCCCTAAATTTAGGTTGCGACCTTTTTTTTTAAAGTCTTTCCAGTAATTACTTTCTATCTGGTAATTTAGATTTTGGCCTTTTTGCCGCGATTGGTTGTGGCTATTGTTGAGTACGTTGCTGGCATTGCTGTTTTGCTCTTGACGCAACATGTTGGAGCGGTCAATTCCAAGGCTAAGTACAGGTCTCAGAGTGAATGTGCTTAAACTATCGGGCTTGCTTTCTAGCTTAGCATTTATATTGTGGCTGTAACTATTGGTATAGCTCGTGGTGTTGCTGTTGCCAAATAGTAGGTCGGTGCCGTATGCTTGCCGGCTATCCGTGTATTGCTCTTTATGATTTATGCCGTGCCCTAAAAAATAACTGAGGTTAAGTTGGGTGCCTTTTTTGGTTAAGGTATTAAAATTCATTCCGGCACCAATTGAGTTTTGTTTGCCACCCTGCATTGCACCGCCAAAAGAAATGCCGTTGAGTGCAAATCCACCGTCGTCGTTCACCATCATCATGTTGATGCCAGATCTATCCATACCACCAATTCGCATGATGTCGTTCACAGAAAAACCGGTTTTGTTCACGTTGTTGCTGTAGGCCAATAGGCTTATCTGGGTGGTGTCTCTGAAAAGATTGATGATACCCCCACTCTCATACAACTCATTGAGCCCAGTGCCCGCATATACTTTACCAAAGGCTCCTTTTTTGATAGCTTTTTTTAGCTTTAGATTAATAATTTGTGGTGTGTTAGCTGCTAAAATGTCCGGATCTCTGCGTTTGGCTTCTTGGTCATCGCTAACTTGTACTTTGTCTATAATATTGGCAGGGAGGTTTTTGGTTGCTATTTTTTGATCTCCTCCAAAAAACTCTTTACCGTCCACCAGAATTTTGCTGACTGATTTACCATTTACTTTAATTTCGCCATTGGCATTCATGCTTACACCAGGTAGTTTACGCAATAGGTCTTCGGCTACGGCACTGGGCAAGGTTTTAAACGATTCGGCATTGAACTCGATGGTGTCTTTCCGTACAATGATAGGAGGTCGCTCGGCTTTGATTACCACCTCTTGCAATTGGTTGATAGCTGAAGATAGATAAATATTGCCCAAATCAATTTGTGAAGCCTCTGCCGTTATTGTTATGTTTTCTCGAAAGGTTTGGTATTGCCAAGCGTTTACTACCAAGCGATACTGTTTGGCTGTTTTGAGGTTGCTGAACTTAAATGTTCCCTTACTGTCTGAAAGTTTAAAGGTGAGTAAAGTGCTGTCATTTTCTTCAAATAAAGAAACGGTAGCGTAAGCAATGGGGTTTTTACCTTTCACACTGTCTAACAATTGTCCGGAAATACTGGCTTTTTGGGCTTGGGCAAATAAGGTGTAGCCCAAAAGGGCTACCAACATAAATAGTTTTCGCATAATAATTAGTCGTTATTTTAGCTGAAATGTTGCAGCCAATTTTTATTAATCTTCGTCATCGAGAGAAAAAATATCTTCAACCGAGCTACCAAATACCTTGGCAATTTTGAGGGCTAACACGGTAGAGGGCACGTATTTGTTGGCTTCCATTGCATTGATGGTTTGTCGGCTCACCGAAACAAGTTTAGCCAACTCTTCTTGTGTGAGGTTGTGTATGGCTCTTTCAATCTTGATTTTGTTCTTCATCTTCAACCCTCCTTCTTGCTTCGGTACAGCTGATAATTAAATCGTAATATAAAAAGTATCAATATGGTAAACATGTTATAAACCATCACCGTTAGGAAATATCCACCCCAAATAAAAAACAAAGCCAACAAAAGGAGTAAACTGTTTACACATAAGGCCCACAACAATGCCGACAGTCGAAGACTGCTAATGTACTCGTCCTCAATCTTTTCTTTTGAGACAGCTACTAGCATTGCACCAATTATAAAAAGTACTCCGACCAAAGTAGGTAGTAGGTTTACTTCTACACTACCGAAGAATTTTTTCTCTCCAAATAATTCATCGCTAGCTAAGGCAAAAAAATGTGTTTTCCAGCTTAATGTTTCAAAATTGTTTGCTTGTAGCCACAATCCCACCAAAGCGCTGGGCAAACAAATGTACCAGCCAATTTTTTTAAACTGATGGGGAAGTAATTTTATTGGTTTCATAATTTTAATTTTTTTCAAATGTAAAATATTTTATACTAAATGTAAAATAAACTTTACGTTTGTGTTAAAAATTGTTTCTATCGTTTAGTAACTGACATTTTTTGCTTTAGAATTTTTCAAATTTTTCCCAAAATCCATCTTTGGGTAGGGTAGCCATCAAGTGCAGCGGTTCTTTTTTGACAGGGTGTTCAAAAACTAGGCTTCGGGCATGGAGACAAATACTCCCTTTTCGACTGCCTCGGGGGTAGCCATATTTATTGTCGCCAACAATAGGGCAGGACATGGACGAGAGTTGTACCCTAATTTGGTGAGAGCGCCCGGTAAGAGGGTTTACTTTTAATAAATAATAACCATCAAGTTCTGCAAGCAATTCGTAATCGAGTTCGCAATATTGGCTTCCCGTAACCTCGTGGTCGTGTGCAGTTACCACGTTTTTTTGTGGATTTTTGATGAGCCAATGCACCAATTTACCTTGTTTTTTGGCGGGTCGGTTTCTTACTACTGCAAAATAGGTTTTTTGTATGGTTCGGTTCTTGAAAGCCTGGTTCATCCGCTCCAAGGCCTTGCTGGTTTTGGCAAAGAGAATTAATCCGCTAACCGGGCGGTCCAAGCGGTGCACTACACCTAAGAAAGCTTTACCCGGTTTGTTGTACTTTTTTGCCAAGAAATCTTTCACCATCTCGTCCAAGGGTTTGTCTCCGCTTTCATCAACCTGCACTACATCGCCGGCTCTTTTGTTGATGGCAATGAGGTGGTTGTCTTCGAAAATCACATCGGCTTCACTAATTTCGGTAGCTTGGTACAGTGGTTTTTTCAAGGCTCAAAATAGGGTTTAATGATTAGTATTGTTCCTTTTCGTTAGGGAAATCTTTAGATTTTACATCGCTAATATAAGTTTGTGCTGCTTCTTTTATTTGGTCGAAAAGCTGTAAGTATTGGCGCAAAAATCGAGGTTTGAAACCTTTGGTTAGTCCAATCATATCGTTCACTACCAGCACTTGTCCATCACAATGTGGGCCTGCACCAATACCAATGCTAGGTATGTGCAATTGCTCACTTACATCGGCGGCTAGTTTAGCCGGAATTTTTTCTAACACCACAGCAAAACAACCGGCTTCTTGTAAGGCTAGGGCATCAGTTTTGAGTTTAAAAGCTTCGTCTTCATCTTTTGCCCTGACGGTGTAGGTGCCAAATTTATAGATAGATTGTGGGGTAAGACCTAAATGCCCCATTACGGGTATGCCGGCAGTGATAATGCGTTTTATAGAATCTATAACTTCTACACCTCCTTCCAATTTAACTCCGTGCGCTCCAGATTCTTTCATGATACGAATGGCCGAGTTGAGAGCTTCTTTAGAATTGCCTTGGTAGGAGCCAAAAGGTAAATCAACTACTACAAAAGCACGTTTTGCACCTCTTACAACTGATTGGGCATGGTAAATCATTTGATCAAGAGTAATGGGTAAAGTCGTTTCGTGCCCGGCCATTACATTTGATGCCGAGTCGCCCACTAAAAGAACATCCAGTCCGGCTTCATCCAAAATGCAGGCCATCGAATAGTCGTAGGCGGTGAGCATGGCAATTCGCTCGCCTTTTGCCTTCATCTCTTGTAGTGTATGTGTGGTGATACGCTTTATTTCTTTGTTTACCGACATGTTGTTATATGTTGTAAAGGGCAAAATTAGAGTTTATTGTTTAACAAAGTATAAAATATAAAAAACTATTGTTTGACTTGTGCTTTTCCCTTTTATGTTATTTGTAATAGCCAGATGAATATCGGGCGAAGATATTTGTTGGCTTAGTCTTTTTTGATGAGTAGCAGCTCGTTGTTGGCCAAAGCAAGGTATCCGTGGTCGTAGCAGAATACGTAAGTATTACCCGTTGTAGTGGTATAGCGATGGGTATGGTAATCAAAATCAAAGCCCATTTTGCTAAGTACACTGCGGCCTATTTTGGTTTTACCGTTGGGGTTGCATGTTTTGAGGATATTTCGGTTTTTGGCCAGTATTCGGTTAATTTTTCTGATTGGACCCTGATCTTCAGCCTTTAGCCGGTTGTTGTAATTGTTTCGGCATTGGTCGTCACAAAATTTTTTGTCGGCACGCCCGTGCAAAACCTGATGGCAATCCAAACACTGTTTATCCATGTTTATATTTGTTTAAGGCTAATTTAGTAAATTATGACTACAGCACCAAAAGTTAGTACAGAACCGGTATATTTGGCGTTAGTGATGTTGTTCTACCTGCAATTCTACACTATATACAAAATTACAGCCTCCGTTTTTTCCTGAATTGTATTTGATTTTTCCATTCATTTGTGCAATCCGATATTGGATGTTTTTTAGCCCATTGCCCTGGTAAGTTTGATTGAAGTTGCAACCTATACCGTCATCATCAATTGCAAAGTATATTTTTTTGTCCTTTATAGAGATATGGATGTTAATATTACTTGCTTTACTATGCTTTATAGCATTGTGTAAAATTTCTTGGGTTATTAGCACCAAGTTTCGTTGGTAATCGGGTTTGATATTAAATTTTAGGTCATTGCTTGTAGGTAGCGTTAAATGGTACTGGATAGGCTGATGAGCAAGAGTTTTCTCTATTCGTTCTTTTAATTCGTCTATGAATTCTGAAAAAGAGTGTGTCTGGTTTAAATTCCAAATAATTTCTCCCATACTGGCAATAAGCTGTCTGCTAGTATCTGTAATTTTTTGGAGATCAGGTTTTTCTGCAGCCGTTGTTTTGCCTGCTGCCGAACGGCTTATGGCGTTAATTTGGGTAAGTCCGGCAGCAATATCATCATGCATCTCGCGGGCAATTCGTTGCCTTTCTTTTTCGATAAGTTGTTCGTGCTCAAGTTCTATAATTCGTTTTTTTAGTTTTAAAAAAGAAATTCTTCTTGTCAGTACAACCACTAATATTGCAAAACCTAGAACCAACAAGCTATAAAAAAGCCATGTTCTCCAAAAAGGAGGGTTTATGATTATGTTTAGTTCTAAGGCTTTACTACTACTCTGATAGCCATTTATACCCCAAAGTCTCAGGGTGTAATGCCCCGGATTGAGGTTGTGAAAACGAATATTTTTTTGCTTGGAAGTAATGACTTTATTATCGGCACCTAAAAGTTGGTATTTGATGTAGTTGGCCATTGGTAAGGTATAATCTAATACCGCAAACTGAAAATTAAGTTGGTTTTTCCAATAGGGCAGTTTGATAGTTCCATCGGGTAGAGCCATATATTCGCTATCATTAATAATAAGCGAGGTAATAGCTACGCTAGGTGCTTTGAGGCGTTGTTTTTCTAGTACTTTAGCAGGTGTAAACCAGTTAAAGCCTTCAATACCACCAAAGTAGAGTTGTCCACTTGCTGATTGGTAGTAGGCTCCAGTATTAAATTCGTTGCTTTGTAATCCGTTTTCTTTGGTGTAATTGGTAAAAGATTGTTTTTTCTTGTTGAAAACACTTAGTCCTCCGTTAGTACTTAGCCATAAGTTTTGTGCTTTATCTTCGAGCACTCCATAGATATAACTATTCTTTAATCCCTGATTTTCGTTGTACAGCCTTTCTGTTCTATTGTTCAGGTTGATACCTACTAGTCCTTTATCACTACCAACCCAAATCAAGTTTCTGTTCTGCAAATCTGGATGTATGCTATTGATTTTGTATGATTGCAGAAAAGTGTTGAGTAAGGTTACTTTGCTATTTTCCAGTTTGATTTGGTATAGACCATTATTATCCAAACTTAATAGTATCTCTTTGGCATTGTAGAGTACTATATCACGTATGGCATAACCTGCTTCTATTGGTAAGTTTAAGTTTCTGCCAATAAAATTATCATCGGTTGTAGGGCTAAATAAGATTAGACCTATTTTGGTTGCTGCTAATATTTTACCCTCATCTAGTTCTATTATTTTTGAAACAAAATAAGAATTCGGGCTCGATTGTTTGGTTTGTGTTGTATAATAGATTCTTTTAAATGATCCCTTTTTTTCATTATAAATAGCCAAGCCTCCGGTATATCCTATCCAAACATTTGCTCTGCTGTCTTTAAAAATACTACTTACATAGTCAAAACTATTTTCGCCAATCATTTTTAACGTGCCCGTTCTTTTGTTGTAAATACCAAAGCCGCTGTTATTTGTACCAAACCAAACTTGTTCATCTTCATCAACAAAGAAGCATTTTGTGAAGAAATTATCATTGTTGATGGCTAGTTTATTGCTTATCGGAAAACTATTGAATAGGGGAGGTTCTGTGTTTAACCTGCACACCCCACTTCCATCGGTTCCTGTCCATAGGTTATTGCTGCGATCCAAATATAAAGTGGTAACCAAATTACTTGTTAAAGACTGTGCAGCTTGTTCTTTTTTGTAATGTTGAAGATGTTTCGAACGAAAATCATAACAATAAATGCCGCCTTGAAACACAGCTACCCATAATCGTCCTTGACGATCGACCAGCATAGAGCTGATAAAACTTTTAACTACTTGTTTTTGGGGTAATTTAATTTGTTGTAAAAACTTGAAATTAGTGTCGTAAATATCAATAGCATTTGCTTGAGCCAAATAGATGTTTTGTTGATGAAAGGCTATTGCTACATAAGATTTTCCTCTGAAAAATTCCTCGAGTTTTTGAGTTTTGGTGTCGAAACGAAATATGCCTTCGGCCTTGTCTCTCGAGAACCAAAAGAAATCATCGTTTTGGGCAGCAAAAAATAAACGGTTAATCTTGATTGTTTTTTCGATATCACGTAAAAGGTAGGGATAATGCTTCAATTTTTTGGTGCTGAGGTTATAGCTGAGTAATCCTTTATAGGTTTCTGCCAACCAAAGATTGTTGTGCTTGTCGAGATGTATCACCCCCGGCCACATGTTAATATATGGTGAGTGCTCAAAACTTAATGCCAGTTTGACTGAGTCGCTGCTGCGCTGATAGTAAAAAATACCGGTTTCATTGGCAAACCAAATGTTAGCAAATCGGTCTTCGACCAATTTACCTCTTATAAACATATTGGTGTTATGCTTGTTGAGGCGGTCTTGTAGTTTGTAGCTTTTGGTCTCGTTACCATCGTATCGGTTAATCCCATCGGCTGTTCCGAACCACATATACCCTTTACTGTCTTGGTATATGCTAAAAACAGAGCTTTGCGACAAGCCTTGGTCCACGTTAATGTTATCAAATAGTGGGATGATGGATTGCCCCCGCAGGTGCAATGTCAGCAAGCTGAAGAATAACAGAAGATAAAATTTCAGGCTAGCGAGCATATCTAGCCGAAATTAACTAATTTTTTTTTCAATACCGACTTTATTGTCTTCTACTTTCTTTGTGCAAATTAAATGCTAGCTAATTAATTAGAATTAAACCCTTTTTAAATCGAGGATGGATTGAAACCTTTGCTAAGTTTTACGATTATGGGTTTAGCCAAATTTTCTAAACTTACCGAAAACACCCAAGGGTAATTTCACCCCCGATTGCGCTTGCAGATACAGCTCACCAGTTTCTAGGTTTTGAACCTGAGGCATTGAGGTTTTAATCAGGTTTTCTACAATTACCGACGAAAAACCCAATGAATAGGTGTTGAGAATTAAAAAATGTTCTTCAGGATCGAGCAGTTGCACCACATCTTGCATCATTTCTTGAATATGGTCTTCTAGCTTCCATTTTTCGCCGTTAGGACCGTGGCCATAGGCAGGTGGGTCAAGAATGATGCCGTTGTATTTTTTACCTCTCTTCAGTTCTCTTTTCACAAATTTAAGTGCATCTTCTACCACCCAGCGTATATTACTCAATTGTGAAAGCTCTTGGTTTTCATTGGCCCAACTTACTACTTGTTTTATCGAATCAACGTGGGTGGTGTCGGCTCCGGCAGCTTTGGCTATCAACGATGCTGCACCCGTATAGGCAAAAAGATTGAGTACTTTAGGATTGCTGCACTTGAATTTTTTTATCGACGAAGAAATGTAATCCCAGTTTACTGCTTGCTCTGGGAACAAGCCCACGTGTTTGAACGAGGTGAGCCCCAAGCGCAGGCTAATGTTTACTTCCTCATTTTTGTAATTGATAGTCCATCGGTCTGCTACATTTTTTTGATGTTTTACCCAATCGCCACTGGTGGCCGAGCGACCCTTGAAACTGATATGGGCTTTCTTTTTCCACTCGTCAGCGTTATACTTTTTTTTCCAAACGGCCTGTGGCTCAGGGCGGATGAGCACTGTAGTGCCAAAACGTTCTAACTTCTCAAAATCACCGCAGTCAAGCAGTTCGTAGTCTTTCCAATGGGTGGGGCATAGCAGTGGAATAGTCATCATCTCAATTCAAATATTTATTGCCTATTTGGGCTATAATCGATCTTTGGCAGCCTTCATAAAACGACTGGCAAACACAAAATCATTCAGTTCTTTGATATCGGTCTTAGCAATTTCTTTATTGGAGCCTTCCCAAAATTTCTTCCCTTCGTGCAAAAACAGAATGTAATCGCCAATACCCATCACCGAGTTCATGTCGTGGGTCACAACTACGGTAGTGGTTTGGTATTCTTCGGTAATTTCTTTAATTAACTCGTCAATAACGATAGAAGTTTTTGGGTCGAGTCCCGAGTTAGGTTCGTCACAAAACAGGTATTTGGGGTTCATGGCTATAGCCCTTGCTATACCAACTCTTTTTTTCATACCTCCCGACAGTTCGGCAGGGTAAAGTTTGTTTTTGCCTTCAAGGTTTACGCGTTTCAAGCAAAAATTGGCTCGGTCTAGTTTCTCGCTGGTTGATTGATTAGTAAACATATTGAGCGGAAATAGGATGTTTTCTTCTACTGTCATCGAATCAAACAGGGCCGAACCCTGAAACAACATGCCAATTTCTTTACGAATTTCTACTCGCTCCTCGGTATTGAGGGAGGTAAAGTCTCTGCCGTCATACCTTACGCAACCTTGTTCGGGATGGTGTAGGCCAATCATGCACTTTAGCAAAGTGGTTTTGCCGGAGCCCGAGGCCCCGATTATCAAATTGGTGATACCGGGGCTAAATTGTCCGGATATATCAATCAACACATCGTGCCCCCCAAATGATTTTGAAATATGCTCTACACTTATCATAACAACATTTGGGTTACAAGGTAATCACAAGTTAAGATACTGATACAAGCTACCACAACAGCACGGGTACTGGCTTGGGCTACCTCTAAAGCTCCACCTTTTACATAAAAACCTTCGTAGGCCGGTACCGAGGTGATGATAAAACCAAAAACAAAAGCTTTTACTAGTGCTACCGTGATGGTGTAAGAGTTAAAACCCTCGGTAATACCTTGTATGTACTCGGCAGAAGTAACCGTACCCGACAAAGTGCCGGCTACATAGCCTCCGGTAATGCTCAACACCATCGAGAAAATAACCAACACCGGTACCATGGTTATACCTGCTAATATTTTGGGCATAATCAAATATCCGGGTGCGTTTACGCCCATAATCTCCAGGGCATCAATTTGCTCGGTAACACGCATGGTGCCAATTTCTGATGAAATGGCCGAACCAATTTTGCCGGCCAATACAATGGCGCTGATGGTTGGGCTTAGCTCCAATATACTCGAGTCGCGGTTTACTTGCCCAATTACCGTTTTTGGGATAAAATCACTCACCAGCTGAAAGGCAATTTGCAAAGTCATTACTGCACCAATAAAGGTAGATATGATGGCAATTAATCCTAAAGAGCCCACACCAATGAAGGCCATTTGTTGAAATATTGCTTTGAGATATATTTTCGATTTCTCGGGTCGTTTAAATGCTGCTTTCAAAAGCAAAAGGTAGCGGCCAAAGGAGGTAAAACTCATTTATCTGAAATTTTGAATCTAAAGTAAGCAAATTTAAGGTATAACAAAGGTACGGCCTTGGCTGCTATTTCACGAAAAATATTTCCTATTCAAGATTTATTTTCTCTTTTGTAAGAAATTTCAAGCAATGAATGCAGTAATTACAGGTGCCACCAAGGGAATTGGGCGTGCTATCGCCATGCAATTGGCTAAAGAGGGTTATAATTTAGCTATTTGTGCCAGAAATGAGAAAGATTTAAAGAGTTTAAGTACAGAGTTGAGTGCCTACCAAGTTAAGGTTTTAGCACTTCCGGTTGATTGCAGTGTCAAAGCAGAGCTAATGGCTTTTACAAAAAGAGTGTTGGAGTTTGCACCGAGTATAGACGTGCTGGTCAACAATGTGGGGGGCTACCTACCACAGTCTTTATTGGATGAAGATGACCATTGCATTGAATATCAATTGCGTTTAAACCTACTTTCGGCCTATTATTTGACCAAGCCCATTGGCCGTTTAATGCGTAACCAGACTTATGGCCATATTTTCAATGTATGTTCACAAGCTTCTAAACATCCTGTTAAAGAAGCCGGAAGTTACAGTGTAACAAAAGCAGCGATGTTAAGTCTTAATGATGTATTGCGGATGGAATTAGCAGATTACAACGTAAAAGTTACTGCTCTACTACCAGGATCTACCTATACTGCATCTTGGGACGGAACAGACATCGCACCACAAAAATTTGTACAGCCTGCAGATGTTGCTTTGGCGATGAGTGCAGCCCTGAAAATGAGTAGTGGAGCCAACTTAGATGAAATTGTGCTACGCCCAATACAGTTTTAATAATTAAAAAAGGAGAGTGTATTATGCATAAGAAATTGTATAGAAACGAACATGATCGGGCTGTTGCCGGTGTAGCATCGGGTTTGGCCGATTATTTAGAGATGGACAAAGCTATAGTGAAACTACTTTTTGTTTTATCGACCTTGTTTTTGGCAGGAAGTGGTTTGCTAATTTATGCAATACTTTGGATTGTTGTGCCAGTAAATAAAGATCCCGAAGCTCGGATGCGTCATTTCAATCAATATTTTCAGCAAGAGGTGAATATGGGTACGATGTATGGTAATCCAACAGCAAATAAAGAAAACCATGAAGAGTATGCCAGTAATTGGGACAAAGAACATCCTTACCATCCCAACGAATGGAGTTCTAATACGGGCGATTCGATAAAAATGGTCTTTGGAGGGATACTGTTGTTGATTGGGATACTATTTACATTGAAGAATTTTGCTATACTGCCTGCTTGGGTCAACCTGTTTAAGTTATATAAACTGTGGCCTTTGGCAATTGTAGCTGTAGGTTTGATGTTGATTTTCCGAAAACAAAACAAAAAACAATGGAAAGATTTTGAGCAGCAAAATGCAACATCAGCAACCGAAACAGAACCGAGCGAAGAAGAGCCGGCAGCTACTGGTGATAATATAGAGCAGCAAAAAGATTAGGTTTTTAATTTAAAAAAAAATATTGTCATGAAAGTTGATAGAATAATTTGGGGCGTATTATTGCTCTTTGTAGGCGGTGTATTGTTGTTGCAAAATTTTGATGTGATAAATTTCTACTGGACCAATACTTGGCGTTTTTGGCCTGTACTTTTTATCATGTGGGGCTTACAACTTTTGCTTAACCGCAAAGGTAAGCAAACAGGGTCTATTGCGGCATTAGCTGTGTTGGTTTTGTCTTTGAGTGTGCTTTTTGTTCAAGGACAACAAAAACCCGATTTTAAAAGAGCTTTTATTTATTTTGATGATAACGATTGGGATAGCGAACCAACTACTAAGATGATGCACTTTTCGCAGCCTTATCTTCCCGATGACAGTACCAAAAGTACCGTGTTAAACATATCGGGTGGGGCAGTAGTTTATGAGTTGAAACACAGTACTGATAGTCTGTTTGAAGCTCATGTTGAAAAAGGTAGGGGAGGTTTCAGCTTATTGAAAAACACCAACGACAGCACTATAGTTGTTGATTTTAAAATGAAAGGTCGTAAGCACAGAGGAGGTCATTCGTGGAATTTTGGGCCAAGTGCAGGTATTATTGATTTGCGTTTGAATACTTATCCCGTGTGGGATATCAACCTGAGCACAGGAGCAGGCAGCTCTGAGTTTGACCTCAGTAATTTCAAGGTAAGCAAGTTAAAAATAGAAGGCGGAGCCTCTAGTTTCGAGGTTAAATTGGGCGAGCTTTATCCGCTAACTAAGCTCAACGTAGAAACTGGAGCAGCCAATGTAGAAATTAAAATCCCTTTAAATTCCGGATGCCAGATAAAAACCAGTACCGGCATGTCCTCTCGTGATTTCTCCGGTTTCACAAAAAAGAACAATGGTGTATATGAAACATCAAACTTTGTATCAGCTAAAAATAAAATCTTTATTGATCTTGAAGGTGGATTGAGTAATTTTGAGGTAGATCGTTACTGAAAAATCATCCATAACTAGTGCAAACCTATTATTTAGTAGTAGAGGGTAAAATTAAAGGTCCTTTTCGTATCGAAGAACTACAGGCCTATTCGCTAAAAGCCGATAGTTTTGTAAAACAAGAGGGGACGCCCGAATTTAAGGAGGCGCATGAACTGCCAGAGTTGTGCGCCTTCTTTGGTTTTACACGCCAATTGGCACGCCCACAGTATTTTGCTTCTTTTGATCAAAGATTATTGGCTTGGTTTGTAGATGTGCTGCTCATAGCACTAGTGTTGATGGTGTTTTTGCTGTTGGGTTTTGCCCTAGTGCAAGAGCAAAGTACACGTTGGTTGATGTTTGGAACCAGTCCCATGTTTATCTTATTGGGTAAGTTACTGTATAATATTTTGGCAGAGGCAGGAGCTCATCAAGCCACTTTGGGCAAACGCCTTATGAAAATAAAAGTGACCGATTTAGAAGGTCGGCCTCTTGAAATTAGCACTGCTATTGTACGCAATAGTTCTAAACTACTGAGTATTGCAACATGCGGACTGGGCTATTTTTGGTGTTTTCTTAATAAAAAACAGCAAGCTTTACACGATGTAATGGCCAATACCCTTGTGGTAAAAGAAAGATTGTTGTAGCAAGGTAAAATATACTTCAAAGCACGGTTGTAAACAAAAGCTTAGCCATTATTGCTTTTGTACTCTTCTAAAGTCTTTACGTATCTTTGTAACCATCATGCAAAAAGAAGCTATTTTTCTAAAAGGTGGTTATTGCAACAGCCTTACCCAATATTCAAGGTTTGTTACTCGTGAGGTGTGCATTGGCGATGTACCTATGGGAGCTCATCATCCCATTCGTATCCAGTCTATGACCACTACCGACACCATGGATACAATAGGGACAGTAGAGCAAACGCTTCGAATGGTAGCTAGCGGATGCGAATATGTGCGTATTACGGCACCAAGCATTAAAGAAGCCGAAAACCTAGCGCTGATTAAAAAGGAATTGAAAAACAGAGGTTGTCATGTTCCTTTGGTAGCCGATATTCATTTTACACCCAATGCGGCAGAAGCCGCTGCCCGAATTGTCGAAAAAGTTCGCATCAATCCGGGAAATTATGTCGATAAAAAGAAATTTGAAAAAATACTTTATTCCGATGCGGCTTATGAAGCAGAGCTAGAACGAATTTACAAACGTTTTGCACCTTTAGTAAAGATATGTAAAGAATACGGTACGGCTATGCGTATCGGTACTAACCACGGATCGCTTTCCGATCGTATTATGAGCCGTTATGGCGATACACCTAGCGGAATGGTCGAGTCGGCTATGGAGTTTATCCGTATTTGCGAGGATTTGAATTATCACAACTTGGTTATCTCTATGAAAGCCAGCAACCCGCAAATTATGGTGCAAGCCTACCGTCTTTTGGTGCAGAGCATGTTGGCCGAAGGCATGAACTATCCTTTGCATTTGGGAGTAACCGAGGCCGGAGATGGTGAGGATGGACGTATAAAATCGGCAGTAGGTATAGGTACTTTATTGGCCGATGGTTTAGGCGATACGATAAGGGTATCGCTGACAGAAGACCCCGAATTGGAAGCTCCGGTAGCTAAGGCCCTCGCTGCCCGATATGAGCAGCAGTCAGTACCGCCAACAGAAGATATCAGCGATTTTTTGGGCTTGACATTTGAAGAACTTACTCGCAACTATTCACCTTATCGATACAAAAGACGTAAAAGCGTAGAGGTGGCCAATTTCGGTGAAAGAAACGTACCTAGGGTTATCATGGATTTATCTGCCGAGTCGCTAAATAAGGCTGATGTACTTGAGGTAGTAGGTTATCGCTATGATGCCGATTTGGATAAATACCATATAGGTGATCAGGCCTGTGATATGGTGTATTTAGCCGATCAGCTAGAGCAATTTTCTTTTCCCGGTTCTTTACCTAGACTCTACAATTATACCACTTGGTTGCAACTACCCGATCGAAACAACTGCTATCCGTTATTTGAGCTCGATACGTTTTTGCAAACCGAGCTTAAGGACCCTCAGCTCAATTTCATTGCTATCAATGCCGAAGAGCTAGATCCGACGGTTTTGAAAGAAATGGAAAATGTGGTGCTGGTGCTCTCTAGCTCATCACCCAATGCTATGCAAATGATACGCTTTGCTTTTGTACAATTGCTGCAAGAAGGAATTACCTTGCCAGTAATTTTGAGAAGAACTTATGAAACCAATGAGTTAGAGGCACTTCAGCTAGCTGCTGCTAGTGATTTTGGCGCATTGTTGGTTGATGGTTTTGGTGACGGACTTTGGCTTGATGCTGATAAAATGAGTAAGCAAGCACTTAACTCTATTGCTTTTGGGGTCTTGCAAGCCACCCGTAGCCGAATTTCTAAAACCGAATACATCTCTTGCCCGGGTTGTGGGCGTACTTTGTTTGATTTGCAGGAAACCACACAAGCTATACGTGCACGTACCGCACACCTAAAAGGAGTTAAAATAGGGGTAATGGGCTGCATCGTCAACGGACCCGGAGAAATGGCCGATGCCGATTATGGTTATGTAGGTGCAGGACCGGGCAAAATTACGCTATACCGAGGCCAAGAAGTGGTGAAAAAGAACATCAACACCAATATGGCTATTGATGAGCTCATCAACATCATCCGCGAGGACGGCAGATGGGTAGAAAAAGCTTAGCACAAGCTGCTTTTGTTTGTTATACAAGTACCACACTCATCTAAATTTGCATAGTTGCAAGAAGCTTGGTAAGTGCAGGTCAATTTTTAGCCTATTGTAACAAAAGTAACCGTAGCTCCGAAAATTTAGTCCCAACTTTGTATTAATTTTAATAGAAAAACTATGTTCGGAATTTTTAAAAACCTATTTGGAGCGGGTAATGCTCAATTAGCAGAAGTGATAAAAGAAGGTGCTTTTTTGGTAGATGTGCGTAGCCCTAGAGAGTTTGCCGGCGGCAGTGTAAAGGGGGCAGTAAACATCCCGCTAGATAAATTACCTAGCCAATTGAGCAAGTTTAAAGACAAAAAACATGTTGTGGTATTTTGTCAGAGTGGTATGCGTAGTTCGCAAGCCAAAAATGTACTGCAACAAGGCGGTATCGAAAACGTTTATAACGGAGGTTCTTGGTACAGTGTTCGGGAATTGGTAAGCGGCAAATAAAATATTATCCATTTTTCTGTTTGCAGTATAATGCTTTTAGATAAATCCTTCTGGAACTATCGTTGGGAAAATCGGCTCACCGGTTGGGACATAGGCTACGCCTCGCCAGCCATTGCCCGCTATCTGGATCAATATCCGAATAGGGATGCTGCGGTACTTATTCCGGGCTGTGGCAATGCACACGAAGCCATTTACTTGATAGAATTGGGTTTTAGCAATATAAACTTACTTGATATTGCACCTAAAGCCGTTCAAATACTCGAGCAAAAATTTGAGAAGTACCCTCAGGTAAAGGTATTTGGTGAAGATTTTTTTGATCACCAAGGTTGTTATGATCTCATCATCGAACAAACCTTTTTTTGCACCATGCCCCTGGAACGTAGAAGCGAATATGTGAAGAAAATGGTTAGTTTGCTCAATAATCAGGGTAAAATTGTAGGGCTCTTGTTCGATAAGATTTTTGAACACCAAGGCCCTCCTTTTGGAGGTACAGCAGCAGAATATAGTACGTTATTTGAGCCTTATTTTGAGCTTAAAACTTTATCATCCTGCTACAACAGCATTACGCCTAGGGAAAAATCAGAATTGTTTGTTAATTTTATAAAGAAACCAAACTAATGAAAAGAAATTTAGGAGATAGCGATAAAATAATTCGCTTAATTGTAGCTGTAATCATTGCTACTATGTATTTTGGAGGACTTATTTCGGGTACTTTGGCTATTGTTTTAGGACTGTTGGCTATTGTTTTTAGTCTGACCGCCTTCATAAATTTTTGTCCATTATATAGCATTTTTGGATGGAGTACTTTTAAAAAGAAAGCATGAAGAATTATTTTCAGAAATGGGATTTTATGCGGCTAATACGCCTAGCTATGGGTGTTTTTATCGTGGTTACAGGTTGGCAAATGAACGATTGGATGTTTGTAGCGATGGGACTTTTGTTTAGTGCCATGCCTATCTTCAATATAGGTTGTTGTGGACCAGTTTGCAATAGTAATTCTTGCCAAACCACAACACGTAGGGGCAAGAGCTTAAACGATGAAATCACTTATAAAGAAATAAAATAATGAAAGCGAATTTGATTTGGGCTTTTCTGGGACTGAGCTTTACATTTTTTGGGTGCCAGTCGGGCAAGGTACAACAAAAGTTGAGCGATGCTGAAGAGGCTTTATTGTTGCGACAAGGAGATAGTGTTGCGCTTGCCGCTCAACAGGTTCTGATGCAGAATTTAACACAAGCCATAAAAATAAAAGGAATTGCCGATGCAGTATCTTTTTGCAATTTGAATGCAATTTCGCTCACCGATTCTACAGCAAAAAGTTATGGTTTAGGTATACAAAGACTAAGCGAAAAAAATAGAAATCCACAAAATGCCTTGAGCCTAGCCGCTGATAAGGCTGCTTGGGAAAAAATGCGCCAATTGTTGTCAGACACAAGTGTGCAAACGAAGCATTTTATCAGTAATGAGCAAGAAGGAGTTTTTTATTATAAGGCTATCAATATTGCAATGCCCACCTGTTTGTCTTGCCATGGTCAACCAGGACTAGAGATTAGTGAACAGGTATTGTCAACTATTCAACAAAAATACCCCGATGATAAAGCTACGGGCTATAAAATGAACGATTTTAGAGGGATGTGGAAGCTAGCATTACGATAAAATTATTTACAAGCTTATATGTTGAAAAAAGCACCAATCGTTTTAGAATTGGTGCTTTTTTATGTGTTTAATTGGCTGATGAACTAAAATATAAAGGTTAATTTTAATTCTAAAACTTCTCCAAATATTTTTTCAGAGCGGAATACGGCTGGGGCAGACTCTGGTCCGAAATCTGCTGTTTTGGTGAACTTTGTTCCAATAGCATTTATACTGTGTAAAAACGAAATATCACCAGATGGGTATTCGATGGCCGTATTTTGTGGATCTTGTGGTGGTGTTGGGCTTAACATTTTAAGGAAAATATCATTGCTTTGCACCAAAACACTAAATCCATTATTTTCTTTACCCTGAAGCTCAACCCAATAAGTGTTGGCATGATAACCTTTAAATTCAGGATATATATAGCCAGATTCGCCTGTAATGGTGTTGTTATAAGCTTTTTCCCATAAACCAAATGTAGTTCCTTTCATACGGTTTTTATAAACCCTATAGGGGCCATTTCCCAACCATTTCATTCCGGCAATTTGATCTTCGGGGAAATCAAATGTAATACCGGTATAGGGGCTATAGGTGGCTGGTTTGTAGGCTACATCGAGTGTCACAAGGCCCTTGCTTGTAATTGTCCAAGTGAAATAGGTATTGTTGTCGAAAACTGTTTTTACTTCAATATCTCCAGACCTAGTAGTTTGTTGAGTAAAACTGGCTACTTTTCTATCGCCTGTTACTAATACAGGACCGTTTGTAAATGGAATAATTTTATCTCCTTTTTGAACTTTTAGGATTTTTCCATTTTTCTTGCTGAAAGTTAATTGCAGGTTGCCGGCATTAACCATAAGCTCATTTGCATTTTCGTTTTTTGTTAATTGAACATTTGCATTTTGAGGAGTAATTTCAGCAATCTTTTCGGCAGCAGGTTTTGTTGGCCAGCTCCAAGTATTGATGTGTCGTCCGTATCTATCGGTTACTTTTATGCGTAATGCATCATATTGTTGCCAATTTGATGGCAAGGTTACTTCTAAATTTCCTTTATGACCAGCAGGTAAATTTGTTTTTAATGGTTGGCTAGCACCTATCTCTTCATTTTTAGCTTGTCCTGGATTTGAAAATCTTACCCATTCTGCTACAAAACTGCACTCGTTGAGGTTGGTAAAGCTATACCTGTTTTCTATTTGAAATTTACCGTTGAAATCATTGGTGATATAACGTTTTTCAAAGAATACCGGAGACCAAATTTCCTTAATAGTGAAGAAACTGCCTTCTTTTTCTAAATATGGGCCTAAAATACCATCAGGAGCATGGTTGCCATCGGTATCAAGCTGTCCACCCTTGTCGGTTCTAGAAATTGCTTCGTCAGCAAAAACCCACAAGAAACCTCCGGCACACAAGGGGTCGTTCCACATCAACCTCCAATAATCATCCAAGCCGGCACCCAAGCCACCGTCATAAAGTCCGTGTATAAACTCTGTTGGTAAATAGATTTTGCGTTTGGCAAATCCATCATTAACCATGTAGTTGTAGCGAGGGTAGTGGAATGTGTTCAATAGTCCAAAGTCTTGCCAAGGGTGTATTACTGTGCGTTTTTGAATGTCTATTTTGGCATATTCATGATTGAGATTGTTGTTTTCACCACCTTCATTGCCATTGGCCCATAACAAAATAGAAGGATGATTGACATCACGAATGACCATTTCTGTCAATAATTTTAAACCAACAGTATCATCTAGTGCTGGCTTTTGCCAAGTGAGCAGTTCGTCAATCACAAATAGACCTAGCGAGTCGCATACATCTAAAAAGTGCTGATCTGGCGGATAGTGCGACATCCTTACCGCATTCATATTCATGTCCTTAATGAGGTTTACTGCCTCAATACTCAATGCTTTTGATGAAGTTCTACCGTATTTAGGATGAAATGTATGCCTATTTACACCTTTCATTTTGATGCGTGTGCCGTTTACGTAAATCCCGTCACTTTCTCTCACCTCTACCGTACGGAAACCTATACGTTGCTGATAGCGATGTAGCACATTTCCACTTTTATCGAGGGTACTGAATATTGCTTGGTAGAGATTGGGATATTCTGGTGACCATAAATTTGGTTTGTTGACCTGCCCGGCTATGCGAACACTATCGGCAATAACATTGGTTTGAAAACTAGCCCAAGTTTTACCATCTAAAGACTGTACCTCAACCTTTATAGCTGCTGTATTTTCTTTATTAGCACTCAAAAAAACATCTGCAAAGAAATTGCCGTTAGCACGAGCATCAACCGCTACCCTACGGATATTTGCCTTTGGTTTTGCTTCGAGATATACCGGGCGATAAATGCCACCAAAAACCCAAAAATCTGCTTGTCGTTCAGCATAATTTACAGACATGTTAGCTGATTTCTTTTTCACTAGTACATCAAGCTGATTGGTTTTGCCGGGTTTTAGTAATTTGGTAATGTCATATCGAAATTGATAAAAACCACCTTGGTGAACAGGGCCACAAATTTGTCCGTTGATACGTACTTCTGCATCAGTCATTACACCTTCAAACACGATCTCAATCTGTTTTTCACTCCAATTTTTTGGTGTTTTAAATTGGTAGCGATAACTTCCAGTTTCATCCAAGCGGGTTTCAAATTTATCGTGCCCATAATTGTAACTGCCAAAGCCTTGTTGCTCCCAACAAGAAGGTACGGCTATCTTTGTCCAGCGTCCGCTATTCATTCCATCAGAGCATAAAAAATCCCATTTAACTGTATGGTCGGCCCCGGTTCCTGAAAGATAATAGGTTTCTGTATTTTGTGCCAATCCCATTGTTGATATTGCCATCAAGCTAATAAACAACAGAATTAGTTGGTTAAATCTCATAATTGAAGTTTTAATAATGAAGTGGTTGGTTTTAAAAGTATATGGTCTTTACAAGTATTTCTATGCAAACTTTTATTTTAGATTAAGATATTTTATTATGGCTTCATTACCAATCAAGGTGTTTGCAGGGCGAGGATTTTCTGGCGTGTAAACCTTCAGTTCATCGCCAGGAAGAATAGTCACAAAACTTTCGTCAACCGTAGGATTCCAAGTTACATTTTTAGTGTCGAGTTTAAAATGATAAGCAAAGAAATTATACATGTAAACTCTTTTTGAGTGGCCATAATCATGTTTTTCTGCCGCTAAATGTGCGTTTTCAACTTTGTATCCGGCATCATATACGTCATAAACCCTTTGAATGTAAGGAAATTCAACTTTTGGCGTGTTGTGGGTGTAATCATTTCCATCAGAAATAATTAGCATAGGGCGTGGGGCACAAAGTGCCGTAATTTCAACATTATTGGTTTGGAAATTTGGCCCTTTATGTATTGGCATTCCTGTTTCGCAAATACAACCACCAAAAAAATGTGCCGATACTTGTACTACGGGTACACAGGCTTTAATCCGACTATCAATTGCTGTAAGTAGAAAAGATTGTGTGGCTCCACCAGATCCTCCTGTTATACCTACTCTATTAGAATCAACATCTGGTCGAGACAGTAAGTATTCTAATACACGTCTGCTGTTCCATGTTTGAAGCAATAAGGCAATTGGGTTTTTGTAATGCGTTGTAATACCTCTATAATCACCCATACCCACCATATCATAAGCAAAGGTTATAGCACCCATACGAGCTAGTACTGCACCGGGGTACTGAGCATCTTCTGTTAATCTTTTATCGGGCACGTGGCCGTGTGGTAAAAGTATGGCAGCATATTTGTCAGCAACTTTTGTAGGTCGATAGATGTTGCCTGTGATATAAAACCCCGGAAAACTTTCTATTCGGACATTCTCAACGATATATCCGTCCATCTTGCGTGATTTGGTTATTTGAGGGTTGAAATTACCTTTAATTTTAGGCATCTGATCAAGTTTCATACCTTTTATAAGATGCTCTCTAATTTGTTCGGCTCTTTTTTCCCAGCTAGCTTTATCGTTCCATAGACCGGCAAATTCTTTCAACTTTTGATAGCCTTCTTCAACCGTCCAATAATCACCAACACAAAGATCGTTTTTATCTTGGGCTATGGCTGTATGTGTGGTTAGCCCCAAAAATATAGTGAGTAATATTAAGAGTAATTTTTTCATGTTATTAAATATTGAAGTTTATAGAGTTAGTTCATTTGTTTCAAAGCCTGTAGCCCCTCAACTACACCGTCATAAGCTGGTTTTTTTGCATAGTTGTCGTCCCAAATGGTGGGCCAGTCTGCTACCGGACGTACCGGGTAAGATCTTTTATCGGATACACCCCAAATGGTAAAGCCAAAACGTTGATCTTTCGGTATAAAACGCATTGCTTCTATAATTTCTTTATATTTCTGTTTTTGCTTTTGAAGTCGCTCAGCGCTAGGGCCATTTTCTAAGGTTTGAGATTTATCCTTATTAATTTCTATGGTAGTTTCAGAAATATGGATTAATAAACCGGTTTTGGACAAGTTTTTTAGTGCATTTTCGATATTACTCTTATCGCGATTTATAGAAGTGTGCATTTGCAAACCAATTCCATGGATAGGGATGCCTCTTTTCTTGAAATCGGCTACCATTGCTATAATAGCGTCAACTTTTTTAGAATTAGAAAATTCGTGTCCAAAATCATTGTAAAATAACAAAGCTTCGGGGTCGGCTTCGTGCGCATATTGAAAAGCTCTGGCAATGTAATCATCGCCCAGCATCTTTGCCCAGATATTTTCTTTATTGATAACACCTTTAATGGGTTCTTTGTGTAGTTTTCCATTATCTAAAAAAGCTTCGTTCACTACATCCCAAGTTTTTACACCTTTAGCTTTGTATCTTTTTACCAAAGTTTGTATTCTTTCTTTCATGAAATTTTCCCACTCTACCGAGTCGGCTCGGGCACTCATTTCTTTCATCCATGCCGGGTAGGAGTTAAAACCCATAGGGTAAACCAAGGCATGGCCATGCACTTGTTTGTGATTTTCATTGGCATAGTCCACAATATCATCAGCAAATTTAAAGAAGTAATTGGTCTTACTTTTTGGGTTTGTAGTTCCAATTTTCATCTGAAATTCTGGGGTCAGCCTATTGAATTCATTCAGGATAATAGAATTTCCTGTGGGATCATTTAATGTAGCTTTGCTTATTGCTGTTCCGATAGGGAAGGGAGCGATATCTTTAAGATATTGAGGTTTGTTGTTTTGAGCAAATAAGGAAAGAGATAATCCAATCAAAGCAGTGCTTAGGATTGTTTTTTTGTTTTTTCTCATCAGTTTAAATTTTTTATACGTGTCTTGGTTTGATTAATTCTGTTTTACAAAACGTTCAGTTAATGTTTCGGCACCTTTTTTTAATTTTATAAAATAATTGCCGTTAGCTAGTTTTGTAGTGTTGATTTCGATGTTGTTATTACTATTTCGAATGGTTTTGTTGTAAACCATTGCTCCGGTAATGTTAAACAGCTGTACGGTTAAAGTGCCGGAATTGCCAGAGTTGAGCTGTAGGTTGATTTTGTCTTTTGCCGGATTTGGGTAAACTTTTAGAGCAGGCTCATTTAATCCTTGCCAGGTAAATTTAACGATGCTACAGAAGGGTTTAGTCGAACCATTTTTATCTTCTAGTTTTAGCTGATAGTAATAGCTGAAGCCAATATTTACATCGGTATCGGTATAGGTGTAAGAATTTCCGGCTAGGATATTTGTAGTTGGGATTTTGGCCAATAAGGTATAATCTGTTCCGTTTGTGCTACGGAACAATTGGTAGTTTTTGTTACTGTCGTTTTCGTTTACAGATTGCCAATTTAGCTGGATGCCATTTTTTTTAGAGGAGGCAACAAATGATTTGCAGTCAACTTGCATGATAGTTAAAAGTGTCTGCAAACCTTCAACTACACCGTCATAAGCCGGTTTTTTTACAAAATCGTCATCCCATAGCACAGGCCAATCCAATGTAGGCCGAGCCGGATATGATTTTTTATCGGTTACACCCCATAAGCTAAATCCATATCTTTGTGGTATGGGGATTAGCCGCATCGCTTCTACTATCTCTCTGTATTTTTGTTTTTGCTCTTGTAGTCTTTGTGCTATTGGTTTTGCTTGTTGCGATGCTCTATTTATCTCTATGGTAGCTTCTGAAATATGGATAAGCAAACCCGTTGAGGCAAGTGATTGTATGGCATTTTCAATGTTTGTTTTGCTCGCAACTACATGTGTATGCATTTGTAGGCCAAGACCGTGAATTGGGATACCTCTATTTTTAAAATCGTTTACCATAGCAATAATGGCATTTGTTTTACTTGGAGCATATTCGTGACCAAAATCATTATAAAACAATAGTGCTTCGGGATCGGCCTGATGTGCATATTGGAAAGCTCTAGCGATATAATCTGGGCCTAACATTTTTGCCCATATATTTTCTTTACTTATAAGCCCCGGAACAGGATCTACATGTAAATTACCATTATCTAAAAAGGCCTCATTAACTACATCCCAAACTTTTACACCTTTTGCCTTGTATCGGTTAATCATGGTTTCTATTCGGCTTTTCATATAATTTTCCCACTCAACCGAATCGGCCCTGGTAATCATATCTCTCATCCAATTAGTATAGGAACTAGAGCCTATCGGGTAAATTAGGGTATGTCCGTGCACTTTCTTGTTGTTTGCATTTGCAAAATCAACAACTTCATCAGCAGCAATAAAATTATAACTGGTTTTACTATTGGGGTTAGTAGTACCAATTTTCATCTGAAACTCAGGGGTAAGCCGACTAAACTCATTTACAACAATAGGATTACCCAATGGGTCGGTATAAATATCTTTAGATATTGCTGTTCCAATAGGAAATGGAGCAATATCTTTAAGATATTGTGCTCCACTTTTTTTAGTGCATAACAAAGTTGATATTAAGGGTATAAGAAAACCCACTAATACTTTTCTCATAAAAATCATCTCGTTTTAGCTAGATATATAAATTAGCATAATAGTATTTTTAAAGCTTCCTTAAATTTGGCTTAATATCCCGGGTTTTGGTCGCTAATATTAATTTTGTTGTTTGTGCTGATCTCTTTAGTAGGTATTGAAAACAATAATGCTTTGTTTAATGCAGCTTCGCTATCTGGCAATGGTCTATCCACATAGGTATTAATCACATTAAAAGAAGATTGGGTATCGGGGTCATTATTATGTCGATCTACTATTTGTTTAAGGAATGCAGTTCCTCGTCTTCTCGTATCCATAAATGAATTTCCTTCCATATTGAGTTCAAACAAACGTTCATCAAAAATAATTTGACGAAGCTGTACTTTGCTTAGTCCGGGGTTTAAATCAGCTGGTGATGCAGCAGCCGGAGATATAGAATGTCTAGCACGATAGTAAATCCGGTTTACATATTCTATAGCTTTATTGCTATTGCCCAATTCGTTTTCAATGTCAGCCATCAACAAAAGAAAATCAGCAAATCTGTACACAAAAAAAGTGTGTGCATCGTAGCTACCAATCTGTCTGCTATCTAAACGCTTTTTAGTATATGGCCAAGCATAATTGTTTCTTGGTAGAGGAGAACGAGGATATAATAAACTAGGAGTTGAGGCTCCAACTTTCAAATAATTGGTATGAAAAAAGGAAGCATCAATCCGTGGGTCACCGGGGTGTTGTTGCTTAAAATAGTTGAAAAAACTTTTTGTAATCCATGCTTCGCCATAGTTTATACCAGCGGCAGTACTACCAATTGGCGAATATATGTACGAGTGCCTACTTTGCGACATACCTAAACCACTCATTGAATAGTTTAGTTTAAAAATAGACTCGACCGATTCGGTAGTTGTTTCTTTAAATAATGTAGCAAAGTTGGGCTCTAGTGGTGCAGTGTTACCGGTAATTGCAAAGACTTTCTCTCCGGCATCTTTAGCTTTTTGCCAGTTTGCAGAGCCTTCTCCTTCGTTACTGGCCATAAAAAAATACACCTTGGCTAGCATGGCATATGCCGAAATTTTAGAAGGAACGGAAGTGTCTGTTTCTTTGTTGTTTAGCGATTGAGCAGCATCGTTAAAATCTTTAATAATTTGATCAAAAACTTCTGCCTTACTAGCTCTGGGTAGGTGTATGGTTGCTGCACTTGATTCGCCAATTCGCAAAGGTACACCTCCGTAAAGAGTTACGAGGTTATAGTAGGCTAATCCTCTTAAGAAACGAGCTTGTGCGGCCATGTGTGCTTTTTCGGGCAGTTTGCTCTGCTCTACATTAACAATAAAGCTATTGCATTCAGATATCTCTTTATAAAGACCTTCCCATGTATCGTTGTTGCGTAAATTATCAGGCGAATAATTTAATTGGGCATATTGACTAAATTCAGAATCGCGGTACCTGGTCCACAGTAATCCTGAAGCTCTTTCTGTACTGTTGAGTAAATAATTTCCGTACATGCCGGTGCCCGCAGCATAGCCGTAACAGGCATTTAATGCCATTTGTGCCGAGTTTTTACTTAAAAATACGGTTTGTCCATTTAAGGAATATTTTGGCGATTCTTTTAATAAATCCTTACATGCTGTAAGTGATAAAAAAGCAAAGATTGCAATTGTATGTGTAAGTTTCATCTGCTTAATTTTTAGAAATTAACATTTATACCAAAAGTGTAAGTTCTTGCACGGGCAAAACTGTTCCAGTCTATACCCTGTCTTAACCCTGAAGTTCTAAACGAACCAACTTCGGGGTCGTAGCCTTTATATTTGGTTATCACAAATAAATTTTTTCCGGTAGCAAAAACAGAAACTCTTTTAATGTGTTTTTTCTTCGTGATACTTTCGGGTAGTTCATAAGCCAGTGTAAGGTCATTTAATCTTAAGAAACTACCGTCTTCTATAATTAAATCAGTAATTTTTCTAACAATATTTTGCGAAGTTACTGCCGGGTAAATCCCATTTGGATTGGTAGCTGACCACATGTTATCGTAAGCTTCTTTTCTGATATTGAAGTTGGATAACCTACCGGTATAAAATTCTGTATATCGATTAGCATTCATGATATCATTTCCGTAAACACCATTAAATACAGATGATAAAGTGAATTTCTTGAAATAGATATTGATATTAAAACCATAAGTAAATTTGGGATTTGGGTTACCTAAAAAGGTTTTATCCAAATCATCTATTTTACCATCACCATTCAAATCAACAAACTTATAGTTGCCCAATTCTTTTACAACGGTTACATAATTTGTTGATGCAACATCATTTAAATCTTTAATTAAACCATCTGTACGATAGCCCCAAAATAGAGCAGGTTGATAACCTACAGCAAAAATATTAGCCGGATCTACATAGTAGGAGTAACCCAAATTGTTTCCGGGGAATGCTTTAAGCTGATGAACACCCCACTGTGTTAATGGGTATCCCATATCGATTACTTTTCCTCTATTAACCGCAATATTTCCACCAATGTTTAATGTAAATTCTTTCTTTTTAACAACATCACCATTAAGTGCTAATTCTATCCCTTTGTTTTGAAATGTACCATAGTTTACCACCATACTCGAGAAACCGTTTGAAAGTGGTATGTTCTGTGTTATCAAGAGATCTTTAGTTTTTTTATTGTAAACGTCAATGCTTCCTGTAATACGTTGCTTAAACAAGCCAAAATCTAAACCGGCATTAAAAGTTTCGGTAGTTTCCCATTTTAAGCCTTCGTTTACAATACGTGAAAGGCTGGTTGCCAGTAGTTTATCGCCACTAGATGTAGCATAGGAGTTGTTTGTAATTTCGTAACTGTTTATGCTGGTGTAGGGTGCAATGTTCTGATTACCTGTTTGTCCCCAACCTAAACGAAGTTTAAATTGACTTAGCGCTTTAAATCGTTTCATAAACGATTCTTGATGTATGTTCCAAGCTAAGGCTGTAGAAGGAAAATATCCCCAGTTATTTTTAAATTTACTTGTGCCATCAGCTCTTAAAGAAAAGGTAGCCAAATATTTGCCGCCAAAAAATCTTAAATTAGCTCTTCCCAAAAAAGAAAGTATTTGACTCTCACGTTGTTCGGGGGTTTGTACGTTTACTGTATTGGCCAAATATAGCCCTTCGGTGCGTAAATCATAAATATTAAAATTAGATCCCGAGTAAGTTTTATTTAGCGAATTATAATCGTCATAAGTGACACCTAACACCCCATTTAAATTCACTTTTTTTGATAGCGGCTTGTTAATTGATAGTGTATTTTCTATAAAGTAATTGTTTTTAGTAAAATCAGAAATACCTAAAGAACCATTTCTAAATTGACCTTCATACACACCGAGGCCAAACCATCTATTTCGATTGGTAATTCCAACATCATTTGAAAAACGTGCCCGATAAGTAAATACTTTTGAAATATCATATCTTAAACTGATGCTATTGGTATAGGTTGATACTTTTGATATATCATCATAATCATTGAGCCAGCCGGTAACTGGGGTAAGTACCAACAAATCTGACTGACTGTTATCGCTTTCATGCGGTGGGTAATCGAGCATAGAACGTGTAACAGAGCCTGTGCTTGAGCCTCTTAATACATCGCCTGTTTGCATGGCATTCAATAGTCCGCGTGAGCCGGACAGAATTAATTCTAAGGATAGCTTTTTACTCAATTCACTTTTCAAGTTGAGGCGGTAGTTAACCTGTTTCATGTTTGCTTTGGCTACAATTCCCTCTATGTCTTTAAAACCAAGTGATAAGTAGTAACTGGTTTTGTTGCCTAAACTTCCATCAACGGTTAATCCATAATTAGCAGATGCTCCATTTTTATAAAATACATCTTGCCAATTTTTTTCCCGCACCACTTTGTAAGTATTTGGATTGTTGGGATTGTAATTTCCTCCTTGTCCATCGGGCACTATTCTTATTTCATCGCCAGCAATAAAATAACGCTGAGTGGCTTCATCGGTATGCCAACTGCGGTGATGTTCTACATAATCTCTCAGGCCTAACATTTCTATTTTGCTTGCAGGAGCTGATGCGGTGCCGTTAATACTTAAACTAATTTTGGGAGCCCCTTTAGAACCTTGTTTGGTCGTAATCAGGATAACACCATTAGAAGCTCTAGAGCCATAAATGGCAGTTGCCGAAGCGTCTTTTAATATTTCTATACTTTCAATATCTTGAGGGTTAAGCGAAACTAGAGGGTTTTGTGCAACCTGGACACCACCTCCTGAGCCCAATTGATCTTCTGCCGTTTCTGTAACTGGGCTTTGTGGTATTCCATCAATAACGTAAAGCGGCTCGTTATCGCCTGTTAAAGAGCTTCCTCCTCTAATTCTAATAGATGAGAATGAGCCAGGCCCTTCAGTACCGGTTAGTACGGTCAAACCCGATACTTTTCCCTGCAACAATTGGTCAACTGAGGTATATTGCGCTTGGGCTTCTTCGTTGAGTTTTACGGAGCTTACAGACCCGGTTAAATCGCCCTTGCGAACAGTGCCATAACCAACAAATACCACCTCATCAAGCATTCTTTCTTCCTTTTTTAGGGTAAGCATAAAATTGTTTCTCTCTGTGCTTACTTCTAATGCTTGGTATCCAATAAATGAAATGACTAATGTAGAGTTGGTAGGAGCGTCTATTGTAAATTGACCCTTTGCATCTGTAATAGCGGTAATGTTGGTGTTTTTTATGGTAACAGAAGCACCAGCAACCGGATCACCCTCTGGTGAGTAGATAGTACCAGAAATTTTTTTTCTGTTTACAGCTGTTTGGGCTGGTTTTTTCGACACAGCTACCTTTTCTACAAGGTACAATTTGTTGTTTTTAAATTCAAAATCAACATTAGTACCATTGAGAAGTTGTTTCAATGCCTCGGATACAGCTACCGAGTTTACATTGATTGATACTTTTCGGTTCAGGTCAACTAGTTGTTCACTAAAAACCGGTGATAGTTTAGTTTGCTGTTTAATAGCGTTCAACACAATTTCAAATCGTGTGTTTTGATAAGAGAGTGTTACTTTTTGATGTTGAGCAACAGCATTGAACGCCATAATGAACATCAAAAAAGACAGTAAAATAATTCTTGTTTTTGTCATTATACAGTTTATTTAACGGTTAGGATTTTTATACTCTTTTTTGTTGAGAGTTTGCGTATTAAACACCCCAACACCTAAAAGGTATGAGTAGTTTTAAAAATATTGTTTGTTTTATTGAAATATTGAAAATTCTATCGGCTTGAATAGGATAGAATATGTCGAGAAATTTCAGCTCAACCCAGTTGGGTGAAGTGGTGTGTAAACAGATTGTATTCTTCCTTAAATTAATGAAAAAAATAGCAGCTATTTTGATGAGCTTACTTCATACTGGCTGTCGGCTGTGAGCTTAAACCTGATTTTAGAAATTTTCTCCAAGTCGTTAAGGATGTCTTTGGTGTTTATTTTGCTGGTAGATATACTGAATTTATAGGCCAAAAGCGATGAATCTTTAACTACAAATGATACATCATATTGACGTTCCATGGTTTTTAAAATCTCACTTAGTGGGGTTCTATAAAAATTTAGGCTTCTATTTCGCCAAGCGGCATATTCACCAAAGCTACTTATGTTGCCGATACTACAATTCGCTGTCTCACGATTGTACAATGCATTTTGATTGGGTTTTAGTGGATAAGTTTTGTTATTCTTATCGATAAGTTCAACACTGCCTTCTTCAAGAGTGATATTAATGCTGGCATTGTCTTTGTAGGCATGAACATTGAATTTTGTTCCGGTAACTTTAACTTCTACACCATCTAGGTTGACCAAAAAGGGACGAGTAGATTCTTTCGCTACCGAAAAATAGCCTTCGCCTACAAGTGTTACACGTCTATTAAAAATACCAAAAGATTTGGGGTATTGTAAATGGGAGCCCGAGTTTAGCTGTACTTTTGTGCCATCTTGAAGAATGACTTGCATTTGTTCGCCGTAAGGAACTGTCACTTCTGCCATTTCACTGTTAATTAATATGCCGGTACGAAGAATAATATATACAAAAGCTCCTGTTAGGAGCAAAAAGGGTATTAATATAGCCGCAGCAAATCTAAATCGGAAAGTGAAAATTTTGGGTTTTAGTTTATGGATAAATCGGGCTCTCATGCTCTCGCTAGGCACTTCATGATCCAATTCTGCAGTAACATTTTTATCGTTTAACAAGTAGGCTTCCCGATCGTAACGTTTTGATAGGTAGGCTTGACCTTCTGCAGTTGCAAACCACTTGGCAACTTGTCTGGCTTCCTCTGGTGTAGCGTTTTTTGCAAGTACTTTGTTAATAATTTCGGGCTTCATTCGTCAATTTTTGGGTCTGAACTTTTAATACTAAACAACTGAAATGCAAAAAAGGATGAGTTAGCCAAACGAAATTACATTAAATGTTTAAAATATAATATAATAATAGCAATTTTATCAATTTGAGACCTCAATATTTTAATTAGTTGGGTATAGTGTGACTTTACAGTAGGTACAGAGATATTCATAGCTTCTGCAATTTCTTGATTTGACATGCCTTTTTGTATTTTAAGCAAACAAACTTCTTGTTTTTGAGGGGGTAATTGCTTGATAAGTTTATATAAGTGTGCTTTAAAATTGACATCTTCTAGGTGACGAGACATGTCAAAACTCATATCTTCGTAAATCTGTGCTAATTCATAATTTTTTTGAACGACCATATTATTGTGTCTGATTTCGTTCAAAACGTAATGTTTTAAGATAGTGAACAATAGATTTTTTATTCCTTTTTTATAATCAAAGGTTTCTTTTTTCTCCCAAAGGCGCATAAAAGTGTATTGTACGGCATCTTCGGCATAGTCTTTACTCATTAGGTAACGACATGCTAAGGCATACAAATACCTGTGATAGGTGTTGAAAATTGTTGCAAAGGCGCTTTCGTTTCCGTCTCGCAGTTGTATCAGCAATTTGAAATCAATATTTTCTTGATCATCATGCATGATGCAATGTGCTAATTTTTACACAAAATAGCAATTAATAAGTCCAAATTTTTTTATGATTAAGATTCTAAAAAAAAAAACTTCGCCTTTTGGTAGGTGTATTGTAACACCTGCCAAAAGGCGAAGAAAAACTAAATTTGTTAATAATTAGGGGTTTAGTTTACAAATTTAACTCGTTGAGCTTTCCCATTTCCTTCAACCGAAAGGATATACACACCTTTTATCAATGTTGAAACAGGCAGGCTTAACTGATTGTTGCCCGCTGTTGATTGAACCTGTTTTTGATACAATCTTTTTCCGTTAACATCACTTAGGCTGATATTTACATTGGTATGGTTATCGCAGAAATATGAAATTTCCAATATATCACCTTTTTTGCTCACCTTTAAATCTTGGTTGGATAGAGGTGCTTGTACCGTTATTGCATCAGAGAGCGAGTAATTACCGTTAAAATCAACTTGTTTTAGTTGATAGTAGTTTAGTCCCGCTAGTGGATTAAAATCGGTAAGGCTATAGTTGACTTCTTGTGTAGAGTTTCCTTTTCCGGCCTGTGTGGCTATTTTATTATAGTTGCTACCATCATCAGAGCGCAATACCTCAAAATGAGAATTGTTTTTTTCGGATAAGGTTTTCCAGTTGAGTTTTACACTGTTGTTTTTAAAAGTACCACTAAAATCACTTAATGTAACGGGTAAGGTAGATGATGTTGTTGTTGCATAATCTACTTTAAAATTACTTAATTCTATAGAACCTTCGTCTAAATCGGTTGTGTTTGAAATTGCTCCTGATGTTGTATTAATCATAAATGCATCTAGCTTTATACCGGTTGCAATAGGTGCTTGACCCGCATTTGCAATATCATATTCGCCTATTTTATGGCCATCAATCCATAAATGCACCGTTTGTGAAGCTACCGTCTCTATTGTTGATTCGTTGACTACATAATATTGGTCTGTAGCACTATTGTTGCAAAAAAGCTCAAATTTTCTAGTAGGACCATTTATAACAAACGCCGCGTTTCCATCAACAATAGTATTATAAGTGGCAGCACCGGTAGTTGGGTTTACATATTTTGTGGTCACTTTTCTGTGAAAAAAATCCATATCAGTTCCACTTACCTGATATCTTAATCTAAATGCGGTAAAAAGGGCATCACTATGGCGTGAAGGTTCTGTTCCGTCAATATCTCCCCCGGTTCTAAATAAAGTGCTTAGACCAGAAACAGCAACAGGATCACCTGATTGGTTTGAACCAAAAACGAATTGATATGATCTAGCAACAGGAGGTGTCATTGCGTTTGTGTAATTAGTTTTTATATCGAAAGAATATTTGGCAATTGCCGTGGTTTTATTATTATCGATATTGCGAATAGAAAGTTTACCGGCATAATTACCCGAATTTATTTGCAGACGATTACCTGAAAGCAAAGTGTATTTAGATTGGGCATTTGTTTCACCACGGGCTTGTATTGAAGCTGGATTGCCAGTTGAAGAAGGAGCAGGAAACCACCCTGGTACGTCTGTGGCAGATGTTGACACTCTTGAAGTGTTATTTGGAACAAAATTCGCTCCATAGGCCTTGGATAATTCTACATCTGAGTTAGTATAGGCGGCATCACGAGAACCTGTCAAATCATAAGACCAAGTTTGTATGGCCCCGTTCCATTCTCTGCTTTGGCCATAGGCCAAAGCCATGTTAAAGATTAAAAATCCGCTGAGTAGTAATTTTTTCATAACTTTTTTTAGATTTATTTTTGGATTGGTTTAATTTTACTGGTAAACACTTCGCTACAGAAAAAGTATGAGTAGGATTAGTTTTTTTTTTTTTTTTTGAATGAAATACAAAAATTAGATTAGTGCATATTGTAATATGGATAAAGCGAAAAGGGTTCTGTTATGCTCAAATTATTTGAACTTTTCTTGTTATTGCCAATAATTCTTAGTTTTATCTTGTAATCCATCTTCAAACAACTCTTATAAAATGACCTTCCAAGAAATCATCAATCAAGACCATCCTGTATTAGTAGATTTTTTTGCCGAATGGTGCGGGCCGTGCAAAATGATGGCGCCAATACTTGTAGATTTGAAAAAGCGCTTGGGTAATACTGTCAGTATCATCAAAATAGATGTCGATAAAAACCCTCAAGCAGCAAATTCATACCAAGTAAGGGGAGTGCCAACGCTTATACTTTTTAAAAAAGGGCAAGTGTTGTGGCGTCAATCGGGCGTTGTATCAGCCAGTGATTTGGAACGCCTTATCAGAGGGTATCTATAATTTTAATCAAAAAAACAAACTATTGCTTTGTACTTTCTTTTGGGCCTAAAAATGCGTTGGTCAATTGTATTGGCTTTTACTGTTATTACAACAACGGCTTTAGCTAGCCTATTTTTTATTGCTTCAGCATGATTTTTTGATAGGACTATTGTAATGTCTATGTATCAGAACCACCTTAAGCTATTAGGGTGGTTTTTTTGTGCGGTATGCGATTATCTTGTATTTGGGGTTAAATGCTCGTTGATGAATGTGCTTGGTGTTCTTGTGTAGTTTGTTTGAAAAATGTCTTTTCTATGCTTGTGTAACATTGATTACCGTCGGACATGTTTTTAAAGATTTCCTTTGCAGCAAATAAATTTATTATGAGAAAATTTTTTATTTATTTAATTCCAATTGGCTTATTTGGCTTTAACCAATCGCTTTTTGCACAACAACGGATAAGCTTAGACGAGGCACTATTGCAAATGCGAATGCATAATGCCCAATTAAAAGTACAACAGCACGAGGTAGAATTAGGGCAGGCCGACGTAAAGAGTGGCTTGTCGGGGTTTTTACCAAAGCTATCGGTGGCTTACTCGGGTTTTTATACCAATGATCCTTTGAATGTTTTTGGGTTTAAACTTCAAAATAGAATCGTAAATCCTGCTGATTTTAATCCAGCGTTACTAAATGACCCTTCAGCTAGGGCAAATTTCAACACCAAGTTTAGTTTGCAACAACCTTTAATCAATTTTGATGCTATAACAGCTCGTAAGGCTTTGGATGAGAAGCTAAAAGCTAGTCAATATCAAAAGGAGTTTGTAGAAAAGACATTAAGTGTTGAGATAAAAAACACATATACCAATTTGCAGTTTCTTTATGAGGCCAGAAAAGCGGTTCTTGAAGCTACAACAGCTTATAAAGAAACACTACGAAATACAGAGAATATGAGTGCACAAGGTTATGCCCGCCATAGCGATGTGTTACAAGTAAGAGTGGGTTTAGCCGAGTTGAAGACCAAGGATATTGAGCTTAGCAACAATATCAACAACCTGTCAGATTATTTGAATTGGTTGATGGGTAAAGAAGCCAACGAAATTTACCAGCCCAGCACTGCTTTGCAGCAAGATTTGTCTCCGCTGACCAGTAAAAATCTCAATAGTGCCAGAGCAGATTTAAAGGCTTATGAACACGGCATTGCAGCACGAAAAAGTATGACCTCTGTGCAAAAGAATACCCTGCTACCTCGTGTCAATGCTTTTGCAGAATACAACCTGAACGATAAAAAGGCATTCAATTTCGGAGCCAATTCTTATTTAGTAGGCTTGGTACTAAGTTGGGACATCTTTAACGGAAACTATAGTTTAAACAAGCTTAAACAGAGCAAAATAGAATTGCAAAAAGCAGAAGCCGAGCAAAAGGTGTATGTACAAAAAAATCAACTTGCACTGCAAAAGGCTTTACGTGACTTGCAGGCCAACCAAGCCAGCATAGAACAAGCACAAACGGCACAAGCCCAAGCCGGCGAATCCTTACGTATTCTGCAAAACAGGTATAACGAAGGGCTTGAGAAAACAGCCGATTTGTTAGCCGCCCAAGCAAAAGACATCGAGAAAAAAGTATCGTATCTAAACGCAATAAAAGACTTTAATCTAACCAAAATTCAAATTGATTTTTTAACCCAATAAGAAGTATAACAGCATGATGAAAATTTTAAAAATAACCGCAACAATTGGGACGGCCATAGTGATGTTGGCCTCATGTAATTCAACTCAACAAAAAAACATGATTGAATTGCCTCCTGTTCCTGTAAAAGTAGCAGAGGTGGGCTTTGGTAATGGTTCAACAAGTTTATCGGCAAGTGGAAAAATCGAAGCCTCAAACAGTGCAAATATCAGCACCCGAGTGATGGGTTATGTAACTACCCTAAACGTTAAAATGGGACAAAAAGTACAAAAAGGCCAATTGTTGGTGAGTATCAGCAACACAGATTTGATAGCTCAAAAAAGACAAGCCGAAGCCGGAGTGGCACAGGCCAATGCAGCCTATCAAAACGCAAAACGTGATTTTGAACGTTACAAAGCTCTTTTGCAAAAAAACAGTGCCACCCCAAAAGAGTTTGACGATATAAGCTTGCGTTATGAAATGGCCAAAGCAGCTTTAGAAACAGCTACACAAATGAAAGTAGCCATAGTAGCACAGTTATCCTACACACAAATTACGGCACCTTTTGCAGGTGAAATTACCAATACATTTATCAAAGAAGGAGAAATGGCACAACCCGGCATGCCTTTACTAAGTATTGAGGGGCAAGGAAAATTGCAAGCGCAGGTAATGGTCTCTGAGCATGAGATTGCTAAAATAAAAAATGGGATGGACGCTGTGGTAAATGTAAAATCATTAGAGAAAAATTTTAAAGCTAAAGTGGTTGAGTTAAGTAATTCTGCAAAAAATACTGGCGGTCAGTACTTGGTAAAACTTGCATTCAATCAGCCCAACAATGAATTGTTATCGGGGATGTTTGTGGATGCCATATTTGCAATAGAGGCAAGCTCGGATGCAAAAAAACAACCTATCGTATCTGTTCCGAAGAGCGCTTTGGTAAGCAAAGGCCAATTGAGCGGAGTTTATGTTTTGGGCGAAAACAATAAGGCACTGTTGCGTTGGTTACGTATCGGAAAAACCGACACAGAAAATGTTGAAGTGCTCTCGGGCTTGGTGCAGGGCGAAAAATATGTGCTGAGCACAACCGGACGCTTGTTTAACGGTGCAACTGTACAAATTAATTAATCGGAAAACAAAACAGATTGAAAATGAAAAATGGAATTTCGGGTAAGATAGCGGCTTTTTTTCTCGAATCGAAGCTGTCAATCCTACTTATGATAGGCTTAATGCTGATTGGGGTGTATAGCTCCACACTGATACCACGAGAGGAAGATCCTCAAATAAATGTCCCTATGGTTGATGTAATGGTCGGTTTTCCGGGTGCTAGTCCTGCCGAAGTTGAAAGCAAGGTGCTAAAACCTTTAGAAAGATTACTGTCTAATATAAAAGGGGTAGAACATCTGCATAGCAAGGCCATGAATGGTCAAGCAATGATTATTGTTCAGTATTATGTAGGTGAAGATATTGAGCGCTCTTATGTTAAATTATATGACGAGATTTTAAAAAATGTTGATTTGCTACCACAAGGCGCCACTATGCCTCTTATTAAAAGTCGTTCAATAGATGATGTGCCTATTTTAGGGCTAACATTATGGAGCGATAGTTATAATGATGGTCAAATCAGACAAATAGCTCAAGAACTTTCGGCAGAGATAAAGAAAATAAAGAATGTTTCAGCCGTAAAAAGCATTGGGGGTAAAGACCGAGAGATAAAAGTAGTATTGGATAGAGATAAATTAAAACAAACTGGGTTGGATGTGTTGGGTATTATGCAGATGATTGAGGCGAATAATGCGGCCATGCAATCGGGTGCATTACTGCAAAATGATAAAGAATTGTTGGTTACCACGGGTGATTTTTTATCCACAAAAGCTGATGTAGAGCAACTCATAGTCGGTGTGCACCAAAACGCTCCTGTTTATCTTAAACAAGTGGCTAAAATAGAAGATGGCTACGGGACAACCGGCAGCTACGTCTCATTTGGTTACGGTAAGTTCAATAAAGCTTACCAAGATAATCCGTCCAACTACCCTGCAGTAACACTTTCTGTATCTAAAGTGAAAGGGGCGGATGCGATGCAACTTTCGGAGAAGATTTTGGAGAAAGTGGCACAAATGCAGAAAGAAATTGTACCTGATGAAGTAAAGGTTGAAATTACCCGAAATTATGGCGAAACGGCCTCGCATAAGGTAAACGAGTTGTTGTTGCATTTGATGATTGCAATTATAGCCGTAACAGTATTAGTTACGCTGGCTATGGGTTGGCGTGGCGGCTTAGTGGTGTTCTTGTCGGTGCCGCTCACTTTTGCACTCACCTTGTTTAGTTATTACATATTGGGCTATACTTTAAACCGTATCACGCTTTTTGCTCTGGTTTTTGTAGTCGGAATAGTTGTGGATGATAGTATTATTATAGCCGAAAATATGCATCGTCATTTTAAGTCAAAACGTTTGCCTTTTAAAGATGCTGCTATATATGCTATCAATGAGGTTGGAAACCCCACCATCTTAGCTACTTTCACGGTAATTGCTGCGGTTTTGCCTATGGCCTTTGTGTCTGGAATGATGGGACCATATATGAGCCCGATGCCTATTGGCGCTTCGATAGCGATGCTGCTATCGCTGTTTGTCGCACTGACAATAACCCCTTATTTAGGCTATCATTTGCTGCGAGAAAAAGAAAAACACAGTACTAATGCACATGCAACAAAAGGCGACAATTGGATTTACAGAATTTACGACCGTTTGGAACGTCCGCTTTTGAATAACTCCAAAAAACGCTTGGTCATTATGGTGGCAACCTTGTCGTTATTGGTGCTATCTATGGCTATGTTTTTTACCAATTCGGTAATTGTAAAAATGCTGCCATTTGATAATAAAAATGAGTTTCAGATAGTGATAGATATGCCCGAGGGTACAACTTTGGAACGAACCGCCGCAGTAAGTCAAGAAATTGTTGAGTATGTTAAAACAGTGGCAGAAGTGGTCGATTATCAGAGTTATGTAGGTGCTTCGTCACCGATTACTTTCAACGGTCTGGTACGTCATTATGATATGCGTAGCGGAAGCAATATGGCTGATATACAAGTTAACCTTTTACACAAAGGAGACCGAGATAAACAAAGTCACGACATTGCAAAGCAAGTTCGAGAAGGAATACTGAACATTGCATCCAAGCATCAGGCCAATGTGAAAGTGGTAGAAGTACCTCCTGGCCCACCCGTTTTATCTACCATAGTGGGCGAAGTCTATGGTCCCGATTATAAGCTGCAAATACGTGTTGCCGATTCGGTGATGAATATACTTAAAAACACGGCTGGTGTGGTTGATGTGGATTGGAGCGTAGAAGCACCTCAAACAGAATATCGTTTAGTTGTTGATAAAGAAAAAGCTATGCTTAATGGTGTAGTTGCACAGCAAATTGTGGGTAGTATTACCCAGTTGTTGAGGGAGCGTCCGGTATCACAATTGCACAACAGCTCATCTTTTAGTACGGTAAATATTGTGCTGGCACTTAACGATAGTGAAAAAGCCAATTTAGAAGATTTGCTAAACTTGAGTGTTAAAAATCAGCATGGCAAAATGATACCTATTAAAGATTTGGTACGTGTAGAGCAAGAAACCTTACAGCCAAGTATTAGCCGTAAAGACCAACAAAGGGTGGTGTATGTAATGGCTGATATGGCCGGAAAGTTGGAAAGCCCTGTTTATGCTATTTTAGGAATGGAAAAAAAGTTGAAGGAAATAGACCTGCCTACAGGTTACTCGATAAGTGATTTGTATATGGGCCAGCCTGATAGTGAAGAAAATTTTACCATAAAATGGGATGGTGAATGGCAGATAACCTTGGAAGTATTTAGAGATTTGGGTATCGCCTTTTTGGTAGTGATGATTGTGATTTATATGTTGATAGTGGGTTGGTTTCAAGATTTCAAAACCCCAATTATCATGATGATAGCTATTCCTTTATCACTTATAGGGGTTGTTTTTGGTCACTGGCTATTGGGTTCTTATTTTACAGCTACTTCTTTTATTGGTTTGATAGCTCTAGCCGGGGTCATGGTCAGAAACTCGGTATTGCTGATAGATTTTATTGAAATAAGATTGCGTGAAGGAGCGGCTTTAAAAGAGGCTATTATAGATGCCGGTGCAGTTAGGACTACCCCAATATTATTGACAACGGGTGCAGTAGTTATCGGAGCCTCAATCATTCTTTTTGATCCAATTTTTCAAGGATTGGCTATTTCTTTGGTAGCGGGAGCTATTGTTTCTACTCTGCTTACCTTGTTGGTAGTGCCTTTAATCTACTATGTTGCAGAACGAAAAAAATGGGAGAATAAAAACTAGATTAATTGATGGGGCTTATACTACACTTATAGTCGAGTAGCCCCATCTCAATTTTAAAAAAAATATAGTTATGGAATTATTAGTAATTACAGCAGTTAAAGCCTTTGAAGAGAAGGTGAAAAACGTGTTGGAAACAAGTAATGTGCAAGCCTATTCCTACAATTCGGTTATTGGTTTTCGGAATAGCAAACAAGAAAATGACACCAACAATTGGTTTGGAGGTTCATTAAACGAAGTGGATTCTTTGTTATTTTTTGCTTTTGTAAAATCAAATACCATCAGTAAGATTTTTGAAGAAGTGGACAAGATTAATCTTGCTTGCGAAACTAAAAGTAGAATTCATTTGGCGGTATTGCCAATTACAAAACACACTAATCATTAAATCATGACAAGAGAAAGATATATCAGAATAATAGCAGGTGCGATGATATTGCTATCAATTTTGTTGATGCATTTTGTAAACTACAACTGGATGTGGCTTGCTGTGTTTGTTGGTGTAAATTTATTTCAATTTGGTATCACTAAATGGTGTATGCTTGATCGTTTACTAAAATTTATGGGAGTAAGTTCATCAAATGAAAGTAATGGCTGTGGTTGTAATTGAGATCAATAGTATCCTTTGATGTAAGGTTGTATCCAGTTTCAAATTTGTTTATTTACAGCATTATTTATACTTGGCCTTGCCAAGGCCAAGGCCAAGTATAAATATTACAATTCTTCGTCGTGCTGGCTAGCATCAAGCCCAATGCGTTCTTCTTCTTCGTTTACTCTTAATGGGGCGATATAATCAGTTAGTTTGAGTAAGAGTAAAGATCCAAAAAACGCAAAGGCTGATGTGGCTATCAGCGCAACTAAGTGTACCACAAATAGTTTGGTTTCACCAAAAAACAAACCGTTATCAACCACGGCCGGGTTAACCGAGTTGTGAGCAAATACAGCGGTCAAAAGCATACCCACCATACCGCCAACCCCGTGGCATGGGAAAACATCTAGGGTATCATCAATATCTTTTTTGGCTCGCCATAGTACCACCAAATTGCTAACAACAGCAGCAACTACACCAATTACCAAAGAGTGGGGTATGCTAACAAAGCCTGCTGCGGGTGTTATGGCAACCAAACCAACCACTGCACCAATGCAGGTGCCCATTGCAGAGGGTTTTCGGCCTCTAAGCATGTCAAAAAATAACCAGGCCATAGCTGCAGCTGCCGACGCGGTAGTTGTTGTAGCAAGAGCTGATGCTGCCAAAAGATTGGCGCCTCCGGCCGATCCGGCATTGAAACCGAACCATCCAAACCAAAGTAGTCCGGTGCCTAACATAACATAGCTAATACGAGCTGGGGTATGTGATTGTTCTGTACGTTTGCCAAGGTAAAGAGCAGAAGCCAAGGCGGCCCAGCCTGCCGACATGTGCACCACTGTACCACCAGCAAAATCAAGCACACCATAAGCGGCTAGCAGCCCTTCGGGATGCCAAGTAGCATGTGCTAGGGGAGTGTAGATTAGTATTACGAATAAGCAGATGAATAAAAGATAGGCGTTGAACTTAATACGCTCGGCAAATGCTCCGGTAATAAGTGCAGGTGTTATTACTGCAAATTTTAGTTGAAAAAATGCAAAAAGTACAATAGGTACAGTGGGCATACTAGGCCAAGCACTTTTATCCAATAAGCCCTTCATCATATAAAATGTAGAAGGATTACCAATAATACCACCAATATCTTCGCCAAAAGCAAGACTAAACCCAAACACTACCCATATAATGGTGATGAGCCCCATACAAACAAAACTTTGCAACATGGTAGAAATGACATTCTTTTTTCGAACCATGCCCCCATAGAAAAAAGCCAAGCCGGGTGTCATCAGTAATACCAGTGCGGCCGACATCAGTATCCATGCCGTATCACCTGTATCGAAATTTGTTTGGTTAGATCCGGTAATGTTTGCAATAGGATTGATTAAGGCCAGTATAACGATAATACTTAGTGCCGAAAAAGGGAGTATTTTCTTCATTTTTGCGGGTAATTATTTAAATAAATTAATATTTAATTGTTTTATTTTGCAAATATTAAAATAAAACACAAAAAAATAATAATAAAATTAAAATATATAGTTAAAAATCATTTTTAATGTAATAAAAAATAGCATTATGGTAGATTTTACTAAAATAAATATGAAAAAATTGAATTTTATAATGTTTATTGTTGTTTGTAACCAAAAAAAGCCTTGCTAAATATTTAGCAAGGCTTTTTTTGGTTACATTTTTGATTTTTATCTAATTTTTCTTCTGAAAAAGACCTTTTAGTTTGTTGTTTATTTCGGAGGTAATTTTCTCGGTAGCCTTTTTCTTCAGCGTATCCACTTGTTCCTTGGCTTTGGTTTCAAGTTCGGCTTTTTTCTCTTGTACAACTTGGTTTACCATAGTTTTGGCTTGGTCTTTCACGTTTACTTGGTCTCCTGCTCCGTATTTTAGTTTCAGGCTTGGTTTAAGAAAGGTGCCACCCATTACTGCGTTTACTTTTATGGTCTCACCCAAACTAACATTACTGCCAATTTTGCTGTTTAGGCTGGCAAGTGCTTGGTTGGCCATATCGTTGGCCTTGCTGCCTAGAATAGCACGTGGTACATTTAAGAGTAAATTATAGTCGATACTTTTGTCGAGCCCGTTAGAGCCTTGGATATTCATGTTAATCCCTTTTACTTTTAGATTGAATGGTGCAACATTAAGTCTCCCGTTGGCAATATGGAATTTGGTTTTCAGGTCTTTTACCTCAATGCGCTTCAATTCTTTGGTGCCCAATGTTGCAGCCAAATTATTGATAGGCTCAAAACCGTCCACTATGGCCTGTACAATATTGGCCAATCCTTCGGCGTTGATACTCGAATAAATCGGCATCATTTTATCATCCAAGTCAGCATTGAATTTCAATTGAGTAGAAAAAATCCCTTGAGCATATTGAGCTATCGGGGCCAAAAGTTTTACCGTATTAAAAGTTTTGAAAGCTTGCTGTATATCTATTTTTTGTAGTCCAAAGCTAACATCAACCTTAGGTTTCTTCGCATCTAAAGTGGCGTATGAGCCGTTCATGGCAATTGTACCCCCCAACATTCCTAATGCCATGTCTTTGAAATATATGGTTTTGTCTTTTATTTGTAGTGCACCGTGTGCGTTGCTGATATCGTAATTGTCGTATTTTACTTTGTTGGCACGCATGTTCATGGTGAAGTTGATGTTGCCGGGTACTTCAAAAACCGATAGGCTAGTACTTTCTTTTTGTGTTTCATTCTCCGTACTGCCGCTCATACTCATTAGTTCATTTACTTCAACCAAGTTAGAGTTGACATTAAATGTACCTTGCAACAATTGGTTTTTTTTGAAAAAATAGTTCAAATAATTGTTCAAAGCACCATTTGCAGAAAAATCGCTTTTGCCAATTTTTGCGTTAAAATTACTTAGGGTAATATTTTTAGGGCTTACCAACATTTTGGCAGAGGGGATACTAACAGGTAAGGCTACATTTTTACCCGAATACACAAAATTGCTAGCTTGCATCTGTCCGCTTGCTTTAAAATCTTGGTAAGCACCTTTGTCAATCGACGATTTGCGACCAGCAGCACTAACATCTGCCAAGATATTGCCCGATAGGGTCATGTCTTTGAGTGGGAAAATGGTGGTGAGCTGTTTTAAATCTAAATTGCCTTTTAGTGCAAAATCAACAAATGGGTCGCTCATGGGATTTTTTAGCAAGAAACGCCCATCAAGCGGGGCTTGGCCAAACTCGAGGTGAAAGGCCGGAATATCCACTTGGGTATGATCCATTACACCATCGGGGTTGCTCACTGTGGCTTTTACCTGTATGTTGTTGATGGCTGACGGAAGTGATGGGTATTTGATTTTGCCATTGGCAACATTGAGGTTGATGTTGAAAGCGGGGATAGATTTTTCGTTGTAGGTACCTTTTACTGAGCCTTCTACTGCAAATTTTCCTTCGGCAGTAAGATCTTTGAAATTAGCTGCGTAAATGGCGGGTATGAGGGATAGGAAATTCTTGAGGTCTGATTGTTGAGCATTAAATTTCAAGTCCATCACTTTGTCGGTTTCATTGGGCATGGCAAAATATCCAACAGCACTCAAAATAAGTTCGTTAAGCTTTATTTTGTTTTCGCCGAAACTAAATTTCATTTGTTTCATGTCCATGTCCAAAGGCAGTTCGGCGTCTAGGCTCACTTCATTCAGGTAGGGGATACCACCGTATTTGAGAGTCAATTTTTCGATGTCAGATTGGGTTTTCAACGAAAAAATATCTTGTGTAAAATCTCCTTTTCCGGTATGGTTGAGCTGCTTTGCTTTGAGGTAAAAGTTTAACGAAGCATCGTCATACACAATTTCACTGTTTTTGATTTCGTATTTTTTTAGTGCGGCTTTAAAGCTTGATGGTTCGGTGCTAGGGCTAGCACTGGTGTCGGGTTTCATGATGTCCCAATTGGCTTTGCCGCTCTTTAGTACTTTGGCCAATATATGGGCTTGATCTAGGTAAACGGAATTTATCTCGTAATTCTCACCCTTGATGACACTCATGAGATTGAGGTTGAGTTGTAGCTCTTTGATATTGGCCAGTGTGTCTTTGGCAAAGCTGTCAACACCTACAACACTCAGCTCGTTTAAACGAAGTCCCATTTTGGGAAAACTGCTGATTAAACTGAGATCAAAATCTTTAAAATCAACCTTGGCGTTTAAATTGTCGTTAATCAATATTTTAACTTTGTTCACAATTTTATCTTTGAACAATAAGGGGATAGCGGCCACTGCCGATACCAGTACAAGCAGTGAGACTGCGAAAATGATAAGTCCTTTTTTCATTACATCAAATGTTGGGAATTACAAATATAGGGTTTAAGCAAAGCAAGTGCCGAAAAAAAACGCAGGTACCATGTTGGATGATACCTGCGTTTTGAATATTTGTGTATAAATGTTTTTTTAAAGCGATTTTTTTGCTAAAAACCAATCCACTTTTTCTAGGCTCTGGTCTTTCTTACGTTCGGCTAGGCCTTCAAGGGTTTTGGGTGCACCAACAATTACTTTGTCGCCGGGTTGCCAGTTTAAAGGAGTGGCTACTTGGTTTTTGTCGGTGGTTTGTAGTGCAAGCAAACAACGTTTAATTTCGTCCATATTACGGCCTACATTTAGCGGATAGTACATGATTAATCGAATTTTTCCGCTAGGATCGATAAAAAATACGGCACGTACTGTTGCGGTTTCGCTTTCGCCGGGTTGCAACATACCGTATAATTTGGCTACTTTCATATCAAGGTCGGCAATGATAGGGAAGTTGAAAAGTACGCCTGTTTTTTCATCTACGGTGTTGGCCCAAGCAATATGCGAGAAAATACTGTCAATGCTCAAACCGATTAGTTTGGTGTTGTGTTGGGCAAAGAAATCGCCTTCGGTAGCAAAACCACTCATCTCGGTTGTACAAACCGGGGTAAAATCGGCAGGGTGAGAAAATAACAATACCCAACTGTCTTTGTTGTAGTCGGATAGTTTTAGGTTGCCGGTAGTGGTGATGGCTTCAAAATCTGGAGCTTTGTCGCCAATTCGCGGCATTGCATAATGGGTTTCTTGTAAATCCATGTTGTAAAATGTTGGTTAAAAAATAAAGTGAAATTAGCATAGCGCTAAATTGACTACCAAATTAGTAGTATTTATTTCTAAATCAAAATTATTTTACTTTTAGATTTGTTTGATATGGGTTTATATCGTTGACAAACAATTGATTATCTTGTTTGTAATAGCTTTGTAATTATTGCTGACACAGCTATTAGTTGATATAATCGCGATCTTCATCGCTCATTTTTGGTTCTGTTTGGTCGGTGTTGTTGCTTATGGCATCATCATAGCTGCTATAAGTTTTGCGAGGTCGCCCGGCAATGTAGCCCAAAATAAAACCAATAAAAATACAGGCCCCAATAACAATCAGTTTTGAGAATTTTACAGGTTGTCCAATTAAGAAATTAAACTCTACCGCATCGTTGTTGGCCATCAAAAAAATGGTGAGTAATGCAGTTATGGCTATAATACTTATGGTTTTAAATGACATATCTAAAAGAAATAATTAAATAATAGTTCGAAGATAGGTTTTTGTTGGTATATTTTGTTTACAAAAATTAATCGAGTACCAAGTGTTGCAATAGGGGTGTAACGTAGCAGGTTCATATCGCTGCTAAGTTCCAGCCCGAAACTTTTGGGCGCTTTGGCCATTTTATCATGACCGATGTTTTCATAATGGCAAAATAGCCCGGCTTTAAGGTTGCGGATGTAGGCAATTGATCCCAGCTCCCAATCGTTAAAAAGTAGCGGAAAACGATAATGCAATCGGAGATTGTTTATGAGAGGTGATAAGGCTTTGATTTGGTAATAACCATAAACAGGATCGATAGCTAGGCTACCAGCAAAGTTTTTGCTGAGGTGTTGGTATTGAAACGAGGCTAAAAAACTGTGATTGGCCAATAGACCCGGAAAATAAAAATAGCTTTGTATCGAAAAGAGCTCGCCCGACCGATTGCTATCAAACGGAAAACTTTGGTAGTTGAACTCAAATTGTTGTGCCCAAGGCGGTGCAATGTCTCGTTCGGCCTTTCGGCTGCTTTGTCCAAATGCCAATCGGTAGCTCATCGGAAAACGTACGGTTTCTATCAATTTGCCTTTCTCTGAAGCTTCAAAATGTCGGTTTACCAAATAAGTGCTCAAATCGGCCTTCCAAGTCCATTGCCTGTCAAAATGGTTGATGCTGAGCGGAACGGATAATTTTAGGCTGAAAACATCCTCTCGCCACTGGGCATGGTGCAATTGCTTGCCAAAGCGATAATAGCCGGCTCGTGGGCGGTTGAGGTAAGCTAAGTCAATAATAGGGTACAGCGCTTTGTAGCTGAGTTGGGCTTCGTGTGTCCATCTGCCCAATGAGCTGAGGTAGCTACTTGCCAATCGAATACTGGTGGTGTTCAATAAATCGTCTGATTGTAATTGTAAGCCCCATTTCTCGCCGGGTTCGTCGGTAAGCGGCACAATACTATGGAAATTGATGGTATGGCTAAATGCTCGATAGGGTTTTGATTGAAATGTGCTATCGGGTATTTGCTCAAAAATATTTTCGTTCGATTTTTGTGATGCAACAAAGTTTACAAAGTGATTTTGGCCGATAGCTTTTTCATTGATGTAATCGCTTGCAATGTTGTAACCCGAAATATCGTAATTGTTGAAAAACATTTGCTGCCCATCTGTACTGATACTGGCGTTGAAGGCACCGAATTTTGCAGCACTCAATGCTTTTACTTCCAGAGTGGCGGTGTCTATTTGGTAAATATTGTCCAATCCGTTGTAATGGGCGTTAAAAATGATTTTGTCGCCACGAAAAATTGGCTTATCAATTTGCTGACGGGTATTGCTAATCAGCTGGCGTTTATGTGCGCCTTGTGCAAGCCATAAGCTTTTGCCTTCTTCGCAAACTGATATCCAAGTTATTTTATCGCCCTGCTCGTCAAAAGCAGGAGCTTGCAAATGGAAATTTTCCGGATTTTTGATGCTGCTGATGGTATGTCCGGTTTGGCTATCTAAGATTTGTAATTCGGCTTTGTTATCCCAATTAATGTTAACGGCTATAATTTTAGAGCCGTCTGCCGATAGTCGTGGAGCAAACAAGCGGTTTTTATGGCTCAGCTGTGTTTTTTCGCCTGTAAGTAGGTTGTAGCTGCAAACAACATTATAGCTACGCTGTTTGTAACGGGCATCGGCACGAAATTCGTCCCAAACAATTTTTCCATTGGCATAACTAAACCAAGGTTCTTCTTGGTATCCGATATTAATCAGTACTTCTTCCTTACCCTTGGGGCTTATCCTAACTAGGCAGGGACTTCTTTTTTTACTTTGTTTTAGGGCTAAAAGGTCGCCTTGCTCGGTTTGTACAGGGAAAAGATAATTGCTTTCATATTGATGGGGGCGGTTAATAGCTGTGTAAGAAATGTGCGGTGTGCTGTCGGCTTGTGCTTGCCATGCCACTTGCAGTTGTTTTACCGTTTGCAAATAAAATTGCCGAGTGCTTTTTCCACTCAGTTTTTTCAGGCTTTGCGAAAATGGATAGGGAACAATTTTGGGTTTGGCAAGTTCGGTCATCAGTTTGTTGCTGGCCGCTTCTCCAAGTGTATTATGCAGTTGTGCATTGAGCAAGTAACCGAGCTGGTAGTAGCCCACCTCAACGCTACGTTCCGAACCGAAATATGCTTTCGAGTAGGACGGAGTTTTACCGCTTAATAGTTGGGTACGAAAAGGCATAATCCATGAAGGCTGTCGGCCTCTGCCGGCATTTGTTTTTTTGGTCTCGGTTAAGACGGCGTCGCCTTCCAAAAACCACAAAGGCGTACTGATACCCAAGTAGGCAAATCGCAGTCGATCGGACAAAGGGAAATTGCTTGGACCTAAAATTTTTTGGTACTGGGCTACGTGTCTAAGTTCATGAACAGCCAAGTTGTTTAGCCAATCCTGACTGTCGAAATTTTGAGGAGAGATAGTGTAAAATTGTGATTTTTTTGGAGCTAATTGTACAAAGCCGTTAGCGCTGGTTCCTTGGTTTTGTAGTATAACAGGGTAGTCGGTTTTATGTAGTTGTAGGTCGCTGGCTAGCCGAGGGTAGATATAGCTGAAGGTATTGGCCATTCGTTGAGCATCTTTTTCGATAGGGGAGGGGAAGATGATTTTGAAGCCTTGATGGTTGATGTAGTGCCATTTTACACGAAGTGGGCTTTGGCTTTCATCAAAAAATTGACCCGAAACCTTTAAAAAAGTTAAACTTAATATAATAGATGTAAGTATTCTGATTTTCAATTTATAAAAGTTTATTTGTGGGATGGTTATTGGTGTGTGCTAAAAATATTAGCTATATGTGTTTAAGTAAATGATTTTTTATTTTAAATTAAGGTTTATTTAAAGTGTGTAATATGTTGATATATAAATGTTAATATGATTATTTATTCTAGAATGAGATTAATAATTTAAGCTGTATTTTTGTTGTTTTTATTCGATATAAGTGCTTGTTTAAGGTGACTAATATACAGTAAAAAAATGTAAAAATTATCTACACTAATTACTGCAATTTTTTTGCTCGTAAATCTGCTATTTTTTAAGAATTGTATGCCGATTGTTTAACCTTTGCTTCCTTTTTTCTAATTTTTACAGGTTTGCTTTATGAGTTTTTGTCGTGAAGAAAGTATAAAAATGTGCTTGTTCTTTGTACAACTTCTCTATTGCTGAATTATTTTTTGTATACAATGTTTAATTAAATTGTTTGTTCTTTAATATCTACTTAGTGTAAAAAATTTGTTTTTATTGTTGGTGTATTTCTTTGCTTTTTCGTGCTATATTTACTTGCTTACTCAATTGATTTTTCAGTTAAATTTACAAAATAAAGACCTATAGGTATTTAGAACTGTGTAGCTTTGAAGTCTTATCTATATTTATAAATTAGCTTGAAAATGGATTTAAATAATCAATCAATCCCCGAGTTGGATGTTCGTGTTTTTGTGCCCATGCAACGTCATGAAACCCTCCTGAAAATGTTCAATGAATTGCCTGTTGGGAGTAGTTTTATCTTTATCAATGATCACGATCCTTTGCCCTTGTTTTATGAGTTTCGATCTATACATGGTGATGTGGTAGGTTGGGAATATTTGAACCGTGGTGGTCGTGATTGGAAGGTGAAAGTTACCCGTACTGAAGCTTCGCAAGGTCGCGATTTTAGTGGCATTTCTACTATGATGGACTTACGAAAAGTGAATGATAAAGATTGGAAACATGTGGTTTTTCATCGCTTTGGGATGATGAAAAAAGGACAGGTGATGGAGCTTATTGCTGCTACAGAACCTGCTGAAATTAGAAATATTTTTGAAAGTAAGTTTAAAACGCAGTTTAATTGGAAAGTATTGAAAGAAGTGCCTGGTGAGTATTTGGTGCATGTAACAAAACTTGTAGCCGATGAGGTGTTGGAACTAGGCGAGGTATTGCTGGTAAAAGCTTTTGACGCTCGTCCCTTCCCTCCGGCAAAACGTCATGACATGGTTTTTCAGTCATTTGACGAGCTAAAACCCGGCGAGGCCTTTGAGTTTACGAATGATCATGATCCTAAGCCTTTGTATTACCAAATAGAGGCAGAAAGCAAGGTGCCTTTTAAATGGGAGTATTTGGAAGAAGGCCCGGAAGCTTGGACCCTACGGGTAACTAAATTGTAGCAATAAAGCATTATAATATAGTTTAACACCGCTTTTAACGGTTTTTTTTTGTGCTTAATACAACATCAGCCTATTTGATGTAAAACAACCAATAAAAAAAACGGATGCCTTAAAGCTGCTTTAAAGGGCTATTGTTGATAGCCGATTTGGGCATACTTTTGGGGCATCCGAATCATTTATTAATTAACCTAAATTTCCAACAACATCCATCGTTGGATACCTTTACAACGTTTTATCTCAGCTGGATTTTTTGTGGTCCATTTGCCGATTGATACGTCAATTCTATGGCCTCGGTTTCGGCTATAGAAGTAATTTTTTCAAGTGCCTTTGTCGATGTTCTAATTGTTTTGGCGTCTATACCGTTTATACGGATAATTTTGGTGCCTTTGGGCAAATCATGGCTGCCTTCTTTCACTGCTTTGATTGGGCTTTGTATCTCAAGTTCAGCTTTTGTATTAAAGCCTAAAAGGTAACTATCCACAATAAATGCTTGGGGGTAGTTGTGGCTGTGGTTGGCTTGTAAATAAATTTCTTTCTTTTTGAGGTTGATGGCAAAATTATACCTAGATATGATACCCATGCCTATTGAACCGTCAAAGCCCGGATTCCAATTTTCACTTTGTCCACCTCCGGCCATTAATGTTACCGGAAGCTGTTTAAGTGTAGCTGTATTTGCAAATGAAAATGCTTGTGCTTTACCGTTGAAAGTAGGAGTGGACATGCCCATACTGATGGTTGAGGCATGATAATCGGATTTGAAACCACTTACCAAAAGTCGGTTTTGCCGAACAAAAGGTCTGAAACAGATTAGGTTGTAGCCAGCTCCGGTGTCAAATACAAAATTGCCCGGATAGGATTTTCCTTGCACAATCTCTAGGTTGCCCGGAATGATGAAAAGGCCTGTTGAACCACTAATAGGTACAACCTTTGCCGATTTGTCGGGCTGATATTGGTCAAAATCATAAAGCGATAGTTCATATTTGTTGAAATCAACCTGCACGACGTAATGTCTTGTAATGATATTCCCGATAAGGCCGTCAAATCCTTTTGAAAGTTTAGGGAAAATAGCAATACTTTGATTTTTAAATTCAAAACCATTTTCGAAATGTACGGTATTACCTTCGGAAATACTAATATCTTGGTGGCCACCTACTACTGATGCTGTACTTTCTCTATTTGCAACAATACCAATACTGTCTGCTAGGTCTTTTCCGAGTGCCATACCGTTTGCTCCGGTATCAAATAGCAAGCGCAATACCCGAGGACTGTTGTTGAGTTTTATTTTAAGGATAATTGAATTGTGTACTTCCTCAAAGGGTATTACTGCAAGGGGTTTTTGAGAAAATGCCCAGCTTTGTATGGTCAATAAAAGAGCTGTAAGCACGTATTTTTGTACGCTCATTTTTTGTAATTGATAATAAATTTTGTGTGAAATGGGGAGCAAAACCTGTTTGCTCCCTCAGACATTTTTATGGAATGTTATTTTGCAGCTTCTGCCAACAATAAATCTTTTAGTTTAGGGTTGGATGGGCGAGGTGCATCAACACTCACAATTTTTCCATTTTTGTCGAATACTAAGAAACGTGGGATGGTATTGACCTTGTAATGTCTTGAAAACTCATTGTTTTGGCCGGCATAGAGTTGTAGGCCTCCTAAATTTTCATCTTTAATCATTTTTAACCATTTTTCTTTGTCTTTTTCAGCATCGGTACTGATACTAACAATTTGAATAGGCTGACCCTCTACATCTTTCTCAAGCTGTTTTAAATATGGGAACTCTGCACGGCAAGGACCGCACCAAGTAGCCCAAACATCAACCAGCACTACCTTGCCACGTAAGCTGGCAAAAGTAATGGTTTTGCCGTTTTTGTCCGGAAAACTGAAAGCTAGACCATCTGTACCGGGCTTATAAGTCAAAAGCGGCGACATGATAGCTTCGGCACGGTCTTTCTGACTTTTGGTAAGTATATATTTTCCAAAAATGCTAAAACCGGCTTGATAATCGTCGTAGTTTTTTAGACCAGCAAGGTAGTTGAGTGCCAAATCTCCTTTTAGGGTGTCGTTAACTAGATATTCCATTCGTATTTTTTGTCCTTCTAAACCGGGTTTAAAGGCTTTTTTATCTTGGCGCATATTAATCATTAACAAACCGCTAAGGCTACGCAAACCCCAAGGGTAGGTATAAATTTGGTCGGTAGTTTTGCTGATGTTTTTGGTGTTGATACTTGCGTAATAATCACTCAGCTCTTCAATGCTGGGGTGTGCACTACGTGGTGTATTCAGGAAATTGCTGGCGTAGGTAATTAAATCCATCTCCATAAAATGGCCAATAGCTTTGTCGAATTTCGGATTACCCGATTTTTTATCTTTCAAGAAAGTTTTGGACTTGGCTACAATTGCCTCTTGCTCGGGGAAGTAGTCTAAAAATGTACTTTGTATTCTAAAGAAATTTATAGATTTCTGATAAATGGGCTGGGTAAGTTCTTGCCATTGTTTCATAATCTGGTTTTCTTTCGAGTTCAATGTGCCGTTAAGTACGTAGGTATTTTCTTTTAGGGTAAGATCCAATTGTTCGCCACCTTTAAAATAGAAGTTATAGTTGTCGCTTGGTGATGCGGTATTGCCCGTACCAATTACATAAAAGCCTTCGTATTTAGGATAAAATAGAAAGCCAAATTTCTTGTTTTGTGGCACGGCACTGGCTATCTCCTCAATTTTTCCTTCTTTAACGGCATAAAGTTTAACGGTTTTGTTGCCACTTTCTATTTGGCCATTTACCTTAACGGCTTTTTGTGCGTATCCGGCAAAACTGCCAGCTACGAGTGTTGCAATTGCAATTGCTCTAATTTTCATGTTTGTTTTTTATGTATTTTTTTAAAAAAATGAGGCTGTCCAAAAAGGCATTGGTCATTTCTAAATATGTGACATATCTTAGCTAAATTACCTTTGGATGAGATTTTTCCAAGTTTTGCCTTCTTAGACAGCCTCGCGGATCTTAATAAATATTATCTTTCTCTATAGGTGATGTCTTTTATTTTTCCAAAACCACTAAAGCTATCGGCCAACACCAAATCTCCGTTTACTGGCGGTACGGTAAAAATTTCTAATGATCCGTTAGTACCTTCGGCTTTGGTGCCGTCCACAAGTCCAATCATCAGCTTGTTGGAGCCGGTGTATTTGCTGGTTGCTTTAAAATCGTAAAATTTCATGTAGCTGATACTTTTACTGCCATAGTCGAGCATGAGTTTACTGGTTTTATAATTCATGTCGTACTCATAAACTTTTGATCCAACGTTGTAGAAAATGTATCCTAAATCAGGACTAAAAGCAAATTTATCGGCATTAGCAATATCGGTTCCCACAATCTCGTCGTAATAGGATTGAACCAAGTTGGCACTGTTGAAACGGGCTAAATATTTTTTGTTATTAGAGTCTTTTAGCACAGCAAATACTTCGCCACCGTTAAAAGGTACCCATTTCATAAAAACCAAATCCATGCCTGTACTGAAACTGAATTTCTTGGCTGGACCTACCGGGTCAGGTAGGGTAACACAGGTGGCAGCCTCTCCGTTGTGTTTTACAAAACGTTTGTTGGTTTTGTCGTAGAAAATGGCATGTGCACCACCAATGATTGCGTGGTTGCCGGCAATAAATGGTGCTACTTCAAAACTACTTTGCTCGGCTGAAATATAATTGATTGGGGTAGCATAATAGATATTGAGAGTACGATAATAGAAATATGCATTGCCTTTACCAATCATATAGGCAGCATTATTGCTTCTTTGCTGCATCAAATCAGCATAAAAACCTGTAGGTACAGCTCCGTACATCTCGTAGTTGAGGGTCATGGTGGGAGTCCATTTGAACGTGTTAGGGTCAACCTTTGTAGTGCCTTGGTCGGTTCCAAAATACAAGCCGTAACTAATCTTGTCAGGTCCCAAAAGTAAACCGGTATTGTAAGTGTAAGTCATTACGGGTTTGCCTTTTAATTGCAAGTCTGAGCCCACTTGGTGCAATAAATCGGGTATCAGCTCAAAAGTTGCATCCGATTTTTTAGAAAGTATATCTACCCTTGCGGTGTTATTCACATCGCACATTAAGATCCAGCCTTCGTTAATTTCATTACTTACTTTAAGTGTAAAGTCTTTACGATATTTTACACCCGTAGCTTTGTCGGTAACGCAGTAATAGGCTGCGTAGTTGCCAGCAGCTAGATTAGTGAGTATGTCTAGTTTTTGTGTGGTGGCCAAAATAAATAGTTTGGAGCCACCTAGACCATTGGGACCAATATAAGACCACTCGTAGCTATATTTATTGGTATCAAAATTAGGGTCTAAACTAAATTTAACTACCGGGTCTATTACCAATTGTTTACCGTATATAGCCTCTACCACATCGGGCAAATTCTCTACGGCCTGCATCTCGTTGATGGCTTTGTAGTTGTAATTGCCCTTGTCTTTTTTACAAGCGGCAAACAACACGGCTACCAAGAGAAGGTTTTGTATGCTGTGTTTAAATATTTTTTTCATGTCGATTATTCGTTTTTTAAGGTCATAAGCTATTGGACATAAGCTCCCATCACCATTTTGGTGACATTGTCGGCCTCATAAATGATATTGCCGGCAGCTTCTTGTTCGTTGAGGTAACGCTGCATGTATTTGCCGTAGGCTACCAATTCACCAATAGAAATAGAGGTATTCATATAAGCCGGGTCAGCACCCAAAACGTCAATCATCAGCTTTAGTTTTTTCTGCGAGAATGTACCTAGGTAAGCATCTAGCCAACGTGCAGGTTTCTTTGCCAAATCGTCAACCCACCAACGGTAATTGATGTATGAATGCACAGTCCCATTGTTTTGTGTTTTATGACTCATGGCCGTATTGAAGTTTTCATTGGTCTTCAAATCAAAGCTCAACAAAAACTGATTGATTTGCATTTCAGGCGTTCTAAAGAACTTAATTTTCACCGTATCAGTAGTTTTGTTCTTTTTAATGCTGAAGTTGCTGCTCAACAGCTCATAGTGTTGACCTGCAATAGCGGTCGAATTGGGGTTTACCTCTAAGCGATATGGCCTATCAACATTGCTGCTTGCACCCGTTGTGGCAATTACCATGTTTACAATGGTTTCTTGTTCTTTTAGTAAACTAAAAGATAATAGGGTCGAATCTTTAATAGGTTCGCCAACATAGGCAGGAAGCCTGGCTGCCTCGTTAAAATAGATAGCAGGTGTAGCACTGTAGGTTTCTAGTCCTTTTTCGCAAGATGATAAAGCAGCTAAGCTACCTACAAGTAAGATATTTAAAAATGTTTTTTTCATGTCTCGTTTAGTTAAGGTTTAACGATATTGAGTTTCTGAAAGCGGTAGCGGAACGATATAATTGATGGTAATATTGCCCGATGCTGCCGAAGCTTTAGGTACCGAAGTAATGTTTCTGCGCTTGTAGAAATAGAAGATTTGGCCTTCGCCGTAAAACTCTTTCTGATATTCTTTTTGCAGTTCGGTGTTAAGCGCTGCTGTTGGAGCCAGTGC